>JBDSUZ010000355.1:0-29501 GCA_039927395.1 Saprospiraceae bacterium | reverse complement strand
CCTTTGGAGTTTGCACATACAGCACATACCATTTACTGTGATAGTAGTTAGCTAATCTAGCTGTTTTTCTAATAACTGTTTTTGCGGTCCTATCATTAGTACTTATGCATGCTAGAAAGCGCTCGTGTTTTAAGACATTGGGTCTACTTACTTCGGTTTCCACTTTCCGTTCAACCTGCGATGCTACTTCCTTTAAAGCCAACTCTCGAAGTTGAAGAATGTGTTCACTCTGAAAGAAATTTTTTAGAGCAGTATCAATTTTCTCTGCCTGATAAATTTTTCCTTCTTTCAGTCGAGCAATTAGTTCATCAGCTGTTAGGTCAATATTTACCACTTCATCGGCTTGAGCTAATACGCTATCTGGAATTCGCTCCTTAACTTCAATCCCAGTTATGTTCTTGATCTCTTCGTTCAGGCTTTCAATATGCTGAATGTTTACAGCAGAAATCACATTGATACCTGCAGAAAGAATATCCATAACATCCTGCCATCGCTTTTCATTTTTGCTTCCTTCAATATTGGTATGCGCCAATTCATCCACCACAACCACTTCAGGGTGCAAATAAATAATGCCGTGAACATCCATTTCCTCCAACTCCTTACCTTTATAAAACAATTTTCTTCTAGGTACAACAGGCAAGCCACTCAGTAATTCGTGGGTTTCTTTTCTATTGTGGGTTTCTACATAGCCAATTTTGACATCAATGCCATTTTTCAGTAAGCTATGTGCTTCTTGAAGCATACGATAAGTTTTACCTACACCGGCACTCATGCCGATGTAGATTTTAAACTTGCCACGCCTCGATTTTTTTATTAGATCAAGAAAGTGCTGAACAGTTTTGTCCTTGTCTGTCATCTAGAAAGAAATGGCCAAAGCGGTTGTTACAAAATAGTTTTGTGTGCTTGCTTTGTTGTCCAATGTAAATATATTATCCTTACTGCTAAATCCTCTTCCTTCTATTCGCCACAATACATTTTCACGAATGAGGTAGTCAAAGTTCAAAGAATATCCGTAAGTCTTAAAGCCATTGAGAGTTCCTGTTCCAATTATTACTCCATTTGCATCGTTGTAATACTCCGCTCTGGCGGCAAGACTCAATTTGTCCGTGAGCGAATATTTTGCAATTATTACCGGAGTGTACCAAGTATTGTAGTCGCTGTTATTTTTGCTACTCTGCTGGGCTCCAATATCAAACCCTAGGATCAAGCCAAATTTTTCGTGTAATTGAAATTGACCATAGAAATTATGAAAGTATCTCATTTGCCTCGTGCTGTCAGCTGAGTCGCTGCCGACAAATGAACTGCTGTTGAGGGTGACTCTGGAATTTGGCTTAAAGGTAAGTTGATGACCAAAGGCTGGCGTATTATTTCCATTTACTCGCTGAATTCTTTGCCAACCGTTTAGGATTAAACCACTCACAAACCATTTCCCGTTATCACTTGTATAAGAGATTTTTGCACCACTCTCATAGTATGGCGAATTTTCTGCCAAAATACTGCGACTTAAGTTCCAACAATCTTTTCCAATAGCGCTTTCGAAGCCTATATGAGATGCAAAAATGCCCGCATCGATCCAAATGTTTTTCGTTTTAGATATTTTTACTCCAGCATTGGCCTCAAAAATGTTCTTTAAAACACCTGGCTCTGACGCAAGGTTAGCATTTGGATAAGTACCAGCCATAATACCGAAATTGCCTCTTACTTTTTCAGTTTGATAGGTTGCTTTTATAAGCCCCAAGTTGAGATTTAGTTCATTGTGTCTATTGGAGGAATAGAGAAACCCAGGTCGATTGTGGTCTGATGGGTTACCGAAATCATAGGCATAATAGGTTTCGATATAGCCACTTATTCTCAGTGGGTTTTGTGTGCTGTCTGTTTGAGCAAAACAGCTTATGGAAGCACATAATATTGCGAAGAGCAGTATTTTTTTCATGTTGCATTTAGTTTTTAAGATTGTCCAAAGCGAGGTTTAGTCTTAGTACGTTTATTTTTTCAGTACCAAATAATCCAAGCAAAGGCTTTTCGGTTTGTTGTTCAATCAGTTGTTGCACAATTTGCTCGCTGAGCTTGCGAATTTTAGAAATACGTTTTGCTTGCACTTGGGCAGCTTCCACAGAGATATTAGGGTCCAAACCACTGCCACTAGCTGTGACTAAATCAGATGGAATTTCTGATTTTTCGATTCCAGGATTGTGAACGAGGAATGAGTCAATTCTCCCCTGTACTTCGGCTAGATAATCGGGGTTGCTAGGACCTTTATTGCTGCCGCCAGAACCAGCAGCATTGTATCCAACAGCCGATGGACGAGAATTGAAGTATTTATCGTCGCTGAAGTTTTGCCCAACATTTTGGTAAAATCCTGATTTATCCTTTGAGAAGGTCCAACTGCTCGGCATTAGCTTAGAGACACCCAATACAATTAGTGTGTAAATGCCACAGAAGAATACCAAACACACCAGAGTTAGTCTTATGGCTTGAAGTAAGTTATTTTTCATTGTACGTGAGTTTTAGATGAATAATGAAACAAAAAGGTCAATGAGCTTAATGCCAATAAATGGCACAATTACACCGCCCAGACCGTAGATAAACAGGTTTCTACGAAGCAATGCACTTGCCCCGATAGGTTTGTATGCGACACCCTTTAGAGCCAAAGGAATAAGCAGTGGAATGATAATTGCATTAAAGATGACAGCTGAAAGAATTGCGCTTTCAGGGCTATGCAGATTCATGATGTTAAGTCCTTGTAATGCAGGTATTGCCACAATAAATAATGCTGGAATAATAGCAAAGTATTTTGCTACATCATTGGCGATACTAAAGGTGGTGAGTGTTCCTCTGGTCATTAACAGTTGCTTTCCAATTTCCACAATCTCAATGAGTTTGGTGGGGTCATTATCAAGGTCCACCATATTTCCTGCTTCTTTAGCAGCTTGAGTACCACTATTCATTGCTACGCCTACATCTGCCTGTGCAAGGGCTGGTGCATCATTGGTCCCATCACCCATCATTGCGACCAAGCGCCCTGCTGCCTGTTCCTTCTTGATATAGTTCATCTTGTCTTCGGGTTTAGCTTCGGCTATGAAGTCATCAACCCCGGCTTTTTCGGCTATAAATTTAGCTGTTAGAGGATTGTCGCCCGTTACCATTACGGTTTTGATGCCCATTTTTCGTAGGCGTTCGAATCGTTCTTGTATACCAGGTTTGATGATATCTTGTAATTCAATCACACCGAGCACTTTTTCATTTTCTGAAACTACTAAAGGCGTACCTCCATTACTAGCTATAATTCTAACCCTTTCAGCCGTTTCAACTGGGAAACTATTTCCAGCTTGTTCGCATAAACTCCTAATGGCATCAGATGCTCCCTTTCGTATCCGTGTGTTTTCAAAATCGATCCCGCTACTCCTAGTTTCGGCGGTAAATTTGATGAACCGTGGATTCTCTGTTTTGAAATGTAAGGGATTTACATTTGCCAATTCAATAATTGATTTCCCTTCCGGTGTTTCATCACTCATTGAACTAAGCACAGTACATTTGATAAAATGCTTTTCATCAATTCCATTGGCAGGATAAAAATGGGTCGCCTTTCTATTGCCTATCGTAATTGTTCCTGTTTTATCTAAAAGTAAAACATCTATATCACCGGCTGTTTCAACTGCTTTTCCACTTTTGGTAATTACGTTTGCCCGTAATGCTCTGTCCATTCCTGCAATACCAATAGCAGATAGCAAACCACCAATGGTCGTTGGAATTAAGCAAACAAACAATGAAATAAATGCTGCAATGGTGATGGGGGTATTTGCATAGTCGGCAAATGGTTTTAGTGTCACGGCAACAATGATAAACACCAAGGTGAAACCCGCTAGCAGAATTGTTAAAGCAATTTCATTAGGCGTTTTTTGTCGGCTTGCACCCTCTACTAATGCTATCATTTTATCCATGAAGCTCTCGCCTTGCTCGGTGGTAACTTTTACAGTTATTCTATCCGATAACACTTTCGTGCCACCTGTTACTGAACTTTTGTCTCCACCTACTTCACGAAATACCGGCGCAGATTCCCCGGTAATTGCACTTTCGTCGATGGTTGCTAATCCTTCTACAATCTCGCCATCAGAGGGTATTAGGTCGCCTGCTTCGCAAAAGAACAAATCTCCTTTTCGTAGTTGTGACGATGGTATTATCTGTACTTCATCACTATGGAATCTACCAATTGCAGTAACTTTTTTAGCAGGTGTTTCTTCTCTTGTTTTGCGCAAACTGTCGGCTTGAGCTTTACCCCTTGCTTCGGCAATGCCTTCGGCAAAATTGGCAAAGAGCAATGTTAATAGCAAGACAAGGAACACGATAATATTATAGGTAAAACTGCCTTGCGAGCTATTTCCTGATAATATCCAAAGACAAACAAAGAACATAACAGCAGTGCAGATTTCTACTGTAAACATTACCGGATTGCGGTACATTATCCTAGGATTTAGTTTCACAAAAGATTGCTTTAATGCTTCTTGCATTAGGTCTTTTTGAAACAAGGATGTATTTTTAGAGGAACTCATTGATTTTATGTTAAATGTTGTGAGATTTTTGAACGTGAAATGTGAGATGAAATGTCAGATGTGAGATGTGAAAGGAAATGTGACTTTTTACTTTTTACTTCTTACCCTTCTTACAATTTACTCAAAGAAAAATACTCTGCTATTGGCCCCAGTGTCAAAGCAGGAAAGAAGGAAAGTGCAGCCACAATAGCAATCACAGCAAACACCATCAAGCCAAATGTGGAGGTGTCAGTTTTCAATGTACCGTTGCTTTCAGGTATATATTTCTTACTCGCTAATATTCCTGCGATTGCAACTGGGCCAATAATTGGTAGATATCGAGCCATGAGCATTACCAGTCCACAAGCAATATTCCAAAACGGAGTATTGTCGCCCAAGCCTTCAAACCCACTGCCATTGTTAGCGCTCGATGAGGTGAATTCATACAGCATTTCACTGAAACCGTGGTATCCGGGATTCGCTAACCAACCTGTATATTCAGTTGGATTTCCAGCATACAAGTAGCTTGCTATAGCTGTACCAACAAGTATTAAGAAAGGATGTAGCAAGGCAATGACCATTGCGATTTTCATTTCCTTTGCTTCTACCTTCTTACCCAAAAACTCAGGCGTTCGTCCCACCATCAAACCACTGATAAATACTGCCAGGATGATGAAAATATAGAAATTCAGGAAACCTACACCTACACCGCCATAGAAAGAATTTATCATCATACCTAGCATTGTAGTCATACCTGTTAGGGGAGTCATACTATCATGCATGGCATTTACAGAGCCATTGCTGGTACAAGTTGTGAAAGTAGCCCACGTGGCGGATGCGGCTGGCCCGAAACGAACCTCCTTGCCTTCCATGCTTCCTAAGTTTTGAGCAATTCCCATGTGAGAAATAGCAGGATTTCCATTCATTTCATTGATAATAGAAGGAATCCATAGAAGCAAAAAGCCTAAAGTCATTACCCCAAAAACTGTTAAGGCCAATCTTCTCCTTCTCAATACATAACCCATTGCAAATACCATCGCAATTGGGATCAGAAAAATGGAAACAGTTTCAACGATATTTGTGAAGTAGCTTGGGTTCTCCATAGGGTTGGCAGAGTTAGGTCCGTAAAACCCACCTCCATTTGTCCCTAATTGTTTAATGGCTACAAAAGCTGCAACTGGGCCTTGGCTTACTTGCACTGTATCTCCTTGTAAGGAGATAACGGTGTCTTTACCTTCAAAAGTCATTGGTGTGCTATTGAATACCAAAAGCAACGCCACAACCAGTGCTAAAGGGAAAAGAATACGAGTATTTGCTCTAACAAAGAAAGAATAGAAATTGCCAAGGGTTTGGCTTGTCTTTTCTTTCATGGCTAAAAACACGACTGCGCAAATGGCAATTCCTGTTCCAGCGCTGATAAACTGCCAAAGCATCAATATCAATTGTCCGAAATATGATAGGCCGCTTTCGCCTGAATAGTGTTGCAGGTTGGTATTGGTGACAAAACTAACTGCTGTATTAAAGGCTAAATCACCACTCATGTTTGGATTGACATCAGGGTTTAGTGGGAGCCAACTCATATTGGTAAGCACCAACATGGAAATGATAAACCATACGGCATTGATAGTGAGCAAAGCCCCTAAGTGCTGCTTCCAGTTCATTTCTTTACTGGGGTCTATTCCGCTGAGTTTGAAAAAAAGTTTGTCAAGCGGATCAAAAATCCTATCGAGCCAGGTGTTCTCATAATTGAAAACCTTACCAATATATCGTCCCAATGGAATAGCCAATGCAAGCACTACTACATACATCAGGATTGCGCCAAGTATTTCTGTGTTCATAATGTTAATGTTAGAAGTTCAAAAAGAATTTAACTTTGAGATAAACGATGTAAATCATTGAAATAGAGAAACAATAAATCAAGATTTGCATCAATAACTCTCTTTTCTTTTGCAACTCCACTTTTAGAATTTTTCAGGTTTTAGGAGTACGTAACAGATGTAGAAGAATACTCCTATTGCGATGATGAATAGAGCTGTCATTGAGTTAGATATTTTCAAACCATTTAATGGCCTTATAGAAGAGGGCAAAAGCCAATAGCCCTGTGATAATTAGAATTACCGTTGTCATACTCCTGATGCATTTACTTGTTGATAATATGCCAGATTGAGATTTACCGGCATTAAGATCTGAACATCAATATGACTTGCCTCCATGTAAGCGGACACGGAAAATACATACACATTGGAGATGATATTCTTCATCGCCATATTACCGGCTACGAATAGTTGTTCTGCGATAATCAGGCATTTGCTCGCCCTGTCCATCCGTCCCATCTCAATGAATACATTTGTAATCTCAGCCAACTTCTGCAAACGCCTATAGAGGCTCTTGGAAATATGCTTTACCATCTTGAAAGAATTTTGATTTATGATCAATGCACTGCAATACACAGACCAATTCTGGCACGGCCACCACAATTCTTTATCATTCAAGGATTTATGAATATTTCAGGATTTCAGCAGCTAAAAATCATATCGTTTTAGCATGGTCAACACTATCATTTTGCTATGGTATCAGCTGATTTTGTAAGCTTCCAATTTTCTATAAAGCGTGGTTATAGCAATATTGAGTAGTTCGGCAGCTTTGGTTTTGTTGCCGTTTGTATAGTTTAGGACTTTCTGTATATGTATTTTTTCGGCACTCTCCAAATCAAATGCTGATAATTGTCTGCTTTTATCTGTCGATGTCAGACTCCAAAATTCGGCAGGAAGAGTTTCCAATAAAAGGACATTCGAAGTGCTTAGGATGACACTTCGTTCAATTACGTTTTTTAACTCTCGAATATTCCCTTTCCATTTGTGTTGCTTTAGCGCCTCCAGAAAATCAGGCGAGATCTGTTCTATCCTTTTCTTTGTATTATTTGAAAATACCTTTAAGAATTGGAAAGCCAAATCCTCAATATCTACCAAACGTTCACTTAACGAGGGTAGTTGAATTTGAAATACAGAAATGCGATAAAATAAATCCTCACGGAAACGACCTTCCTCTATTTCTTCTTGTAAATCCCTGTTAGTTGCTGCAATTATTCTCACATCGACTTTGGTTGCTTTGCTTTCTCCAACCTTCAGAAATTCACCAGTCTCAAGCACTCTCAATAGCTTTGCCTGCAGGTCCAATGCCATTTCTCCGATTTCGTCAAGGAAAATCGTACCGTGGTTTGCTTCCTCAAACACTCCTTTCTTGGCAGTGCTGGCACCTGTAAATGCTCCAATCGTATGCCCAAACATTTGACTTTCCAAGAGATCTTTGCCAAACGCGGAGCAATTAATTGCAACGAAATTTTGATTTCTCCTATTCCCTTCCTGATGAATTGCCTGTGCAAAGACTTCCTTCCCGGTTCCCGTTTCACCAGTCAACAGAACTGAAGTATCGGTTTCAGCGACCTTCTTTGCAAGTGCTATTGCTTTTTGAATACTTTTGGATTTACTGCCGATATTATCTAAGGAGTGCTTTTCGCCCAATTGCTTTTCGAGCTGATATACACGCTTGGCCAATTGCACTTTTGCCTTGGCTTGGTAGAGCAATGGCACAATCCTCGTGTTGTCATCGCCTTTTGTGATATAATCAAATGCCCCATTTTTGATGGCCTGCACACCATCAGAGATATTTCCATAGGCGGTCAGCAGAATAATTTCAACCAAGGGATATTTATCCTTAATTCTCTTGGCAAACTCCACTCCATTGCCATCTGGTAACTTTACATCACAAAGGACAATATCTATGTCATTCTGCTCCAGTTTTTTCATCCCCGCTTTGAAGTCTCCAGCCTGGATGACTTCAAAACCTTCCAGATGTATGATCCTCGCGAGCAAACTCCTAAGTTTTTCTTCATCATCGATAATTAATACATTGACCAAAATATTCACTTTATTTTAAGATTGAACAGCTCCATTATTCTGCTATAAAATCATTGACTCTCTGCTTAGTATATTCCGGAAGATCTGAATTATAGATACCAAAGCGCTTGACCTTCATTTCTTGAAACCATTTGGCGAGCACGGCCTTGATGACATCTTCGTCATTCTTATAATTGCGAGAAGGTGAGACTTCCAGCACTAACACCTCGAGGTTCTGTAAGTCATTCCTCTTGGCTATTAATCCAAAATCTTTGTCCGCAATGACCTTCTCCCATTCCGAATTGTTTCGCAGCCCCAAGGAGTTGATATTTTCCGGCAGCAGATAAGCAAATCGATTGCCCATTTTGTCTTTTGAGTCTTCATGATAGATATATCCATCGGTCAGAATTACCAGAATATTGCGATAATTTGAATCGCGCTCAATGCAATAATCCTTTACATCATTCTTAAAAAACCGCCAGATATCAGAGCCTATCCATTTGCTTTCAGCAATTGTTGCTGCATAAATCTTATTTAGATTTTCGGCAAAAGTTGCGACAATATGGTCATGAATTTCCTTCTTTTGCTTTACATCCATACTCGACAAATCGACCGACAATTTCTCTGCAAAAAGATTGATATTCGGATCTTGCGGCTTCGGGCTAAAGATCACTTTTATCTTACCTTTTGACATAAATGTGCCGCGCTTCTCCATGTCCTTCACAAATATCTTGGACAGGTGCTCTATCACCGCGATATCCCTTTGGAAATGCTCCGGCTTCTCAGGATTCTTCTTTGTGCTAATGCGATCTGATAAGTCCAGTAAGACTGTAATATTGAGTTGAGCCGCTATTGCGCGTTCGGACTTTTGTCCTGATGCCGGTTGGAGTTTTGATTTTGAATCAGAATCTGAACCACAGCCCACGCAATAGAGTGAAAGCAAAAATATAACTAACAACTGCTTCATAATGAAGGAGTATTGAGTGGTTCGAAATTGTATAGAGTCGCGCTTACGAATTCATGCGTGAGCTTATCAGCTTCCTCCAGTTCATGATGCATTTTGCCACTTTGCTTCATCCATGCCATCCAACCAGTGAGGAAACTAAATATATCATGCTCAAATTCTCGCGGAACAATAGTGCCTTCCAATGTCTTATGCAATTTGTTTACTTCTTTACAATTTTCATCGATCACATGAATCATCTTGTCAATTTGTTCGTCAAATTCCTTGAGCTCAATTTCAGCATCAGCAATTTGCTTCTCTTTTTCCTGAATAGCCACTTTGACTTTGTCCATCTTGGCATATGATTCCATCACAAAATCAAACACAAAACCCCAAATAATATATACAACAAAGCCGGCAAATATTATGAGCCAAAAGTCAATTGCTTGAAATGCCATAGAAACTGTATAATTGGGAATTTCATTAAAGCTATTTTCCTTCTTGATGTTGTAGATCTTTTCAGTTATCTCATAAGCCAGAATGCAATCAAACGTAAAGGTTATAAGGATCAGCATTCCAATTTTGAAAAATTTCTTAAAATCTTTCTGCTGCTGAAATTTGTGAATCAAATAACCCAAGCCCAGAAATACAAATGGAATTGTTAGTATTAATGTGAGTTCAGTCACCCCATCACGCATTGCATTTGACAATGCTTTCGGATCGAATATCGAATTTGCAACTCCAATTTCATTTAAGGAAAAAGCTTTGAAAAAAGCTGAATAGGAAGCAGAGCTGTAAAAAATAAAGAGATAGATAGTAAGGAAAAGCAAGATTATTCCACCGATAAAAAAGCTCGCCTTGCCTGCATCATCACCTGTTACCTCATGTGGATTCTTCTTGATATTTGACAATTCCACCTTTAATGACTCTAGTTTTTGTCTACCTCTTGGCAGATATTCAGACTTTACCTTTTCAATTTTGCGCTCCAGGCGATCGTTGTCGCCTTTGTATTCTTCAATTTTGACTTTTACCGGTTTTCTCAAAACTTCTTGCTTGACAGAATCGTCTTTGATTTCTTGCTTAAAGCCAAAATAAATCTTCTGCAAACAAACTCTCAGTCCAGGTACAGAACCACCCAGTCGACCTGCTTGCTGGAAACCATAATCGGCATAGGTGAGCTTTTCCGCCTCGGAATTACTAAATTGCGTAGGGCTGCGAACGGATACTGCAGCCTCTTCATTTACATCTGCCTTTAGAGAGAATAGTCCCTTTCTGATTTTTGATAGATCCATGTCCTTAGAGGTTTTCTGACACAATTTTGAATATTTCCTCCTTGGAGGTTTCTTTCTGTGCTTCGTCTAATAAGAACTGAACAATAGTGGGAATATTATCCTTTTCAAACCCAAATTTTGAGCAAAACATGTGTAAGACACGCTCCTCGTTTTCGTCGACCCTGCCATCGACCCATGCTATTCGGGCAAAGTCATAGAGACTCTCAATTTTCTCAAGAACATTTGATGGCGCCACAAACTTAACGGTGTCTGGTCGTATCACTACTTCATCGATCTCAGATCTTGAAACTCCCTTCTCCTCGCCAATCAAATAAAGCATCTCCAGTTCGCGGGTATCAACCTCTGCGTCTGAAATCGCCATATGATATAGATTAAGAAAGTGACCTTTTAGATTCGTTTCCAATTGAGATGCTAGATTATTTGGAGTTTAAGCCACCTAATTTATTCATTATTTGGTTCATCGGGAGTATTCAATTTTCAATTTGGGATCTAAATGCAATTTTCTCTCCCAAACGTCAATTAAAATCGACAATCTCTCTGTTACACTCCACCAAAATTTGGGGCAGAAAAAGCTGGCCCAAATCTGACGGAGACTACTCTGGTAGTCCTCGATATCATAAAATTATGCCTACTTGCTTGCTAACAAATCTTCAAGGTTCTGTAATCCCTTAGTAAAACCATCCTCAAATCCCATTTTTAGAATTTTTTGCATGTCCTCATTTGATGCAAAAGTTATCGTCACATGCACCTTAGAACCATCCTCGATACTTAGGAAATCATTATTCCAATTCAAACTAGGCAAATCAGTATTGCGCTTGCCTTGATCGTTGCAAAACATATCAACGTACTGAAAATTTGATTTAGGCTTGATAGACTTGAATTCAGTTTTAGCCCACATATAATCATTTTCGGGTCCCACCATTGCATAAAGCCAAAAACCATCTACTTCAAAATTGAAGGTTTTTGTCTCTGCCCTATATGGCTTCGGAGCCCACCATTGGTCTAATAGCTCGGACTCTGTCCAAGCCTTCCATAGACTTTCAACAGAAGCATCATATTCTCTTGATACAATAATTGTGTTGTTATCCGAATTTTTTACAATTTCAATCTTTGGGTTCGTACTCATAATTTGATGATTGGATGATGTAGATTTATAAGTCTTCAAATGATAGCAACCGCCAGCGGGCAATTACGATCAAAGGCATTTTTCAATTTATCAATCCTAATAAGAACATAAAATATTGCTGCAGAGTTACAATAACAAAAAAGGAGTTCCTTCCATCATCTGGCTTATGGGGCGAAAGTTCTATCAAGATTCTGTTGAATGGTCATCAAAAGGAGGGGAATAAATAACAGTGTGGATTGACGCTTCGTTTCAACAAGTATCATTTTTGTTCAGATCCCCCTTCGCATGCTTTTCTCGAGTATATTTCAAAGACCCTCTGATCATCTCTCTGAGAATACTTTCGTCAATATCGGCCAATCGTTTGACGTAAACACATGATTTGGCAGATTTATGTTTTCCCAAAATCTTGAGCAATTCCTCTCTGCCCTCAAAGCTTGAGGAGAGATAAAGTGAAATTGCCGCTTTACGGGGAGAAAAAGCAATCAAAGGAGCATCGCCTTCTCTTCCGCTGTCGTACTTGAAATGGTAAGATCCAAATCCGACAATTGCTGGGCCCCACATCTTAGCTTCATAACCAGACTCATGCCTCATGATCTGTATAAGAGCGGCCGAATCCTTTACTTGTTCTGAATCTTGCACTTGATCTAAAAATTCACCGACTGAATTTGAGTTTTCAGTTGTTTTTGCGGGTTTAGCTGTCATGGCTACTAGGGTTTGCTCAGGTATACTCAATATTTCAAATTTACCAAATTGCCCCTATTTATCATCTAAACTGATCCCATATCGAACAATCCAATCTTGATAAACTGCATTCTTGTTTAGTATCTCAGGATTACCTATCAAGATCATGTGGTTTCGCCCTCTTGTGAGGGCAACATTCAGTTTGCGATCAATTCCGTCAGAAGATAAGGAAACAATGGATCGAAGATGGGCGGGAGAATTGGCACAAAGGCTCATCAAAATGATATCTCTTGCCCCGCCCTGATAGCGCTCAACTGTATCAACAGTCAATGCGAGATCTTTCAATCCTCTTGTATCAACCAAATGTTGAATTGCAGCGATTTGAGCTCTGAATGGAGTAATCACTCCAAGCGTCTGCGAATTCCATTGGCGGCCTTCCCTCTCATATTTATCCTTAAAAAACTCAATGATATCCACAACCATTGCTGCCTCTTCAAGATTGGTTTTATGCGTACTCTGCTGTGGAATCTGGGGGATAAAAACATTGCGTTGTGTTAGCAATTTGTTCTTCCAATTTTCTTCTATCATTCCTTCAATGTCAAGTGCTTTTTTCTGAAAATGTTCTTCATTTTCCTGAGCGGGTAAAATGCTGAGATTGCCTTCATAAAATGCAGCGCTAGGAAATGACATAAGATCTTCGTGCATCCTGCCCTGCATTTCCAATTGAGCATATGCCCAATTCCATTTTTCCTCCCGACATCGAGCGTACAATCGCTCAAATAAAGAATCCCGCATGTCTTTTAGCCCCAGCTTGTTCAATTTCGGGTCTTCAACTTTTGACTGATCAGGATGCTGTGCCACCACCGCAGGCAACTGTCTATGATCTCCAATGAGGATAAATCGCTTGACTTTTGGCAGTAGACCAACTAATACCGGCTCCAATATTTGCGAAGCTTCGTCTATGATCACTCGATCAAAATTTAAGAGTTCAAAGAGCTCTGGTTTGCCGCTCACAGAAGCGATTGTCCCAACGATAATTCTATGATTTTCGATAAGTTGAATCAAATCTCGGCGCTTGCTGATTCCTTCAATTTTGTTATCAAGTAATTGCTCTCTATACCCAGGATCAGTACCATATCGGCTTCCAATTCGGAAATAATTTTCCCTAATATTTGGCCCTATGCTCTCGATAGCCTCACACATTTCATCAACCGCCCGATTGGTGTATGCGAGCAATAAAATGCGCTCGTTTGTATGATCCAATATCCAACGTATAGCCTCTTTGAGCATGACCGAGGTCTTGCCTGTACCTGGAGGCCCCCACAATAGAAAATATTCAGGCGCAGCTAACATATTTGATAAAACTTGCTGCTGCTGGATTGTCATTTTATCTGCCTGTATCGGGACAGTTGGCTGCGGAATTGCCGGAGCTCTCTGTGTCAACAATAACTCCCTCATTGCCTTTGGGGCCAAAATCAATCCATAAAGTCCTCTACTCAATGAGATGAAACTACTATCAACGGAATCAGGCTCAATATTCCACAACCCAGGCGCATCAAATACCTCGCGATGCAATTGCGGAGCGCGCAAACGAAGTTCAACCCGTTCATTATTTATACTTATAATCGAACTACGGTGAATTTGTCCTTCGATTGGTCTTTGTTCTTTTATCGATCTGTACAATATTACCACATCACCTACACGGAAGTTAGCCAGCTTGCTTCCTCCATCAGGTCTTTTCAAAATAACGATTGGTGTAACTTGATCGCATGAGTGTTCAGTCAATTCGAGATGACGCAATATCTTGAATTGTTGTTCCTTTTCGAGCGGATCTTCCAACCACAATGCCGCTTGCCCATTTACGGTGTCGAATCCTTGTCTGCCGACTTTGGCGATATTTTGCTCCCTGGCAATGAATCCAGCAAATGCCAAAAAATAAGCCCTTTCGATGTCATTAAGTCGCAGCATTCTCTCTTCAAAAGCCTGAACATCACGGGATTGAAAGCCCTTCAAAAATGGCATTGAAGCGAGATTTAAAGATCCAATCACGCTTTCTGCAAATGAAGATTGAGACCTAATACTGCCAAGTTGATATTCCAGTGCCAGGACCCGATTGCGCATATTGATCGCCTCTTCCTGTTCAGTCTTGAGCACAGGGGCGAACTTCAATTGATCAATTTCCAGAGCACTGTAAAGGATATAATTGCTGGGTTTTACTGACCCTTTGAAAGCTGACTGAATCAGCAAATCATACAACATAGTCTGTATGTAATGATTGCGATTGAGTCCATATTGATTGACCTTGTATGTTGAACCTGATTTGAGTTCAATAATTGCTGCTTCCTGCGGTCGATCGGGTGAGAAATGAAATACATCCAATCGACCTTGGATTCCATATGAAGCGGACAAAAAGGAGGGCTCCAAAAGGCAGTGTTTGGGTTCAATTCTCAAATTGGGAAACTGAACCATGATCACTTGCACCAAATGCACATAGTGTGCCTGGAGTTTTTGCATCATCACAATCAATTGATCTTCAGGCAGGACCGATAGGCCAAGTGGATTTGTCCTGAACATTTCAAGCTTGAGTTGTTGCCAAGTCATATCCTCTTCGCTAAGTAGCTTGTCCAAAATCCAGTTAACTAGATTTCCGATTACTAGAGGCGATCGCACTTCCTGAGGAAGGTATTTTTTCAAAATATGAGTCCGGGGATCCGCATATTCCGCGCTAAAACATTCTGCGATCGCAGTAACATCGATCAAATGATCGGGTTGAATAACAATGATACGAGGCTCATAAAATACCTCATCTCGCACGACTACATCAATAAGTTGTAAGGTGATGGGAAATCCAAAAACCTCCCTAATTAGCTCAATTGATTCATCAAAATGCGCATTTCGATCGGGCATTCCGTATTGGATCCTAATAATGATACCTGGATTCTGCGGGTCTTCAGCCAATAGTTCATTGCTCAGTGGCAGATCTTCGATTGCGAAAACTCTGAGCTCCGGCAAATGTTGTTGAGTTTGCCCCTCAGGCCGGTCTGGCCATGGAAGGTCCTTTACAAATGAGGCTATCGATTCTGGAATTTCTACGCCTACTGAGCTGGAAACAACATTGACAGCAACCAAAATGCCCAATTCAATAAGTGCCTTGGTCTCTGTAGGGTTTGAAGCTGCATCTGCCTTTTCAAGTAGTCCCTTTTTCCTAAAAACCTGTGCAGCGTATCGCAGTTCATTTGTCCATTTGAAATGATGCGCAGCAAATGATATTCGGCTAAATAGCGTGTGAAAATTGATGCCCTGATGAGAGGTGATTTCCTGGACAATTTGGTCAAATAACTGGTATATGCCCGACATTTGACCAAGCTGATCTGAGGGGTCTCGCTCTTGTAAACGAATAATTTGTTGATAGAAATGGTGCGCAAGCGCCTGATTTTTGTCCATTGCAGCAGAGATAAGGAAAGCATTTGACTTATGACAATCTAAGAGAGCAAAAAATCGCTCAATTCCATATCGCTGGGCTAAAGTTTTGGCTTTAGCGTGTATCTTGCTCGTACAAATACTCCTATGAGCCCCACAGATATTGACCAAATAAAGATTGCATTCAGCGGAGATCAATTGTGGATATTGAACATCGTACTTGGCATTTTGATGTTCAATGTTGCACTCGACATTGACATCAAGGACTTCAAAAGGATATTGAAAAAGCCTAAATCCTTCATCGTTGGGATTTCCTTTCAATTGTTGATTTTGCCTGCACTAAGTGTGATTTTAATTCACCTAATCCAGCCGGCTCCATCGATAGCATTGGGAATGCTTCTTGTGGCGGTTTGTCCCGGTGGAAATTTGTCAAACTACATGGTATACCTGGCAAAAGGCAATGCTGCGCTTTCCATATTGATGACTTCCACTACCACGCTGGTTGCAATAGTATTTACGCCTTTTGCCTTCTCTTTTTGGTCTGGTTTTTTGCCCGAAACGGCCAGCATGATGCAGACTTTGAAGTTAAATGTGCTCGATGTCGTGAAAGTGCTAACGCTCATCATACTCGTCCCACTATTTCTTGGGATGTATCTCAAAAGAACGAAACCGGGCTTCTCGGAATGGCTTCAATCTTACCTTTCCAAGATCTCATTGGTTTTGTTTTTCGGATTTGTCTTTGTAGCCATTTGGGGAAATAGAAATTACCTCGGAGATTATTTGAAAATCATATTTTGGATAGTGCTGATCCAAAACACGATGGCTTTCTTGCTAGGATTTTCGGCGGGCAAGCTATTTCGCTTGCCACTTGAAGATACTAAGGCGTTGACCATCGAATCAGGGGTGCATAACTCAGGACTGGGATTGTTCCTGATCATTACTTTTTTCGGCGGATTGGGTGGTATGATGCTGGTTGCAGCGTGGTGGGGAATCTGGCATCTAATTGCCGGATTTTTTATTGCTAGGATCTTTGCTCGATTGCCAAAGAAGCCAGAAACTATTCAGTAGTTCCTCCTTTCATTTCCTTGCCTTGCGAGGGAGTTGCGGGGCTTGATTTTACCTTCCTCTTTGCTTTTTCCAATGCCTGATCGATGACCCATTCAAGTTGGCCATTGACACTCCTGAAATCATCAGCAGCCCATTTCTCAAGTGCTTCATAGGTTTCTGCTGACAAGCGAAGGACAAAATTCTTCTTAGGCGCCATAAGTAGTTTTGTTCATCATTTGATTCATGGCCACCGCCAATTTAGCAGGCTCTTGAGTGCCAAGAAGCAATTTCTTGCCATTTGTCAACTGCAATTTCAATCCTTGATTGCCCCAAACATTTAGGCAAAGCCCCATTTTCTTGCCTCCCCTTCGATAGCCCCATCCTCCATAGTCCATGAGTGCATTGTATTTCCCAACTTCAAAAGATTCAATATCACGATGATCCAAACTCTTCCAAGCACGTATGAAGGGAAAATACTTGTAATACAATCCCAAATTATCGATCCTTATCTCAAGCTTGGCCTTTGAGAATAGCCACTCGACCAGTAACATCAAGACATTGAGGAATACAGCGGTCAATATCAGTCCTTCATCGCTCATTGGTTTTTTGGCATCGATCTGACCCAAATACAGTTGCTTGTACAGGTCATTTGCCAACAAAAGCCCGATACCTGCATGAAGCAAAATGATCGGCAAGAGGATGAACTTAAATCTTTGTGTTTCCTTGAATTCCGACATGAGATTATTGATGAAGTGTACCGGCATTTAGCACAGGTGAAGCCGCCTTTTCAGAACAAAGAACAACCATTAAGTTGCTGACCATCGCTGCCTTTTTGTCATCGTCTAGGTGCACAATATTCTTCGCACTAAGTTGCTCCAATGCCATTTCTACCATTCCCACGGCGCCTTCGACAATTTTGGAACGGGCAGCTACTACAGCAGAGGCTTGTTGACGTTGAAGCATGGCTCCTGCTATTTCAGATGCATATGATAAATGACTGATTCTTGCCTCAATCACTTGGATTCCCGCCATCGTTAGCCTTTCTGAGATTTCAGCCTCCATCTGGTGGTTGACCTCTTCGGCGCTAGAACGCAAAGTATGGGCGGCATGCTCATCTTCAATGTTGTCATAGGCGTACATACCGGCCAATTTACGCACAGCAGCCTCACTTTGCATAGAGACAAATTTTTCATAAGCTTCGACCTCAAAGGCAGCTTTAAATGTATCTCTCACACGCCAAACGACGATGGCACCAATGATGATCGGGTTGCCCATTTTGTCGTTTACTTTGAGCTGAGCTGACTCCAGATTTCTTGCCCGCAAGGTTATGGATCGGCGACCGTAGAAAGGATTTAACCAAAAGAAGCCAGGATCCTTGGCACTGCCTTTGTAATCACCAAACAATGTGTAAACGCGAGAATTGTTGGGCTCGATAGCTGCAAATCCAGGCATTATCAGAATGGTAATAACGACTAAAGCGGCTGCGACGATCGGATTGTAGAAAATACAAAAAATCGCAGCAGATAGGGTGATAAGCATTAGGAGGAGCATCATCCATCCGGATGTTGGCTTCAATACCTTTTCTTGTAAATTGTTTGACATGATATTAATTTGATATCAAATATATATCATTTAGAATCAAAAATGCAAATTTATTTCAAGCCCTTCGGCAAATATTTTTCGTCCCAATATTTATACATCAGTACGCCTTCGACTTAATAAACACTTAAGACTCATCCTATTTTTCAAATTAATAAGATATTTGTAGCCTCAAGCAACATCTTCAACCTTGGCTATCAGTTCTATATCAATATGGGTCAATCCCTGGGACAAGACCCAGAGCATCGAATCACGGCTATACTTTTTGCTGCGACTTGGTGTCATGGGCTGTTATGTGGGTCACGGATTCTGGGGTTTGATGCAAAAGAAAGAATGGGTGCGATTTCTAGAGATCTTCTACTTTAGTCCGGAAGCCTCAAATCTGATGATGCCCGTAATCGGTACCTGCGATATCTTGTTGGGACTAGTCATTTTCTTCAGACCCAATAGGGCCCTAGTAATCTGGGCATTCGTCTGGACTGCTTTTACAGCTTGCCTGCGCCCTAGCTCCGGCCTAGGCATGTCAGAATTTTTTGAAAGAGCTGGCAACTTTGGAGTTCCCTTGGCATTGCTCTTTCTGATTGGCGTTCCTACTGCTCGCTCATCATTTTGGAAGGAAATATTGGTATTGCCCAAATTGGATTTAGCAAATACAAGGATCATGGAATGGATCCTGCGAATCAGCATTTTCTGTCTGCTTGCTGGTCATGGTGGCTTGGCATTTTTCATGCAGCATAAAGGTTTATTGCGCAATTTGAACGGCATTGGTCTCAATTTAGATCCAGCACAGTATCACCTCTTTGGAATCTGGGAAATGCTCCTTGGCAGCATTGTACTACTTAGGCCAAGGACTCCTGGATTGCTTTGGTTTGTACTTTTCTACAAATTGGCAACAGAGGCTCTATTTCCCATCGTTGGGCTACCCCGCGACATATTTGAGACGATTGAGCGAATGGGTGACTATATTGCGCCACTAGCTTTAATCATGATTTACCAGACAAAGCAATCGATGGGACCCAACAAAGCAGATACAAATGTTCAACATCAAATTTCCACTCTATAGAACTTTGGTTATTTCTGCCTTTGTCATGAAATTGTAAAGTCAGCTGGAATATTTTTTGAAAAAACTTTGCAAAATTAAATTTTGAATATATTTTTTTTCGAATACATACTTATTTAATAATCAATATTTTAAGTTACATTTTCACGATACTATCATTGAAACAAAATATTACCAGAGCAAAAATGGTTAGGGCGCTTATCAAGTGCTTGCAAGAGTGCAAGGAAAAATGGTAATTTTGACCTGAATTGAACATTAAACCCTTTGATCTATGCAACTTTTTAGACTCCTGAAGCTTGCGTTTCTATTTTCAGTGATCATCTTGATTAATGGATGTGGAGATCGCGATGAGGATAAGACAATAGTTGACAACTCGCTTGTTAAAAATTACGACTCTGAAGCTTCTCTTGCATGGAACGACGTTTATCTTCAAGTAGAGCGTTATGCTACTGGCTATCGTCCCTGCCCTGCTCCCCGTTCCTTAGCTTATATGGGACTTGCAACATACGAAGCTTGTGTGACAGGTATGCCGGACAACAATTCTATGGCATCCCTCTACCCAGGACTTTCTGTTCCGAAAGTTGAGAGCGGAAAACAATATCACTGGCCTACCGTGGTAAATGCCGTATATGGATTGATGATGCCAAGATTCTTCTCCACAGCTACAGAAGATCTGCAATTGAAAATGACTTCAGTCGAAAATACTTTGAATGCCAAATATCAAGGTCAGGTGGATGCCGATGTCTACCTGCGTTCACAGGAATATGGCAAGCAAGTTGGAGAGGCATTTTCGGAATGGGAAAAAACTGACATTGTCGGACATGATGCATATAAAGATCCATGGGGCAATTATAACTGGGAAGCTGCCTATGATGGAGTACCAGGAAGATGGCAACCAACTACTCCAGGTCCTGGCAAACCAATGTATCCATACTGGGGAGATGTGCGCACTTTCGTGATTACAAAAGGAGAGAGACTATGCAAGCCTCCTATCCCATACAGTGAAGATTCTAAATCAGCATTTTACGCTCAGGCAATTGAAGTATACAACAATTCAAATCCTGCTCAGACTTACGAACTTAAGTGGATCGGTGAATTCTGGTCTGATGATCTAGTCGACCTGACATTTAGCCCTGGCCCACGTTGGATTGCAATCGCTTCACAAGCAATAATCAATGAAAAGGCAAGCCTAGATATAGCTCTTGAATGTTATGCCAAGACGGGTATGGCATTATCAGATGCGGTTGTTGCATGTTGGTATTCCAAATATTATTGGAACATCGAACGTCCAGATAATTACATTCGCCGATTGATTGATAACAACTGGACCAGCACGCTCGATAATCCGATCACTGGCGATAAAGGATTCACCCCTCCATTTCCTGCATATCCTTCTGGCCACTCAATGATGGGGGGAGCTGGAGCTGTAGCAATTGAAAGCATATTCGGATCGAACTATGAGATGACAGATATCTGCCATCAAGGTCGTACTGATTTCATTGGTACTCCAAGGACATTTGAATCTATTGGTGACATGGCCACTGAAAATGCGATTTCACGTATTTGGTTAGGTGTACATTTCCGTATGGACTCAGAGGCAGGACTTGACTTTGGCCGCACAATCGGTCGCAAAGTCACCAAACTGAATTGGAAGAAAAGATAATCGTTGACAATATCAATGAATAACAAAAGCCCTCGGAAAAATTTGGGGGCTTTTTGTTTTGATGCCGTTTTCGACATTTGATTTTGCTTTACCTTTTCAGAAAAGTGGAGCCTCCTTTAATTCAATGACTTGATCATTTATGTTGTTAGATTCCAGCATAGCCTTGAGATCATCGCGAATAATCAAAAATTGTTCGTGCTATGAAAAGGGCTTTGCCGCATTGAATTCATTGGCTCATGAACAGAAGAGGTTGACAAATTGGGCCAAATAGCGAAAATCATCGTATTATTGCATTACCAAAACTAAATCTTTATACTTAAGCTATGAAGCAACTTGTACCAATGGCAAAATTCTTTGCCATCCTCCTCCTAATCACAAGTCTTAATGCATGCGGTCCAGAAACAGAGACCGTCGATATTAATTCTGGCCTTGTAAAAAATTTCAATTCAGATGTGCCTATTGCCTGGAATAATATGTTCCTCGAAGTAGATCGTTATGCTAAAGGCTACCGCCCAACACCAGCTCCAAGAGCATTGGGTTATTTAGGTTTAGCAGCGTATGAAGGCTGTATCAGTGGCATGCCCGAGTATCAGTCTCAAGTGAGCAGATATCCAGGATTGAATGTTCCAAAAACACAAAGTGGCAAAGAATACCATTGGCCGACAGTGATCAATGCGATCTACGCAGATATGATGCCAAGATTCTTCCCAACTGCAGCACCGGATTTGCTAGAAAAGATGACCGCATTGGAGAAAACGCTGGACTATCAGCAAGCGCAGGATATTTCTGATGATGTAATGCTTCGTTCCAAAGAGTATGGAAAAAGCGTTGCGGACGCATTCTGGGCTTGGGAAACAACTGATGTAGTTGGACATGATGCTTACAAAGATCCTTTTGGTACCTATGACTGGCAAAGCCACTGGAACAACGAAGACGGCAAATATAAAATGACAAGCCCTGGTCCAGCACAACCTACATTCTCTTATTGGGGAGATGTCCGGCCGTTTGCCATCGACAAATCTGAGAGATTGTGCAAAGCGCCTATCCCTTTCAGCAAAGATCCTAAATCGGCATTTTACGCACAAGCAATAGAAACGTTCAACAATTGTAATCCTGCACAAGCATATGAACTGCGATGGATTGCTGAATTTTGGAGCGATGATTTGGTCGACCTGACCTTTTCCCCAGCTTCTCGTTGGATTGCAATCGCCAGCCAAGTTATCGAGGGTCAGGACGCTAGCTTGGACAAAGCTTTGGAATGTTATGCAAAGACAGGTATGGCTCTTGCTGATGCTGTTGTAGGATGTTGGTATTCCAAATACTATTACAATGTTGAGCGCCCGATAACATTTATCAATCGCGAAATTGACGCCAATTGGACAACCACCTTGGTAGATCCGTATACACATACTTCAAACATTACTCCACCATTCCCTGCATATCCATCAGGACACTCAACCATGGGTGGAGCTGCTGCGGAGACAATTGCTTCTGTGTTTGGAAATGATATCACTTTGAGCGACAAATGCCATTTGAATCGCACTGAATTTATTGGTAGACCACGGACATTTAATTCACTAAGTGATATGGCAACAGAAAATTCTACCTCAAGAATCTGGTTAGGGGTGCATTTTAGAATGGATTCTGAGACTGGTGTTGATTTTGGCCGTAGCATCGGTCGCAAAGTCAACAAGCTGAGTTGGAAAAAGAAGTAACAAATTAAAGGGTTACAATTCAGAACCTCTTGCAGCCATGCTGCAAGAGGTTTTTTATTTCCCGGCAAAATAAAACCGGCCTTACACATTATCTGCAAAAGGCCGGTCCTAAAAAATCCCCTTCAATCTTCTCAAAAGTTATGAATCACCTCGATTTCATAGCCTGTCTTGAAGTGCTTGGGCATTAATCTCTGAAGTCAAAATTGTAGGTAATACTTGTAATTAATCCTTGGTTGATCTGATACACAGGTTTGTTTTGCACCAATGTTCCTTGTTCTAGCAATTGGTTAATATATCCGGCTTCAATCATGAAATCCTTGTGAAAGCGATATCCTACCAATAATCCAAGGCGATTTTGATCAAAAAAATTGCTCTCTACATTGGGACCAAAATTTAACATAAACTCATCCCAGGCTGATACGTAGAATTCACCATCATCGATTGTCTTGCCAGAAATAGGGCAATTCAAACGAAACATGTAGCGCGCGCGATTCTGATAGAAGCCTTCAGGTGAGTTTCCTTTGCCATAGGCAGGAGTTTCCTGCATCCAGCGCTGCTCCAATCTGAAACGATGCTGAATCTCAAGGAAATCAATCATCGTGCGATAGTTGACCTGCTCATATACTCTATTCTCCTTGAGACCACCATTGACAGGATATTCAGGATAATCTCCAATATTGCCAAAGCGTGCATTGGCATATCCCAAGTGGAAAAGCAAATTCGGTACAGGTCTCCAGTTACCTCCCAATCGTAAGATCGTCTGCTGATTTTTCTGCAAACCGTCGCCTCGCCGCAAGGATAGCTCAGTATAAAATTCAAATTGCTTGGCAAACCGGTGCGTACCGACATAAGTCATCCAGCTTATCCCGTTCTTATCCGTTATACGGGATGATCCCGCATCATTCTGAGCTAGCATCGAAACGCTCAAGCCCAGAAACAAAAATGCAAAAATTGCAGTTTTCATATAAAGATTTTTTCTAATGTATTAGTAAGAAAAAACTGTGCCAGCCTGGGCTTGCTTTTGTTAATAGAACAAAGGTATTATATTGTTAGTATGTATATACCTCATTTTCAATACTCTATACATACTATTTTTTTCTATTTTACAAACCCTACACTCTAAACACTAAACTCTTCACACTAAACATATCTTGCAGCATGATTTCTGATAGTATAATGAACTACGTCCTCACCCATTCCAGTGCCCCTGACGCATTATTGGATGCCTTGGAGAGAGAAACGCATTTGAAGACGATGTCGCCAAATATGTTGAGCGGTGCATTTCAAGGACGATTATTGGCCATGATGAGCATTATGATAAAGCCTAAGACTATCGTCGAAATCGGAACATTTACCGGCTACGCAACGCATTGTCTGGCAGAGGGATTGAGAGAAGATGGACTCATTCATACCTTCGAAATCAATCCTGAGCGTGAATCACTTATTAGGAAATATTTTGAGATGAGTCCGCGAGCCTCACAGCTAAAGCTATATATCCAAGATGCCAAAGAGGGCCTGCCTTCGATTGAGGAGCCATTTGATCTTGTATTCATCGATGCCGCTAAGAAGGACAACGAATGGTATTACGAGTATTGTTTGTCCCGTCTGTCCGATGATGGCTGGATATTTATCGACAATATATTGTGGAAAGGAAGGGTCCTATCGCCAATAGGCGACACAGACGCTGAAACGATTGATAGCTTCAATCAAAAGATAGCAAAAGACTCACGCGTGAAATGCCTCCAATTGCCCTTACGAGATGGATTAGTTTTAATTCGCAAATCGTAAGTACGCCTGCGTTGGGCATTAGGCCTTGGGTCTTTGCACTTTTACTTTGTAATCAGCTTCCATTTCTCCCTTCTTAATTGCATCAAGTCGGCGGTTGATCAACCTGCGTTTGAGGGGCTTTAGTTTCTCCACAAATAGCTTGCCTTCGATATGATCGTATTCGTGTTGGATGACTCTGGCATTCATTCCCTCAAATGTGAGTTCATGTCCCTTAAAGTCTGTATCTAGAAATCGAATCCTGATAGCTGGGGGGCGCTCGACATCTCCGCGAATATTGGGGATACTTAGGCAACCTTCCTCAAATGCCCAGATATCTCCAATTTCGTGCAACATTTCAGCATTGATCAAGGCCATTTTGATGCCCTTGAAGCCCGGCTTTTCATCGCGCTCTAGTTGTACTGTGTCCAAGACAAATAGTCGTATGGAGAGTCCAATTTGCGGAGCGGCAAGGCCAACACCGTGTGCTGCGTACATCGTATCATACATATTTTGAATCAATTGATCCAAATCGGGATAAGTTGCATCAATAGGCGCAGCCACTTTCTTCAGCACGGGCTGACCGTATAGGTATATTGGTAAAATCATAAGTAATTCAGATCATTCGATCCACAAAGGTAAATATTCCTCCTATAATTGGAAACTTCGAGCGCAGAGGTCAATATCCAAGGTAGTCCTGAAGAATCACCAAAGCGGCAATCTTGTCAACAAGAGCCTTGTCTCGACGCTTTTTTTGCTTCGCCCCACTTTGCAGGATCAATTCCTTGGCTCTCACAGAACTGTAAGACTCGTCGTGCAATATGATTGGAATTGAAGGCCAAAGCTTGGCCATCCTTGCAGCCAAGAGATGTATTTCAGGAGCAAGTTGCGCTGGATTTCCATCCGGATGCTTTGGATCTCCTACTATGATTCTTTCTACTTCCTCAGCTTTCACATAAGCCTGCAGCCATGTAATCAGATTTTCAGTAGGTACCGTTTCGAGACCGGTTGCAATTATCTGAAGAGGATCTGTCACAGCAATTCCCGTTCGTTTCTTCCCATAATCGATCGCAAGGATTCGAGCCATCTAGATGCTGATTAGTGGATTGGGGCTTGAATCTCTACCTGCCTTTTGCCCCTCATTTTAGGCAAATACCCTTTTGCTCCAAAGAAAAAGAGATAAGCATAGCACAGTATCGCGAGAACGAAGGAATGATGCACTCCCCATGAATCCGCGAGTAGACCTTGCAATGGAGGCAACAGGGCTCCGCCCAAAATCATCATTACCAACAGCGAAGACCCCTGAGAAGTGTACGAGCCCAAGCCATGGATAGATAGCGTGAAAATATTGGACCACATGATCGAGTTGAACAATCCAATGGCCAACAATGCCCACAGCGCCCAAATACCATCAGTAAGCATACCTGCGCATAATAATACAATAGCAGTTGCTGCAAATAAAGCCAAAGTGCGTGCAGGCAGTCCTTTGCCAAATAAGAATACGACATAATTTAGGCCCAAGAACAAAAGAAAGTACCAAGTTTGGGCGATCGGTATGCCGGTAATAAGATAGATCAATAGAAATGCCGCTCCTGCCGCAAGCAACATGTAAATCTGCTTTTGTAGCGCTGACAATTGGCTCAAGGAAATTGCTCCCATAAACCGCCCAATCATCGCTCCTCCCCAGTAGTAAGCCAGATATTTTGATGCGTCCCCTTCGGCTAAGCCCGCAATTTCTGGTAAATGCATGAAGGATACCAAATTGGATCCAATCGACACTTCAGCACCGACGTAGCAAAATATGGCGATGGCTCCAAACACCAGATTACTATGCTGCAATGCACCTGCTTTGCGCTCAATCGCTTCTTCTCCTTTGATTTCCGGTAGGGGAATTAATTTGAAGAAAATGGCGAGCAAAGCCAAGATTATGGCCAAGGCTAAATATGGCACCTGAACTGCTTCTGCACTGATGCTGCCAGGTGTGATGAAATATTTGAAAATTAGATATCCGCCAATGACCGGACCGATGGTTGTCCCAAAGGAATTAAATGCCTGCGATAAATTCAATCTACTAGATGCTGTTTCAGGGGTTCCAAGAACAGCGACATAGGGGTTTGCAGCTATTTGCAATAGCGTAAATCCAATGCCCAGGAGAAATAGAGCGCTCAAAAAGAAAGGATAGGAATGATAGGATGCTGCGGGATAAAATAAGGCACAGGCAATTGACGAAATCACCAGGCCAATGACAATTCCATTTTTGTATCCAATCTTACTAATAGGATCTCCTTGCTTGACAGAATAAATAAAGTAGAGTAGACTGCCAATAAAATAGGCCCCAAAAAATGCAAACTGCACCAAATTTGCCTGAAAATAGCTAAGCTCAAATACCTTCTTCAAATAAGGAATCAGGATGTCATTCAACACGGTGATGAATCCCCAAAGGAAAAACAAAAGTGTAAGTATGATGAAGGAATGACGTCTTGACATAGGAGAGCAGATTTTATCTAAAGCCAAAATAGGTAAATAAGTGCAGAGCTTCCAAACTCAAGTTGCTTTGGAGGCAAAATTCGACGCTTAAGTTTGTAGGTCACACAGCAGCCTAACTGGGACCTAGCTCCTTTCAATATATTGTACCTTTGAGCAAATCAAGGTTTTGAACCAAAGGCGGACCCATATCTTATTGCTCATACTTGCATTATTGGCATTCTTTACGGGAATGAACATCCTGGAATTGCGCGCTGAGGAACCTAGGAGGGCAATCGTGGCTTTGGAAATGCTATTGCGCAAAGACTGGATAGTGCCCACGATTAACGGTTGGCCGTATTACAACAAGCCTCCGCTATACAATTGGATACTTGCGGCATTCATATGGATATTCAATTCCTCCCAGGAATGGGTTATACGCTTACCTGGGCTTTTGTCGATTTTTGCTTTGGCTATATTCCAATTTTTTTTCCTGCGCAAATATTTCGACAAGCAATTGGCGTGGATTGCAGCATTTATGATACTAGCGAGCGGCGATATGTTGCTCTACGGCAGCGTAAATGCTGGAGAAATCGACTTGTTTTTCATGCTGATTGTTTGGCTGCAGGCTTCAGTCCTATTCATCGGTGTGCAGCGCCAAAAACCAGCTTTTTTCTTTCCGATTGTTTACCTTCTTCTTGCCATTGGCATGCTCACAAAAGGGCTACCTGCAGTTTTGTTTCTTGGATTTACCTTGATTGCTTACCTAAGTTTTGAGCGCAAATTGAAGTATTTTTGGTCCCCTTGGCATTTCTTAGGCATCCTCATAGGCTTCGGAATTCCCGCACTATATTTCTATCAATATGGTCGATATGAGGATGTAGGCTTTTACCTTTCCAATTTAGTTGGAGAGGCTACAGAAAAGTCTGCATTTCAAAAAGACTGGTTGGCAGTCCTAAAGCAAATGACCTTATTTCCCCTCAAATTATTGCTCTTTGTTGCGCCTTGGTCCTTGATCTTATTCACCAGATTTTTCAAAAGGGATTCATTGAAAATTGATGGTAATCCGCTCTTGAAATTCGCTTTGATTTTTATTGCGGTCAATATTTGGGTTTATTGGATTTCGCCAAAATCTGGACCAAGATATTTATACCCATTTCTACCAGCTTTGACTTTACTAACAGCATATTGGGTTTATCAATCCAAATACATTTCCAAAAAAGCAATTTACCTCACAATTGGCATTCTCTTGCTAGCGCGAATCGGCTATAATATCTGGGGAATGCCTTATCAGCAATTGCACAACGATCACATGGTGTATCGCGAAATCACCAATAAAATATTGCAAATCACAGGAAATAAACCTATTCACCTGACTGGCGAACCAGACAACTGGGAGGCAAAATTTGGACTTTTTAAGCAGCAATTTTACCAAGCCGCCAAGGATATTCCTCCTATCCTACCATACCAGATTCCATACTACTTAAGCACCGCTAATCACCAAATTATGCAATACGATCCTCTCCCTCAAGCAGGCAATTACTACATCCAATATGCTGAAACCCTACAGTCTGGACATGGACAAATCCTTTATTCGTTTACTGAGAAATGGACGAAGAGGACGATGGTGTTGGTATTATATTGAGTAGGGACAAGGAACATTTGAAATGTGAAATGTAAGATGTGAAATGTGAAATGTGAGATGTGAAATGTGAAATGTAAAATGTAAAATGTAAAAAACCCAGCCTCTGTTTCAAAGAGAAATCGATCGAAATCAACAGGCTTGGACTCCTCACAGCCACAGGATCAGCTTGTTTTATCAGAGCGCGTGGAAGATCAGATTTGATTTTCCACGCGCTTTCTTTAAAAATAAAATACGGTCCCTGAGCGGAGCCGAAGGGTGATCACTTCACCTCATAATACCGATGGTGCAATAAGAATTTTTCAGGGAGTCGAAGGGCCTGCGATACAAATGAATCTTCAAAAAAAGAATGCTGGGTGCTGGAATTGACTGTCAATAATGGACACTATCCAAAGCTACGGTTCGTGTCCTTAGAATCCTAAGCGTCCTTCAAAGATGTCGAGACTCACGATTTTCGCGAAACTACGATCAAGGCCACTCAAATGCTGCACCAGAGACATCTAGAACTTACTAAATGTCTAGACCTAATGGGAAGTCCCAGAAGATGAGGAATTCCCACTGGAAGGAGTTGGCGGTGGCTCTTCATTGCCCAGTTTAGGACCTACTTCTGAATTCCTATCGCAGGCATAAGGGCAGGGCCTAGAAAAATCATGATACTTTA
>JBDSUZ010000354.1:0-5437 GCA_039927395.1 Saprospiraceae bacterium | reverse complement strand
AGGTCCACAAGAGAGCCATCAGCTCCTTCCAAATTCTTGCCCGGGGTCATGGCCCTTGGGCGCTAGTCCCCCTTCCGGTATTTGCCGCCAACTGTTAGATCAATCGTCATCGGTGCGCTCCAAATTGTTGCCCAAGGTTTTATCCCTGGGGCGCTAATCCCCTAGCTAGATATGTCGCCAAAAAATGGATCAATCGCCATCGGCTCGTTCCAAATTGGTGCGCAGTGCCTTAGCCCTGGGGCTCTAATCCCCTCCTCCGATGGATCATCCAGATATGAGATCAATCGCCATCGGCTCGTTCCAAATTGGTGCGCAAGGTTTTATCCCTGAAAAGCTCAATCTAGCGCCCTATCCAATCCTATTTCGATTTGACCGGCGAAAATCCCTAACCTATCTTAATAGGCTTTCCCTGTAGTTAATAAAAGCATCCTAATATAAGAGAGGCAGAAATTCTAGAATTCCATATGTTGACATGGTCTTAGTTTGCTTTTGCGGAAGATGGGTGAATTTAGAGGGTGGGTAGTACCGTTGCTAACACCGCAGGGTAGACGCGATTAATCGCGGCTCTACAAATCATCAAATCATCAGATCATCGGAGCGAAGCGACTTTTTCAACTAATCGACTAAGCGGAGCTAATCGATTGATTCGGCTAAACAACTAAACAACTAAACGACTAAGCGACTAAACAGCTCATCGGAGCTAAGCGACTTTTTCAACTCATCGACTCATCAAACATTTAGCCACCCCCACATCCGCAGCCACCAATGGCCAATCCAATAGTTGGTCGGGCAGTACCCAAACAACAGCGCTGTGCTCGGTTAACGAGATTTCACCGGAAAGGATATATGCTATGAATGGGATTAAGACAAATGGCTGTTCACCAGGATACTGAAAGTTGAGAGCGGGCAATGGTTGGATGATTGCAATCGCGATGCCTAACTCTTCTTTGATTTCGCGAAGCAGGCATTGCTCAGGGCTTTCTGACCCTTCCAGCTTGCCGCCGGGGAATTCCCAGAGTCCGGGATGACGCATGCTGGCACTGCGTTGCGCCAGTAATACCTTGCCATCACGCTCGATCAAAGCACAGACTACTTGTAACATGAGGACAAGATATTGATTTCAAACGGCACTCCTGCCAGCGGGATTTTATTCTGCGAAAGGCGATACTTATAAACAAAACAAAATAATATCTTTCGGGCTCTTGTTTTTTTGATAAAACATTTATATCTTTGTGTCCGATTTAAAAATAAGCGCTCAGGCATCGTTTGCCAACGCTTAAAGACCGGCTCAAATCACCGGTTCGTCAGGATCAACCATCCGGCATCAATCCACTCAAACATGGAAAAAGCAGGCAACTGCGGTGGGTTTTAGCGGGACAAATTGCATCCGTTATTTATTCACCATCTGATTAGGGCATGACCATGCGCTCAGATCAGGTACTTGCTTTTTGTTTTTACATGACTAAAGTTCCTTTTTCATCTCTGCCATTGAGTGCAGAAATCATGCAAGCCGTCGAGGAGATGGGCTTCGAATTCGCTTCGCCAATCCAGGCAGAAGCCATTCCACACATTTTGGGCGGTAACGACGTTATCGGCCAGGCACAAACCGGTACCGGTAAGACTGCAGCATTCGGAATCCCAATGATCGAGCGATTGATGGGCTGGGAAAGCCACGTCACTGCATTGGTCCTGTGCCCAACCCGCGAATTGTCTTTGCAAGTGTCCAATGAGTTGATCAAATTGGCCAAACACAAAAAAGGCGTATTCGTACTACCTGTATATGGTGGCGAATCTATCGTCAACCAAATCAAAGCCCTCAAAAAAGGTGTTCAGATCGTCGTCGGTACTCCCGGTAGGATCATCGATCACCTTGATCGTGGCTCTTTGAAACTAAATGATCTGCAAATGGTTGTTTTGGATGAGGCCGATGAGATGTTGAATATGGGATTCCGCGAGGACATCGAAACCATATTGAAAAACACACCAGCAGAAAAACAAACTGTTTTGTTTTCAGCTACGATGCCAAAAGCAATTTTGGATATCGCCAACCAATTCCAAACGAATCCTGTCCTGGTAAAAGTTACCACCGAAAAATTGGCAGCAGCGACAATCGAGCAGTTTTGCTACGATACCACGGTGCAACAAAAACCGGAGTTGATCTCAGCAGTGATGGACACATTCGATATCAAACAAGCAATGGTCTTCACCAACATGAAGGTTCGTGCTGATGAAGTCGTTGAGATGTTGAAGGAACTTGGCCACAAAGCAGAAGCAATTCACGGAGATTTGAGCCAAAACCAACGCAATAGCGTATTGGCTTCATTCCGCAAAGGAGATATCAATATCATGGTAGCAACAGATGTTGCTGCTAGGGGAATTGATGTACCCAATGTTGATGCAGTATTCAATTTTGACATCCCTTATGATGCTGAGTACTATGTACACCGTATCGGCCGTACAGGTCGCGCAGGTCGTGAAGGTATTGCAGTTAGCTTTATCACGGGCAGAAATGACCGTTTGCGTCTACAGGATATCGAGCGTTTTTCAAAACAACCGATTCCAAAAAGACCAGTGCCTGCTGCTAAAGACAGGATCCAGACTGTGAAGGAGAAATTCTACACAAAAATTGCTTCGCATACAAATGCTGGTGATTTGGACTTGTTTGACAAAATGATTACTGAATACTGTCAACAAGGTTTGTCGCCAAAACAAGTGGCAATCGCTCTGTTGAGAGAACTGTGGCCAGCAAATCTGAATCCAAATCCGGATATGCACCAAACGCACGAAAGAACTTTCGAACCGGCTCCAAGAACACATTTCCGCGAACGCGGTGGTGATTTCAATAGAGGCCCTCGCAAAGAGAAATCATTCGGTGGAGGACATTACAAAGGAAAAGATGGCGGAGGTGCTGCTAAGAAAAGTACTGGCGGCGGCGCTGGCTACAAAAGCAAATTTGGCAAACCAGCCAGAAGCTATTAAGATCGATAGATACTAGTAATTTTGATATAAAGAAAGCGGGCTCGATGCAAATCAGGCCCGCTTTCTATTTTCAGCAAAAGCAAGGGTGCATAGTGCTGTGCCTTAGAGCTGTAACAGAATCTTGGTGATATCCTTTTGCGGATCATGCTGCATCACATGATATCCGACCGATGCCGCCCCGGCTATATTCTGAGGCAGATCGTCGATGAATAAGGTTTCGTTTGGATGAAAGCCAGCATCGGCGGCAATAAAGAGAAATGACTCAGGATCGGGTTTGCACATATGGATTTTGTGCGAATAATAGACTTTGTCGAAATACTTCTCTTCAAAATCCTGCAACTGATGTTCTCTTACCAATATGCGATGCAATTGGTCAATATGTGTGCAATTGGTATTGCTGAATAGGAACACTTTGTATTTCTGACGCAAGTTCAGTAGCATCTCAAGTCGTTCAACTGGTATGTTGCCGAGTATGCTATTCCAGGCGTGCACGATCTGGTTGGCGTTGATATTGCCTCCGCAGTATTTGACTAAAGCATTGATAAACAAGACTTCTGAGATATTTCCTCTTTCGAAATGCTCAAACACGGAGGCAAGATCGGCACACACCTCGCAATAGTTGCGGCCAAAAACTTTGATGACCTGTTCCTCAAATCGCGGCATATGGAGATCGATCAGGACATTGCCCAGATCAAATAGGATGTTTTTTATCTCTTTTCCTTGCATCTCCAGCATAGACAGGTTTTGATTTGTGCACTTGGCTGATGCTATAAAAGCCTCATTTAGTGCGATTTGGGATAGTTTGGCTTCGAAAATGCTAGCTTGGAGCTAATCTTCTCCCTCCTTTTGCATAAAATTAATATTTTTGCAGCGGTTTATCCACTGCCTTAGGGATTGCGGATAGATTTGGTCCTATAGCTCAGTTGGTTAGTAGCACCTGACTCATAATCAGGGGGTCCCAGGTTCAAGTCCTGGTGGGACCACAGATGGGGAATACCCCGCGGAAGTACAAAATGAAATACCCTGTCAGTCTTGGATTGATGGGGTATTTCATTTTTTGGGTTCGCCTTGATTTAGTTGAAATAGGGAAGAAATAAACTTTTCCAAAGTTTCAAACTTTGGAAAAGTTAGATCGCCAGGGGGGCGCTCCAGACATACAAACTTCGTCAGGGTTTGAAACCATTGACGAAGTCGCTTAGATGAAAAGGCGAAATTGAAGCATTTGGACATGGGTCAATAATGTCTGAAGCGACTCATGAAGATATTTATGTGGGTCAAAAACGCCAAAATTGACTCAGCATGTAGCTTTACATGGGTCATAAACGTCAGAAATGACTCACGAAGGTACTTACATGGGTCAAAAAGGCTTGAAATGACTCACGTTGTACTTGAAAATCTGTATATTTGTCTTTTTGACTCATGTTATTACCATGGATTTACGAGTGGGATTGCCAGATTTGCTAAAGGATGTAGACTTGGAGTCCAAACTTATTCTCAAGAAGCTGATAAGTGTAAGAAGTGCATTGGCAGGATTGAATGCCTTGTCAGAAGGTATGCCAAATGAGCACATTCTAATTAATACCTTATCACTTCAAGAAGCAAAAGATAGTTCCGCCATTGAAAATATTGTGACGACACATGATGAACTTTATACGAGCGATAGCGAATCGCGGCAGTTTTCGACCCATGCAGCTAAGGAAGTTTTTAACTATGCTCATGCCTTGCAACAAGGTTTCATTCAAGTAAAGCAAAGTGGGCTGCTTACAAACAATCATATCATTCAACTGCAGAGCATTCTTGAGGAAAATGATGCAGGGTTTCGCAAACTTCCCGGCACAGTATTGAAAAACGAACAAACAGGAGAAGTCATATATACTCCTCCTCAAGATCCGCAAGAAATTATCTCACTAATGTCAAACTTGGAGAAGTTCATAAATGACAGTAGCTTATCCAACATAGATCCAGTGGTAAAGATGGCAATCATTCATCACCAATTTGAGAGCATACACCCATTCTATGATGGCAACGGACGCAGTGGCAGAATTGTCAACATCCTTTATTTGGTGAAAGAAGGCTTACTCAAATTGCCAATTCTGTATCTAAGCAGATACATAAACCAAAATAAAGATGAATATTATATGGGATTGCAACACACCCGATCAACTGGTGAATGGGAACCTTGGATCATGTATATTTTAGATGCTGTAGAACAGACATCCCATCAAACTTCTAGTATTATACGAAAAATCAAAGTGCTGATGAATAACCACAAACAAAGGATAAGGAGAGAATTGCCTAAAGTTTATAGTCAGGACCTGATCAATAGTTTATTCAAACACCCATACACAAAGATTGATCATCTACGATTTGACCTCAAAGTGGCCCGCAAAACGGCAGCACGATATCTGGAGCAACTTTGTGAAATAGGAATTCTGCGCAAGAACAGGATGGGTAAATC
>JBDSUZ010000353.1:0-5592 GCA_039927395.1 Saprospiraceae bacterium | reverse complement strand
AGCTAATGTCCTGATCTGACGACCCGCACTTAACCACGATTTTGAAGTTTTAGTAAAATTGTTTTGTTCCATGAGAAATCTTTTTGTTTTGGGATTGGGATTATTAATTGCTGATCCAGCTTACAAGTTCAGCACGAAATTGCGCTAACATCATCCTCTTCGTAAGGTACTTAGGCATCTGTGTGCTGATTTGGCCTTGATCAAATAGTACGACAGGAACTGAAGGAACTAGTGTTCCCTTTCCCAGTGTAGCTACTCCATCAATGCACATTTCCATACGCGCTTCGGTGTCGAAGTAAGCAGTAGAGCCTTGTGTTTGGGTCTTCAAGATGTCTGCTTGAATATAATACTGAGTCTTAAGTGCCGCAGTAGCTTGTTCAACAGGAAGCCAGTTTTGGGCATTCGCTGAAAAGCTCGACATCATAAAACCCATTACTACCGCAACAGACAACGCAAGCTTCTGAAGCCCGCTGAACTTGTTCGTCAAAAACGTGTTGAACGTCTTTTTCATAGTGATTTGGTTAAGAATATTACAAAAAATGTTAAGGGATTCAAACAGACAAAAATCTAGAGTAAAGTAGCATAAGACCACTTTCAGCCAGATTTGTATTCAATGTTAAAATGAAAAAAAACCCAATAAATATTCCGGATTACGCTCGAGAAGTCGAGCGGCCGGTGGAGTTTTCAGATTTGTTTGCAGGTAACTGCAAAAACTTTAATCGTAGATGATATTCGAATCCCTAATTTTATCGAGATCGCATTAAGTCATCTAAATAGAAAAAGGACAATAAATGCGCGATACAATTAGAAGTCATGGATCTATTACAATATCCATGCCAATTCGAAATCGACCATCAAAAGTATTAATTAAAATTCATTTGAGATCGAATTTAACATATATATACAATGATAATATACAATATGCTATCGACCAGCATATTGTTTTAGAATATCAGTTCTAATTTCAAATTGTTCAGACGAACACATTAGAATTTATACTCCAATGTAAACTCGTGAGAACCATTATTATAGTTTTGAAAGTCTGTAAAGCTCATGTCATAACCGTAGAATACGGAGAAATGGCCAATCCTAGTACCTAAAAGCAAACCAAAGCCATTGCCAGCGCCAACATGATAGGTTAGTGCTCCGATTAACTGGTCGTCCAGGAATCCACCCTTTAGATTGATGTCAGCACGAAAAGGCGCGTTGCGGTCTTTGCGGATCAATAATGAAGGCTCTATAACCATCTTTTTATCTGCCATCTTAAATCGATATCCCAACTGCATATTATAATGCTTGAAGAAATTTGATTCATTATCTTCTACTGGAGCGGCTTCAGATATACGAGCCCTTACTGCATTAGGAGTTGACAAGCCTATGAATAACTGGTCACGGTATTCGCCATAGAATCCAAAGGCAGCATCAAAATACTGCACGCCGTCTGATCCAGCTACTATAATAGCATCATTGATATCTGTAAAGTTATCGGTGATCACATCGCCTTTGATCTTGGTAGAATGAAATTCAGTAGTCAATCCAAAGCCCATCTTGAAATCCTGCACATTGAATCGGTATGAATATCCAAGTTGTCCTTTAACTCTCTGATATGCTCCATTATTTTCCACTGCTACCTGAGCTCCCAAACCCAAATGGTTTGACACGGCACCATCATAGCCCAAAGTCAACAAACTAGGAGTTCCAGTAAAACCAGCGTAAGAGTTCTTGTAATTGATGAACACTCTTTGTGATTCACCAAATCCAGTTGCGGCAGGATTTATTAGTGTCTTATTGATCAAGTAGTGATTATATACACCACTTTCCTGCGCCTGGGCTGCAATAGTGCAGATCAATGAGAAGGTCAAACTTAATATTAGAGATTTCATGGCTTGTCGTTTGAAGGATGTGAAAATGCTGTCTACCTAGTTGATTAATAACTTAAGGTTCGAGCTATTGATACATCCCCTTTATAAATCCGTTCATCACCAGTTGGCAACTGCACCCTTAATACATAGAAGTAGGCGCCATCAGGCAGGAACTTACCTTGCTTGTCGGTTCCTTCCCAATTGTTCTTGTAATTATTGATCATAAATACCTCTTGTCCCCAACGGTTGTAAATACTCAGGATATTTGGAGCATTTTCGATACATTCAATCAGGAACTGATCATTCTTGCCATCACCATTTGGAGTGATGATCTTACGGCTGCTGTAGCAAGGACGTTCGCGGAAAGCGACTGTGCCACAGCCTATGGCTGTGCAACCGTTAACATCAGTGACAGTAACACAATAAGTATCGGCGCAAAGATCTTCCAATTGTTGTTCAGAGCTATTTCCATGATCCCATAAATAAGTATAAGGCGCTGTGCCTCCAACTGGGAAGGCAAAAGCGGAGCCACTGCACAATTCTCCTATAGCATCTGTAGGTTGAACTACTGCCGTGAAAGGAAGTGGGCCATCTAAAGTGATCTGGGAGGTTAGGGAATTTCCTGAAGCATCTGAAACTGTGATACAATAGATACCAAAGCACAATCCAGTTAGAATATTTCCAGTAAATGTATTTCCCGCACAACCTTTCTGCCAAGAATAAGTGATAGCTCCGCTACCACCTGAAGCTTGGGCTTGTAAGCTACCGTCGCATTCGCCAAAGCATGAAACCACATTGAGCACTACCAGGGACTGGAGCACCAAGGGGCCACCACTATTATTATTGACAACAAAAGTTCCAGTCTTGCTGCAGTTATTTGCGTCCGTCACCGTCACTATATACGTTCCTGCTGCAAGGTTTGTTAAGTCTTCAGGGTCATTGTCTGGATTTTCGGGGCCGTCATTATCCCAGTCAAAAGTATACGGACCTGTTCCTCCATTAACCGTTAGGTTTATTGCTCCATTGTTCTGACCTGTGGTAGCATCCGTCACGGCAACTGACAGATTGATAGCAGCTGCAGCATTGATAGTTATCGGTCCAAACGCCTTGGCACATTGATTGCCATCTGTGATGGTTACAAAATAATTACCAGGACTGAGGTTTGTGGCATTAGAACCAGTAAACCCAGCATTTGGTGACCAGGCGAAGCTTAAGTTGCCAGTTCCTCCAGAAGGGTTAAGATTTATCGCTCCTCCGTTAGCACTTGGGCAAAGCTCATGCGTGATTGCCGGATTGACAACAATTGCTGGTGCCTGAGTTAGTGTTATCGGCAATGTTACAAGTAATCCTGTATTATCAGTAATTTCTACCACATAGCTACCAGAACATAGATTAGTAAGGTTGTATGGATCTGCAGGTTGAGGGTTCAAAAGAATATTGTCTTTCTTCCAAACCACAGCAAATGGCGCAGTACCGCCTGTGGTAGAGATATTAATGGCACCGTTGCAAACTCCGTTACAATTGAGGTTTGTTTGCGACAGAACATTGATGGTAAAAGATGGACTGCTACAATCAACACTAACTACCCCATCGCAAGTTTTGGCCTCCAAAGGCTGACCTTCTGCGTCGAGTACTTCAAAAATTACAGGAACTTCTGTGAATGAAACCAAGTTTTGCGATCCGTCAGCAGCCAATATCTTAAAGCAAAGTTCGAAGATCGTTGTACCTGAAGGTAAGGTATCTCCATCTGCTTCTACTTCAGTCCACAGCAATCCAATGTTGCCATTAGATGTTTCAGTTAGGTTAAAACTTCCAACACTAAGGTCCTTCAAAGTGATATTGTTGATATCGATAAATTGAAGCTTGCTTGGATCCCAACCAAATGAGTGTTGCAATCCTGAAATTCCTGTCCAGTTGTGCACTTTGTAAGGCATACAGATTGTGTCGCCTGTGCAACCTTCAGTATGCGCAATCTCCAATGTCAAACCAGAAACAACGCATGGAGCAGGGCCACTGCCGCTAACAGTGACTTTACCATTTTGTCCCATAAAGGGTACATCTTCTGTATCACCATTTGTTACTGATATTGCAACTGGATCATTGGTAAATGAAACATTTGAAAAAGTGCCATTGGCGCCAGTAATAGTAAAGCAAATGTCAAATAATTTGGTTCCTTCAGGAAGGTCTACTCCATTTGCGGTAGCATCAGTCCAGAGAACAACCAATTTGCCAGGACCCTGGGGGTTATTGGCCATCGTGCTTATCGCGGGATTGATATTTTGTATCGTAAAGTTGTTCAAAATTGCTGGATCCCAATTCATGCTGAATTGAAATGCTGCGATATTGGTAAAGCCGTTGCAAGTCACAGGCACGCAGATTTGAGTGCCACTGGCACCTGTCACCTGTCCAGCTGTCAATTTCAAGCCAGCGAATGCAGTGGAAGGAAAATTACCAGCTGTGAAATCCCAGCCAACATTTACATCATTTGTATTAATTGCTTCAGGCTCATAATTTTGAGCAGCAACGATACCAATGGTTGTCGAACCAGCTTGATTTTTTATCTTAAACTTCGCGGTAAATAGTATAGTGCCGTTGGCTAGCGATGAAGGTGTGGCGGATGCATCGAACCAATTGACCTTGAGGATACCAGCGGCGAGATCTGCGGCATTAGTTCCGAACCCGGAATTGATGTCAAAAGCTGGCAGGGGAGCAAGGTTATAGATAGTGTTGCTAGTAATGCTGCTTAATTCAAGTACGGCAGGGTTCCATCCAATAGGTAGCTGAAAAGCATACAAATTGACAAAGCTGCTGACCTTGAAATTAACTGCGACAGAGTCTCCAACTGCCGGTCCAACTTCTACAGTAAGATTTGGTTTTTGGGCTGCTGCAAAGCCTGCTATCAACATGATTGCCATGATGGAAATCGATCGTTGAATTGGCTTCAAAATGCTTGAGTACATATGGTCTGGACTTAATAACTTAATTCATAGGTGCACGAATGCGGCACAAAGCTACAAATATCCGTTCAATACTTTTAATATGAGCGGGATTTAACGTTTTGTGCCGGGTTTTACGCACACTCAAATCGAATGCAAAACCTCTCGATTCTCGGAAAAACCAAGAATCAAGTACTAGACAACCAAAATTGAGCCAAAATTGGGAGAAAGGCCCGCAATGCTACAATATTTGCAGAAAAGGCATGTTCACAAGTCGTAAAAGCCACTTGAATCGCAAAAAATAGTTGCCAAAACGATCATTTTATGGGTTGAGCGTTTGCTCTACATATAAGACTTGGCATCGGCTAAGATTCCTCCCAATTCATCTTGTTTGGCATAGTTGAAGCCGGGTTGTATAGCATATGCTCCATGCTGTCCATCAAGATTAAGTGCCAGGTATCCAACTTGGAATGTCTTGTAGTTGGGATATCGATGCACTATTCTCTCGATAGCCTCTTCGACAGCCATTTGTGGAGACTTTCCCCTTCGCATAAACTCAACTACGAGAAATGATCCGAGCGTTTTCATCACAAATTCCCCGAGTCCAGTTGCTACGGCTCCGCCTACTTCCCCGTCAACATAGAGGCCCGCACCAATTATTGGACTGTCTCCTACTCTTCCATTCATTTTGAATGCCAAGCCACTAGTGGTGCAGGTTCCGCACAGTCGCCCCTCCTGATCCAGTGCCAATATTCCGATGGTATCGTGATTTTCAATGTTAATGATCGGCTCAT
>JBDSUZ010000352.1:0-4286 GCA_039927395.1 Saprospiraceae bacterium | reverse complement strand
GCCAAAGTCCTCCGTTTCAGTATAAATCATTTCTGATTCAATTGAAATGCTTGATATATCATGAGGATCAGCATGTCCTGCGTCGGCAACAGCGGGCTTGATTTTCTTAAAGTAGTACCGATTTAATGCTAATACAGAGACAAAACCAGAGGAATCCATTTCTGGAAAATCTTGTTTGAGGTTCTCTACAATAGATTCTTTGATCAATTGGACATGAATAACCTCAGTGCTATCTAGATGCATTTTGGTAATCTGACAGAATTTCTTTGTTCTGCTCTTTATCTGGTGTCGATTCATCTTTTACTCTATTGAGCTGATAAAGGTAATTATTCGGGCGAAGTGCTTGTATCGGTTACAAGCTAGTATAATTCATTCCAATAGTAATTTAGACTAAGCTCAATTCCCATTTTGTCTTAATCCTTCAAAACGTCATACTTCAGCCGTTTTGAATAAAGCAATTATCTTGGCGGCTCAATTGAATAGAATGGATCTTAATCGACTAATCGCTGATCAGTTTGAGGCTTATCTTGCAAATAATCGTTTGCTCGGTAAACCAGCTACCCTTTATGATCCCATCAATTACTTGCTGGGTTTCGGAGGTAAGCGCATCCGTCCTCAGTTCCTTATTCTAAGTCACTCATTATTCAGTAAGGATATTTCACTTGCATTGCCAGCTGCCTTAGCATTAGAATGGTTTCACAATTTCACTTTAGCCCATGACGATATCATGGACCAGGCAACTCTAAGAAGGGGACAAGCTGCCGTTCATATGCAATATTCAGTTAATGCAGCTATTCTCAGCGGTGATGTCCTAATGATTAAAGTGTATCAGCATCTTCTGGATCATTATACAGGAGAACAAGCTCTAGCATTGCTTAGACTTATGACACAGGCTGCGGTGGAGGTCTGTGAGGGACAGCAATTAGATATGGATTTTGAAACCAAATCCGACATAAACGAGTCAGAGTATTTACAAATGATACATGGCAAGACCGCAAGTTTGATAGCTGCGGCTCTGGAAATGGGAGCTGTCACAGGTGGGGCTTTGCAAGAGCAGAGCAATCAAATTTATCAATTTGGCATTTCCGCAGGGGTGGCCTTTCAAATCCAGGATGACTTGCTTGACGCTTTTGGCACTGAACAGGAAATCGGCAAAAAGCCGGGGGGAGATATTTTGCAGAACAAGAAGACATTGCTATTTATCAAAGCTCATGAGCTTGCCACAGAACACGATCGATTGTTATTGAATAGATTGTATGCCGATCCTCAGCTCATTGATCCTTTCGAAAAGATCAGACAAGTCAGAGAAATATTTGAGCGCACAGGCTCTAGGGAATACAGTACTAATATGTTAGATCAGCTATATGCTGATGCCAAGCAAAATTTGATATTTGCCGACGTAGATCAAGTTGCTTTGGATGCCATTTGGCAAATGACCGACAAGCTTTTACACCGCAAACACTAGCAATGGCTGTTTAGAACTTCAATTTGCCATTCCACCAGTCCTTTTCGATATCAGCATCATATTTGGCATAAAAATCAAGCGCGGGCTGATTCCAATCCAATACCTGCCATTTCATTACTGCTACACCTGAGCGCTTCGCTTCCGTTACGATGGCGTCAAAAAGTTCTTTTCCCACGCCATGACGTCGCCACTTTTCATCAACTACCAGATCATCGAGATATAGTATTCTGCCTTTCCAGGTTGAATAGCTATAGAAGTACATGGCCATTCCGATAACATTCTTTTTCTGGTCTTCAGCGATCAAACCAAGAAAACATCCTGATTTGAAGTCCTTTTCGAAGGTATTTGGAGTAGTCACTACTTCCTCAGCTGCCTTTTCATAGGTAGCTAATTCATATACCAAGCGATGTGCGGCTTCCATGTCATTTATAGAAAATGGCCGTATCGAAAAACTGAACTTTTTTGTATTTTCTTCCATTTCAACGAATTGATGTCCAACAATTTAATTAAAGATACTCAATTAATTCTTTAATGAAATATTCGCGAGATATAAACTGAGAAATACTTGATTTTCAACCGCTATCTAAGCTACTAATTGAGCAAAAAATAGAACATTGGTTTTTTTTCTCATTTATTTTAAATCAAGGTTTTGAGAATGTGAAAATTCTGAATACCTTTGCGTTCGCTTTTCAGGAAAGGGTACAATACTGTAATAAATGTTGTGTATAGCCCTGAATAGCAGAAATTTCCGATAAACTGCATTATGCCTACAATCAATCAGTTAGTCCGCAAAGGACGCGAAAAAGTGGTCGAAACGAGCAAGTCTCGTGCCTTGGATTCTTGTCCACAGAAGAGAGCTGTGTGCACTCGTGTGTACACTACGACTCCAAAGAAGCCCAATTCTGCCCTTCGTAAAGTTGCAAAAGTTCGTATGACCAATGGTGTCGAGGTGATTGCCTACATACCAGGTGAAGGTCACAATTTGCAAGAGCACTCAATTGTTCTGATCCGTGGTGGAAAGATCAAAGATTTACCTGGTGTACGTTATACTATCGTACGTGGTGCGTTGGATACAGCTGGAGTAAGCAATCGCAAGAAAAGCCGTTCAAAATACGGAACTAAGCGCCCGAAATAATTTCAAGTTAAATAAGCTCTTGTAATACAGGACAATCATGAGAAAGAGAAAACCAAAAGTACGAATCCTATTACCTGATCCAAGGTACAATGATATCAGCCTCACCCGCTTTGTCAATAACTTGATGTGGGAGGGAAAGAAAAGTACAGCGTTCACTATTATATATGATGCTTTTGAGATCGTCAAAACACGTACATCTGAAGATCCACACGAAATGTGGAAACGCGCTTTGAATAACATCATGCCGCAAGTAGAAGTGCGCAGTAGAAGGATAGGAGGGGCAACCTTTCAGATTCCTACTGAGATCCCTGCTAACCGCAAAGTAAGTATCGGTATGAAATGGATGATCCGTTTTGCCCGTGCTCGCAGTGGTAAAGGTATGGCTGACAAATTGGCTTCTGAAATCGTTGCTGCGGCAAAAGGTGAAGGAGCTGCAGTCAAAAGAAAAGAGGATACTCACAGAATGGCAGAGTCTAACAAGGCTTTCGCTCACTTCAGAGTATAATTCCTGTTTGGATTAGATTCTCTTTATTCGATTTCGATGTAATTACGTACTGAAAGACCAATGGCCACAGATTTAAAGTTCACAAGAAATATAGGTATTGCCGCGCATATCGATGCAGGTAAGACCACAACCACGGAGCGTATCCTTTATTATACAGGTATTAGCCACAAGATTGGTGAAGTACATGAAGGAGCAGCTACGATGGACTGGATGGAGCAAGAGCAAGAGCGTGGTATCACGATTACATCTGCAGCTACCAAGACTACCTGGAATTATGCTGATAATGACTATCACGTCAATATCATCGATACTCCTGGTCACGTTGATTTTACAGTTGAAGTAAACCGTTCATTGCGTGTACTTGATGGCTTAGTGTTTTTGTTTTCAGCAGTTGATGGAGTAGAGCCTCAATCTGAAACAAACTGGCGCCTTGCTGATGGTTACAAAGTTCCAAGGATTGGTTTCGTAAACAAGATGGACCGCCAAGGCGCGGATTTCTTTGAAGTGGTTCGCCAGGTTAAAGAAATGTTGGGTTCAATTGCTATTCCACTTCAAGTGCCAATTGGCAATGAGGAGAATTTCAAAGGAGTTGTTGATTTGATCACCAACCGTGCTATCGTTTGGAACGAGCATGATAAAGGAATGACTTTCGAGGAAATTCCTGTTCCTGCAGATTGTATCGGCCCTGCTGCAGAATGGAGAGGTAAGTTGTTGGAGGCAGTAGCTGAATACGACGATAGCTTAATGGAGAAATTTTTTGAAGACCCAGCTAGCATTTCTGCTGACGAATTGCGTACAGCAGTTCGCAAAGCAGTTGTGGACATGAAATTTGTCCCTATGATGTGCGGATCTTCATTCAAAAATAAAGGAGTACAAGCGATGTTGGATGCAGTATGTGCATTCCTTCCTTCTCCAATGGATGTTGAGGCAGTAATCGGCACTAATCCGAAAACTGATGCTGAGGAATCACGCAAACCGGATGTGAATGCACCGTTTGCAGCTTTGGCTTTCAAAATTGCAACTGACCCTTTCGTAGGGCGCCTTGCATTCTTCCGTGTTTACTCAGGTACTTTGAACGCAGGTTCATATGTACTCAATACTCGTTCTGACAACAAAGAGCGTATCTCTCGTCTGTATCAAATGCACGCTAACAAGCAGAATCCAATTGAATTCGTTCAAGC
>JBDSUZ010000351.1:0-5944 GCA_039927395.1 Saprospiraceae bacterium | reverse complement strand
TACAGACCTCGCTCCTTGGATCGAACTTCTTGCAGTTAGAGACCTTAGTGCACCGATGCTGGCATTTTTGGATAGGATCCCGACGCTTTCGCAATTGATTGAGATTGACCACGACTTTGCCAAAGTTTTGGCGAAGTCCGCAGGCCCAAGCACCGATGCGGATGATAAATCCTGGAGCAATAATGTTTATAGTCGTTTAGAGTTAGGAATGGACCGCGCCGAATTGATGCTGGCGGCCATTGACAAACTTGCGCAGCAATGCATTCTATATTCCAATTACGATTATGATTTCCTATACGACAGTTCGCAGTATTTGCTGGCCATCGGATACAATGTCGATGAGCATCACAAGGATCACGGTAACTATGATTTGTTAGGCTCCGAATCGCGATTTGGTGTATTTGTGGCTATCGCCCAAAATAAAATTCCTCAATCAAGTTGGTTTGCCCTGGGCCGTCAATTGACCAATCCAAATGGCGATACGGTGCTACTTTCATGGTCCGGCTCGATGTTTGAATATTTGATGCCTATGCTGGTCATGCCATCATTTGAAAATACCTTACTCGATCACACACACAAGGCGGCAGTCAAAAGCCAAATTGCTCAAGGGATCAATCGCGGATTTCCATGGGGTGTATCGGAATCAGGGTACAATATGATTGCTTCCAATCTCGATTACCAGTATCGCGCATTTGGAGTGCCCGGTCTTGGCTTCAAGCGAGGATTGAGTGAGGATATTGTCGTTGCACCTTATGCCACAATCATGGCCTTAATGGTCGATCCGGAGGAGTCATATGCCAACTTACGTGAGCTGCAGGACCGCGGATACATGGGCGATTGGGGCTATTATGAAGCGATCGATTACACGCCATCTCGATTGCCGAGAGGCAAATCAGAAGTAGTCATCAAGTCATTTATGTCGCATCACCAAGGGATGTCGATGTTGTCCCTGGCTTATCTGCTGTTGGATCAACCGATGCAAAGGAGGTTTCAGTCGGAACCGCAATTCCAGGCTACAATGCTGCTTTTGCAGGAAAAAATCCCTCAGGTAAATAAATTCTTCTTGCCTAACGTCGACGAAACTGATGTCAAGCATGAAGGAGAAGGGCCGCAAATGCGCGTCATCACTACCTCAAATACGCCAATTCCAGAGGTCCAACTACTGTCCAATGGGAATTATCATGTGATGGTAAATAATGCTGGTGGTGGATATAGCCGTTGGAGAGATATGGCTGTCACCCGCTGGAAGGAAGATAGCACCTGCGATAACTGGGGTACTTTCTGCTACATCAAAGACCTTGAAACCAACGAATATTGGTCCGCTGCGCATCAACCATCACTTAGAATCGCAGATAGTTACGAAGTAATATTTTCGCAAGGCAGAGCCGAGTTCCGCAGAAAAGACAACAAGTTTGAAACTCATACCGAGATCATAGTCTCTCCCGAAGACGATGTAGAAATGCGCAGAACGCATATCACCAATCGGTCAAGGAAAACGAGGACTATAGAAGTGACTAGCTATGCTGAAGTTGTTCTCAACTCAGCAATAGGTGATGCTTTGCACCCAGCATTTAGCAATTTATTTGTTCAAACGAAGATCAATCATGCTCGCGACGCCATCTTGTGTACTCGCCGGGCAAGAGCTCCAGAAGAGACCCCGCCTTGGTTATTTCACCTTATGAAAGTGCATGGGGCCACTATGGTAGCGGTGTCGTATGAGACCAGCAGAGATCAATTCATCGGTAGGGGCAATCAAATACATGACCCCATAGTCATGACCACTGCTAGAGACCTAAGTGGCAGTGAAGGGCCGGTCTTGGACCCGATCGTATCTATACGATACAAAATCACTTTGGAGCCTCAAGAGACTGTCATTGTTGATATGGTGTATGGCATCAGTGATCAGCTTGATACTTGCAATGTGTTGATCGAGAAATACCAGGAGCGGCATATGATCGATCGTGCTTTTGAATTGGCATGGACCCATAGCCAAGTGATTCTGCGCCAAATCAATGCAAATGAGGCCGATGCGCAGCTTTACGGACGCTTAGCCAGCTCCATCATATATGCCAATAGTGCCTTGAGAGCCGAATCAGCCATTCTCATCAAAAATCATCGCGGTCAATCTGGCCTTTGGAGCTATTCAGTGTCTGGTGACCTACCAATTGTGCTTTTGCAGATTGAGGACAATGCACAAGTCGACTTGGTAAGTCAGATGGTGCAGGCACGTTCTTATTGGAAACTAAAGGGACTAGCGGTCGATCTCATCATATGGAACGATGACCATGGTGGATACAGGCAAGTATTGCACAATCAAATACTGGCCTTGATAGCTCCCGGCATGACCAAAGAAGGGCAAGAAGTTCCGGGAGGAATTTTCTTTAGAGCCGCCGACCAAATTACGGAGGAGGACAGAATCCTCTTCCAAACAGTTGCAAGAGTGATAATTTCCGACCGCCTTGGATCACTTGAAGGACAACTCAATAGGAGAAGCCGAATCAAGATCTTCCCTCCTGATTTTATCCCTACCCGACAGCCGGCACAGATAGCTGCAGGTTTGACGATGCCAACCGACTTGAAATTCAATAATGGCATGGGCGGCTATGCTGAAGGTGGAAAAGAGTATGTCATCTATACCTCGCCGACCAATATTACTCCCGCGCCTTGGAGCAATGTCATTGCAAATCCAAATTTTGGAACAGTCATTTCTGAAAGTGGTCAATCTTATACTTGGATCGAAAATGCTCATGAATTAAGACTCACACCCTGGAACAATGACCCAGTCACCGATAGCGGGGGTGAACATTTCTATTTGCGGGACGAAGAATCAGGAACTACCTGGTCACCTTGCCCTTTACCTATCAGATCTGCGAGCCCATACATCACAAGACATGGATTTGGATACAGCACATTTGAGCATACTGAAGACGGTATGCATTCAATGATGCAGGTTTTTGTAGATATCGAAAAATCCGTTAAGTACACTAGCATCAAGCTGCGCAATGACAATGATCGTTCGCGTAAGATCTCTGTCACTGGCTATATCGAATGGGTATTGGGCGATTTGAGGTACAAATCCATGATGCATGTCGTGACAGAATTGGAACTCAGTACTGGTGCGATTTTGGCTCGCAATAGCTATAGCACCGAATTTGAGCATCGTGTGGCTTTCTTTGATGTCGAAGCAGCAAATAAATCAATTACAACTGATCGAGAGGAATTCTTTGGTCGCAACGGTAGTGTCGATAATCCAGAGGCTCTTCGCAGAACAAAACTCTCGGGAAAGACCGGTGCAGGATTTGATCCTTGCGCCGCGATCCAGGTTTATCTGGAGCTCGCTTCAGGTGAAGAAAGCGAATTGATATTCCGCTTAGGCGCTGGGGCCAATTTGAACGAGGCTTCCAATTTGGTCAAACAGACCAGAGGCAATATCACCGCCAGAAATGCATTTCAAGCGGTGAAAGCATTTTGGGGCAAGACGCTTAGCAATCTAATTATCAGTTCACCGGATCCATCGTTTGACATCCTGGCAAATGGATGGTTGACATATCAAACCATCGCTTGTCGGATCTGGGCTCGAAGTGGATACTATCAATCAGGAGGAGCATTTGGCTTCAGAGATCAGCTACAGGATGTCATGTCCTTGCTGCAGATTGAGCCCGGGATAGCAAGAGATCAGATTCTGCTTTGCGCTTCCCGACAATTTGTCGAAGGCGATGTGCAACATTGGTGGCATCCACCGATGGGTAGAGGAGTACGGACACTTTGTTCCGACGATTATCTGTGGTTGCCATTAGTTGCCAGCAAGTATGTGCTGTTTACGGGTGATCAAGCGGTGCTGGATGAGTCAATTGCTTACCTCGAAATGAGACTTTTAAATGCCAATGAGCACTCAGTGTACGATTTGCCATTCAAATCTCAGCAATCAGGAACGCTCTATGAGCATTGTGTCAAAGCCATTGAGCATGGAATGCGCTATGGAGTGCATGGATTGCCGCTGATGGGAGCAGGTGACTGGAACGACGGTATGGACAGAGTGGGCATTGAAGGCAAAGGCGAAAGTGTATGGTTGGCATTTTTCTATTTCTACGTGATCAAGCAATTCATGCGAGTTGCTGAATTGCGGGGAGACAATGAATTTATTCTCAAGTATCAACAAGTCAGTACTGATTTGCAAACAAACATTGAGGCAAATGCATGGGATGGTAAATGGTATAGACGCGCATATTTTGATGATGGAACTCCGCTGGGCTCTAGCCAAAACGAGGAGTGCGAAATTGACTCCATTGCTCAAAGCTGGTCCTTAATATCAGGTGCTGCGAAAAAGGATAGATCAGTCCAGGCTATGGGGCAAGCAGGGCAGAGACTCATTCATAGAGATGGAGGATTTATTCAATTGTTTGAACCCGCTTTTGACAAATCTGACTTGAATCCAGGTTACATCAAAGGTTATGTGCCAGGCGTTAGAGAAAATGGCGGTCAGTACACCCACGCTGCCATATGGATGATCATGGGATTTGCCCTCATGGGTGATAGGGAACGAACTTCAGAGTTGATAAGCATGATCAACCCCATCAACCGAAGCAGCAGCAAGGACAAAGTATCTGTTTATAAAGTTGAGCCATATGTTATCGCCGCCGATGTATATGCCATCAAGGAGCAGCTCGGCCGAGGGGGCTGGACTTGGTACACGGGCTCTGCGGGATGGATGTACCAACTTATCGTCGAACATGTGATTGGTATCATCAGAGAGGGCAATAAGCTTCGCCTTGAGCCTTGTTTGCCAGTAGCATGGGGTCAGGTAGAAGTCCAGTACAAATTTGCTTCCACTCTGTACGTGATCACATTGGTAGCTTCAGAGCTCGCGAGCCCTATTATCATTGTGGATGGAGCTAAGCAATCGGGAAATGAAATACAACTTGTGGATGATGGCATCCAACACTCAGTTGAGTTTCAATACTGACAACTCTTGTGTTGATCCTAAAGCGAAAATTTCAGATGATGAACACCTTTTGAGTAAGTATCCATCAGCTTCTCCTTGATTTGCTCTACTAGTTGAGGCTGCAGGATAAAATCAAATCCAGAGGCCTCGATCATTAGCACTGGAAAATCCAGCACTGAATTAAGGTAGGTCAGGTATTGGTTTTGGATATTTTGGAGATAGGATGCCTGAATCTCCAGCTCATATGACCGATTTCGCTTTTGAATATTGAGCAGGCATTGCGGCACCGTGCTGTGCAGATAGATCAATATTTCAGGCTTGGGCAATTGGTCTGACAAAGCTTCAAATATGCGCTGAAATAGCCTGTATTCATGTCCATCCAGATTTATCTGAGCGAACAGCAGTGTTTTTAAGAAGAAGTAATCCGCTATTATGCCCGGCTGAAACAGTGATGGCGTCGATACCTCCGATGTCAGTTGCTTATGACGTTCAGTCATAAAGAACAGCTCCACTGCAAATGCGTATCTCGTTGGATTTTGATAGAACTCTGGCAAAAATGGATTGTCCTCAAACTGCTCCAGGATCTGCCGATATCCCAGACTCTTGCTCAATCGATCGCAGAGACTGGTCTTGCCGGATCCGATATTTCCCTCTATCGCTATGTATTGGTATGGAATAGACATGAACGGGTTTAATTCATTTGACATTCAGTTTGCAAGTTCGAGAATTCGAATGAATCGGGAGAATAAATGGGCCCGGATCAGAGTTTGCGAGTTTGCGGGTTTGCGAGTTGGGGAAGGTAGGGACCTTACCTTGGATTCGAAGAGATCAGATTTGGCTGTTTCCATATGACATATGCCTTACGCCATACGCCAATTCTTGAAAGTCGCTGCGCTCTGTTTAGTCGTTTAGTCGTTTAGTCGTGCAGTCGTTTAGATGTGAAAAGCAAATTTGGACATCCAACTTCAACGCAGGCCCTTCGGCTCCGCTCAGGGACCGGTT
>JBDSUZ010000350.1:0-8837 GCA_039927395.1 Saprospiraceae bacterium | reverse complement strand
CATGTTTGAAGAAGGTTATGAAGGTTTTGTGCTCGGCTTTGTAATGCAACATGCTTTACTTGAAAAAGGGTGAACGCCAGAGGAGCTGGGTGAGAAATGATGTTTCGTATCAGCGTAGTCAGGTTTGAGCTGACTGAAATGTGATGATGTGCAACTTGTGAGTCAAACAAGAAGGAAAATATCATGTTTTATTCGTATCATTGTAGTCAGGTTAAACCTGACTATATTACTATGAAAAGCAAAAACATATCATCGCAATCAAGCAAACTACTATCCTATTTCAATGAACAGAATAGAGTTTGCTTTGAATATGGTGAAGCTTTCAATGCATTACCTGATTCGAAACACAGCACAGTAAGGGAGTTACTCAGCGATATGACGAAGCGTGGATTACTGATGCGACTGAAAGAAGGAATCTATTACGTCATACCGTATGAAGCGGATGCCGAAACGTTTATGCCTGACTGGCATTTGATAGCAGGACATTTAGTGAAAGAGACGGACCATTATATTGGTTATTATTCTGCATTGCAGATTCATAACCTCATCACACAACCTTCTTTGAAAGAGCAGATTGTTGTAGCAAAACAAATCAGACCTTCTCAAATTGCGATCAAGAATGTTCCTTTTCAGTTTATTTATCACAATGAAAGACACTTCTTTGGCGCAAAGAAAATTTGGATAGATAGTTTCAACAGAGTGCTTTGTTCTGATTTGGAAAAGACATTTATAGACTGTTTATTCAAACCTGAATATGCTGGTGGGATAGTTGAAATATCACGTGCAATTTATGCTTCAAAGGATAAAATCAATTTTGAAAAGCTTCTTGAGTATGCCAAAAGATTTGGTTCCCAAGCAGTAGTAAAACGATTGGGGTTTATTTTGGAAATGCTAGAGATCCCAAGCTGCCTTTCGCAGCCCCACAGGAAAACAAATATTATCAATGAATTACAAAAAATAAAGACCGGCTCATATATTGTGTTGGACACGGAACTGCCTAAATCAGAAAAACGCGTTGGCCGTTGGAGTATTCAGCAAAATTTGGAAACCGCAACTATTAGATCTGCTATATACACATGATTAGGCCAGGAGAAATACAACAGAAAGCTAGAGCAGTTGGTGTTCGTGACCAACAAATCGAAAAGGATTCCAACTCTCGCGCTCGAAGACTTAGCTCAACGGTTGCGCTAGTTCATGATGAAGATTCGTTTTTAGTACGAGAACCGAAACGGATTACAGTCGGGGAAGCCTCATTTGAATCAATTTTCACTCATGACGAAGCCTTCAGAATATGTAACGGTTTGACAAATCCGAGAGCTAGAATCATTTCTCGATTATACTACGAGAGTCCATCGGATTTATCAAATGTTGCGGAAGCCCATAAGATTGCCACTAAAACGTTGAACAGGTATGGGCCTTATAAACTGAAGTATGTCATTACTCTCCAGCCATTGCCTTTCAAGGCTTTTGATGCGATTCCAATTTTTACTGAATTAGACAGAAAGCACGGAGCTTCTCCAATTATCAGAATTCTACATACTAATATCAATGGCGAATACGAGGAGCTTGAAATAGCCTTTTATATTAATCCTGATAGCACAGCTGACCGTAAACGACTTCAGGTTACCAACCTAACTACTAAGCAAGCGTTGATGCAAATAGAACGGAGTGGGCATGTCATTCCCGAAGCAGATGCCCGAGAGATAGTACCCATCCTTCAGCTATTTATGCCCTTTTCAAAAGATACTAAGAGCCTCATCATAAGCTACGGCCTAGAAACTGGAACATGTGGAATCTGTGGACGGACATTAACTGACGAAGCATCAATAAGGCGAGGAGTTGGGCCAATTTGTGCAAGCGGTCGCGGGTGGGCAGACTAAGCATTCGGTTTGGCGCTTTGCGTTGGTGGGCTTTGAAACCTTACACTGTCAGCAATCCCCATAGATTATTTATTGCTCAACTGTTCTAATTTGTACTGTCCACCTACTTACGCAAAACCCTTTTTGATGCCCGCCAATAGATGTTCCGCAGTTTAAGCGTAAGATGCAACCCAAGGGCGATAGTTACCACTACAAAAAAGACCCATCATTTCTGACAGGTCTAAATTCCTAAACTTGGTTACGTTATCCGAGGATAAGAGGCTTGTCCAAGCATCACATGGCAAAAGTAAGATTATTGGAGGAATTCATCTAGTCTCGTATGTCCCGCTGCCCAGATTATTTAAGTTAGATCTCCCATCAATGTGCATGTCCCTCCCCCTTATTATTCATTTTTGCTAGGACGAAAAATGCACCATTGGTAACGACTTTGCTGTCGAGGGGATTTCCTGTAGTAGTGTAATTTCGCTGTAGCCGACATCCGTTGTACCTTTTCGGATGGGAATTTTTTCAAAGTAGGTAAGTCCAGCGGCTGTTTCAGTGTGTTTGGTGGAATCGGCTGAATTGTCGTTTTTGGCGACCATAAATATATAGTCGATGCCATCTTGATTTACGATGGAATTGGTCGGTACAGCCGGGACAGTGGCATTTTGCAGACTAACTAAAGCCGTGATGCTCATGCCATCAATCAGCCCTTGTTTGTTGCCCTTGACCTTGGCGTGAACGGAGATGGCCTTTGTATTTTGCTCAAATGTGTTGCTGATCGCATATACATCGGCATCATATTCCTTGCCAGGATCATTGGTCAGGGTAAAGTGAATTGTTTGTCCAACTTTGATTTTTGGTAGGTCCTTTTCGTACACCAATAGATCCAAATGCAATTGGCTGTTGTCAACGATCTCGACGATCGGATTATTAGCTTCCACGTAGGAGCCGATATTGACCAAAACTTCGCTTACGGTGCCTTGAATGGGGCTGCGGATACTGACTGTGGATTGAATATTGTCGTTTGAAATGTTTGACACGGATATTCCAACTGCTTCTAATTGCTTCCTGAGACTGGCTCTTCTAGTTTTGAGCATTTTTAGTTCAGCATTGGCTGCTTGGTAGTTTTTCAATGCTCCTGCATTTCCTGTTTGCAATTCATTTTGTCTATTCAATTCTAATTGAGCTAATTCGAGTTTTGAATTGACGGTCAAATAATCTTCCTGCAATGTGATAAATGCCTGATTGGAAATGGTTGCCAGGAGATCGCCTTTGCGAACAGTGCTGCCGGCTTGTGCCTGAATAGATTTTATGATTCCCCCAAGGACTGCTGTCGCGTTGGCTTTATTTTGATTTGGCACTTTGAGTATGCCATTTGCTTTCATCGAGGAGGTCAATTGCTTCTTTTCTATTGTGCCCAATTCGATTTGAATGCTTTTCATTTGTTCGGCACTTAAGCTTGTTATTTTTGAATCTGGCTCTTGTGTAGTTGCTTCTTCTCCATGGTCGTGGTGATCTTCCTTCTCATGCGAGTGGCAAGAAAATAAGCCCAAGGCAACTAGGGCAAGAATGATGGGAAATTTGGGAAACTGGCCCTTTTTGGAGGTATTTTTCATGTTGTTATTGTTGAATTTGAATGCTGAAATCTCAATCATTTTTTGATTATTGATTTGTGAGAAATCTGATGTTCAATGCGTTTTGATTCAATTGTTGAATCGATTTTAGGTATTCAAGTTTCACTTCAGTGGCTGTCTGCATAGCCTGCAAATATTCCAGATATCCAATTTCCCCAGTCTTAAATGCAAGTCGTGCTGTGCTCATCATCAAGTCTGCATTCGGTATGGCCGTGTTTTTGAAATATTTGTACTGGCTCAATTGCTGATCATATTGTTCAATCGCATTTTGCATTTGGCCCTCTAGGGTTTGTTTTGCTTGATCTGCTTCTTTTTGCAATGATTGCCGTTTGAGACTCGACGCTTTCTTTTTAGCATTGATAGCAGAATAAGAAATTGGGAAATTTACGCCCAAATTGAGGCCCTGAAATCGTTTATTGCGATCGTAATAGACATCATTCCCATTGATATTCTGAAACCCAATAATTGACTGATTGATATAGCTCAGACTGAATCCTGGCAATGTTGCCTTAGTCTCCACTTTGATACTTGCGGCTTCGATTTCCGATTCCTGCTGCAGTTTTTTCAATACAGGATTTCTTGCAATCCATGATGGGTCTTGTCCCTCAGAAATGAGCAAGATATTGAGATCCTTGTCATCTGGAATGGTAAAATCCTCTTCGATATTCATCAATTTCTTGAGTGAATTATAGGCGATTTTGTATTCTGAAATGCTCTTTTGAGTTAGTAGGCCAATTTGCCCTCGTCTTGTTTCGGCACTTACTTTTTCCAAGAGATTTGTTTCACCAGCCTTGAAGCGTACATCTGCAGCACGGGAGAAATCGGTGTAGAAGCTATCAAGTATTTGCAATTGCTGCTTTGATTGTTGGAGATACTGAAGTAAGTAATAGTAAGACTGCACCTGCGCTTTGATTTGTTGCCGATCGATTTCTTCTTCTATTTGTGCAGCGCTCATATTTGCCTTAAGCAGATTGGATTTTGCTTTATAATAGGTGGGAAATGGAATATTTTGCGTGACTTGAAAAGCAAAGTCATTTTCAATACTATTGTACTGTCCATATTGAGCATTCAATTCAGTTTTGGGCAGATCAAATGCAGATTTTATCAGCGCATTTGCTGAAGCAACCTCATCCGCTTTGGACTGCAGTCCGAGATTGTTCTTAAGCGCTATTTCAATTGCAGTTTCCATGTTCATTTCACGTGGTGAAACTTGTCCTATGGCAACATTTGCTGTAAGCAGTAGCGCAATAACTCCGATATAATTGGCGGCTGGTTTCATTTTGCCTTTTCTGCTGAAAATGAGATACAGTAAAGGCAGCACAAACAAAGTCAATAAAGTAGCGCTAAGTAGACCACCAATCACTACTGTAGCCAAGGGCTTCTGAACTTCTGCTCCGGCTCCATGTGATAATGCCATCGGCAAAAATCCTAGAGAGGCGACTGTTGCAGTCATTAATACTGGTCTCAATCTTAATTTCGTGCCATCCATGATGCGTTGCAGAATGTTCATTTCTCCTTCTTTTTCTAATTGATTAAATGTGCTGATTAGGACGATTCCGTTGAGCACTGCTACGCCAAATAATGCAATGAATCCAACGCCTGCGGAAATACTAAATGGCATATCTCTGATCAACAATGCGAATACTCCTCCTATGGCGGCCATCGGAATTGCTGTAAATATCAGGAAGGCCTGTTTGACCGATTTAAAACTGAAATAAAGCAAAATGAAAATCAGGAACAACGCCAGCGGAACTGCAATAAATAGTCGATCCGAGGCTGCCTGCAAATTTTCAAATGTTCCACCGTATGTGAAATAGTACCCTTCGGGCAACTTCACTTTTTCATTCAATTGTTGCTGTATATCCTTGACAATGCCAGATATATCTTTGTCGACCGCGTTGAAGCCGATAACAATCCTACGCTTTCCGCCTTCGCGACTTATTTGCGAAGGACCCAATTCCATATTGATTTCAGCAACTTGCGACAGTGGAATTTGAACACCGCCAGATGTCGGTATATACAAATGACTAAGATCCTCAACCTGACTGCGCTGACTGCTATCAAGTCTGACGACAAGGTCAAATTTTCGTTCATTTTCAAACACGACGCCTGCTTTTCCTCCGGCAAATGCGGTGCTCACAATATGATTTATTTCTTCGATATTGAGTCCGTAATTGGCGATTTGCGAACGATTGTATTTGATGACAATCTGTGGCAGTCCTGCTACTCGTTCGACCGAAGGCTCAGAGGCGCCATCAATTCCTTCAACTATTGCATTTACCTTATTGGCATAAAATAGGAGGGTATCCATATTTTCTCCGAATATTTTGACTGCAATATCCTGCCGAATTCCAGTCATTAATTCGTTGAATCGCATTTGGATTGGTTGACTTTTCTCAAAGAAAACACCTGGAATATCTTCCAGTTTCTCCATCATTTCGTCAGATAATTCCTCGTAGCTGACTGATCTTTTCCAATTTTTTTGGTCTTTCAAAATGATCAAAACATCAGTAGCCTCAGGAGGCATAGGATCCGTTGGTACTTCGGCGCTACCGGTTTTGCCCACGACCATTTTTACTTCGTCAAATGACTTGATTATGCGAGATGCCTGCATCGAAGTTTCGACGCTTTGCGATAAGGAAGTTCCCTGAGGTAAAATGCAGTGGAATGCAAAATCTCCTTCTTGTAAAGTGGGAACAAATTCGGCCCCCATGCGGGAAAATAAGAAGACAGTAAGTAAGAAAATAATGACTGTGATACTCAGCACGATTTTCCTTGCAGCAATGGCTTTGTCCAATAGTGGCGAGTAGATGTTCTGAAATTTTGCCATCATCCGATCCGAGATATTGAGCTTGTGCTTGACATTTTTGCTCAATAGCAAGGCTGACACCATTGGAATGTATGTAATGGAGAGTAAAAACGCCCCCAGGATCGCAAACGAGACCGTCTGGGCCATCGGGCCGAACATCTTGCCCTCAATACCTGTCAATGTCAATATGGGCAGGTAGACGATGAGAATGATAATCTGACCAAATGCAGCAGGGTTCATCATCCTTTGGGCACTCTCCAAGACAGTTTGGTCCATTTCGGCGTTGTTGAGCCGAGTGGCATTTCCAGCCAATTTCTTCATAGAGACCCTGTGAAAAATGCCTTCAACTATGATGACCGCCCCATCCACAATCAGTCCGAAATCTATCGCACCCAAACTCATAAGGTTGGCACTCACTCCAAATAGATTCATTATCCCCAGCGCAAAAAGCAGGGAGAGCGGAATAGCTGAGGCTACGATCAAACCTGCACGGAAATTTCCCAGAAAAAGCACCAATACGAAAATGACAATCAGGGCTCCTTCCAGCAAATTATTCTCAACGGTTGTGATGGCGCGATTGACGAGATCTGTACGATCTAAATACGCTTCGATCACTACGTCATTTGGCAATGATTTTTGAATGGTGACTAGTTTTTCCTTGACCGATTTGACTACCTCAGCACTATTGGCGCCTTTGAGCATCATGACCACTCCTCCTACGGCATCGATCTCGCCATTGTAAGTCAGCGCGCCATATCGTATAGCCGTTCCAAATTGTACCTCGGCAACATCCTTGATCAAGATCGGAATGCCGTTGGGATTGGTTTTGACCACTATATTCCTGATATCGTCAAATGAAGAGATCAATCCGACACCGCGAATAAAGTAAGCGTTGGGCTTCTTGTCAATATAGGCTCCGCCTGTGTTCTCATTATTCTTTTCAAGCGCCGTAAATATTTCGGGAATAGAAACTCCCATGGCCAGTAATCGATCCGGACGGACGGCCACTTCATATTGTTTGAGTTGGCCACCAAAACTGTTTACTTCTGCTATGCCTGGTGTGCCGTAGAGCTGGCGTGCTACGATCCAATCCTGCATAGTACGCAGGTCCATGGCGGTGTATTTGCGTTCTGTGCCTTTTTTGGGGTGGATTATATATTGGTAAATTTCGCCCAAACCGGTGCTTACAGGAGCTAATTCTGGACTTCCAATTCCTTGAGGAATATTTTCGGAAGCTTCCTTCAGCTTCTCGCTGATGAGTTGCCGGGCAAAGTAGATATCAACTTTGTCCTCAAACACCACGGTAATCACCGAGAGTCCAAATTTTGAAATACTTCGCAATTCGCTTAGATCAGGCAGATTTGCCAGGCTTTGCTCGATCGGATAAGTGACTAATTGTTCGACTTCTTGACCAGCAAGAGTAGGGCAGAGCGTGATGATCTGCACTTGATTATTGGTGATATCCGGCAGGGCATCGATGGGTAGTTTGGAGGCACTCCATGAGCCCCAGGCGATTAGCCCCAGCGTCAACAAACCAATGATAAATTTATTGTGAATGCTGAATGCTATGATTCTATTGAGCATAAATGTCGATCAGTAAAATGAATAAATGGAAACTCATTTGCAGCGAATTAACATTGCAAATGGTTTCAGAAGACACTGACTATTCAGTGCACAAATGGTTCATTAACTGATTTTTGGCGGCTGCCAGATCGAATTAGATAGCTCTAAAATAAATGGGTTGCAATAGACTATAGATTTGTCCATTTGCAATGGCAGGTCATAGCTAAAACTAGGAGCGAAATACTCAAAGTAGCAAGATTGTCCGCAACAGGCGCAGACACAGAATGGGGAACAGGAATCGGATTGATGTTCATGGCCCTCATGATCGGCCCCGCTGATCGGGGTCTTGCCGATTTGTTGCGTTCTAAACTGGTCATTGTCGTTGCAAGGGATGCAGGACAATAGCAGGATATAGATACTCAGTAAGAGGGTCAGGACTCTTTTCACTCTGCAAAATTACGGAAAAATGGAATACCGTGGTGAATATTGGAGGAATTGTGATTTGTTATTGAAACGCAGGATGCTAATCTACAATTTCACCAATTTTCCAGCATGTACTATCACGCCCGCTTCAGTAATCTGGTATGCATACATGCCAGCGGCAATTGTATGGAGCTCAATACTATTCCAACCATACCTGACCTTGGTGCTGAACACTTTTTTGCCACTAAGATCCAATAACTGGATCTCTGCATCTCGTGGTATATAATCTTCCAGAGAAACGGTCAATAGGTCTCTTACAGGATTTGGAAATATACTGACGGCGATATTTAGATCGTGTGATACTTCACTGAGAGCGAGCTGCAGGCTACGGCAATAGGTATTGGAGCCAAAATCATTGCTCACGCTGAGGCATACTTCGTAAGTTCCACCTTTTTGATATGTGTGATATGGAGAGCGCTCAGTTGATGTCTTACCGTCGCCAAAATCCCAGGACCAATGCTTTGGTTCGTAATAGCTCAGGTCGGT
>JBDSUZ010000349.1:0-7273 GCA_039927395.1 Saprospiraceae bacterium | reverse complement strand
AGGTCCTTAAGTGCTTCAGCGCATTGATCTTGTAGCGCATTGGCCCACCATTTGGTCATGAACTCAGAATTCTCAGCCACTGATTGATACAAGTTAGCGCTGATTATTGTCCAATCCTGAAGTAGGAGTTTTACGCTGGACAAGGTCTGTGGCGATTCGAGACAGGCACTGGCAATATCGACTTGAAATGATTTCAACAAGGCATTGTCCTTCAACTTTTCTGCAAGTACATTGGCGGTATCCTTAATACCTTGAAAGAGATTAGGTTGGACAATTGGCTGATTTTTCAATTCCAGAATTCCTTCCTTAAGTGTCAGCAAATGACCAGCAAGATTTCCCGAATCTACAGTCGATATGTATTTAGGAGTAAGTGCCTGCAGTGTAATTGTATCATACCAATTGTAAAAATGACCCCTGAATCGTTGTAATGAACTCAATGTGTCAAAAGTGCTTTTTGCCCGCTCAATGAAACGACTTGCAGGCAAATAGCCAAAATCATATGCTGATAGATTAGACAGCAAATAAAGGCCAATATTGGTTGGTGAAGTCCTATGCGCTAGCTTAGCAGCCGGTTGTTCCTGATAATTGTCAGGGGGAAGGAAATGATCTTCAGCTCCGACAAAATACTCAAAGAATCCCCAGGTTTTTCGAGCCAGCTTTTTGAGAAATATGTTTTCTCGTGTCGACAGTCTGACCAGAATTGGTGTTTGTGGCAAACTCATGATCCAAGCTGCCAGCGGAGATATAAACCAAGCGACAAGCACAGGGCTTGCGACAAACAGCGCTGCCTTGGAATGTTCGAGTAGTATGAACAGAACAATAGTGGCAAGTGCAGGAGCAATCCACATTTTGACGAAATGCGCGGTCAGGCCAGTACGCTTCTTACCATCGAAAGGATCCCATTGGAGCAGATTTTTGCGTGAGATTAGCATGCGCCAGCCAGTACGAATCATCGCATCGATGTCCAAATATGCTTCATAAGGAAGGGTCACTACCAAGAAAGAGTGTTGAATACCTTGATTGACCAAATTGCTAACAGCATTGTTGAGCTGCTGGGCAAATGAAAGATCTTTGGGCTTGGCCAATAAGCTCCAGAAAAATGACAAGATTGAAGTAGGAATGATAATACCGACAACAGTAACAGTCCAAAACCACGGTGAAATCGAAATAGTCCATCCAAACAGAAGTAAGATCAAGAGGCAAGGTGCGATAAAGCTTCGGCGCAAATTGTCGAGTATCTTCCAGCGGGAAAGTGAGGAAAGTGGATTTTTTTCTTTGCGATTACCTGCAATAGGAACTTTGGGGAAAAGCCATCTGGCGATCTGCCAATCTCCTCTGATCCATCGGTGACGACGACTCATGTCAACAAGATATTGTCCGGGATACTCTTCATAAAGCTCAACGTCGCTTATGAGCCCAGAGCGCGCATGACAACCTTCCACTAAGTCATGGCTAAGTATTCGATTTTCGGGCAAGCGATCTCCGAGCGCTAGCTCAAAAGCAGCAACGTCATAGATTCCTTTGCCAATGAATGATCCCTCTTCAAGTAGATCCTGATACACGTCTGATACTGCGCGAGTATATGGATCGATTCCCTCTTCATTGCTATGCAATCGTTGATACCAAGAAGCTTCTGCATCAGGCAAGCTGGTGGAAACACGTGGCTGCAATATTCCATATCCTTCCGAAATCCGATGATGTTCAGTATCAAATGTGGCTTTGTTGAGCGGATGGGCGATCGTAGCTACCATTTTCCAAGCCGCATCACGTGGCAACTGAGTGTCTCTATCGAGTGTGATGATATACTTAACTTGCTGATAGGCTTCCTTCTCTCCAACTATTACATTAAAATGCTCCGCCGATTTGCCAAGTATCAGGTTGTTGAGATCGCTTAGTTTACCACGTTTGCGCTCATATCCCATCCATTTGCCTTCCTTAGCATTCCAAATTCGGGGGCGATGGAATAGAAAGAAAATATCGTTTGACTCTCTACCGTATTTCTGATTTAACGCTTCAATTCTCTTTGATGCCTCTAGCAATAGAGGCGATTCCTCGGGGAATGATTCAGCATCAGCATCAGCGAAATCTGTCAACAATGCATAGAGCAAATTGTCCTTGCGATTGGCAAGAAATCTAACCTCCATACTTTCCACCAAGCCGTCAAAATCATTGATATTTTTGAAAATCGTCGGCACTACAACCATCGTCCTTGCCGAATCTGGTATCTCATCCGAAAAATCCATCCTCGCAAAAAAGTATGGATCTGTGAGCAAAGTTATGAGCCAATTGATGAAGGTTACAGAGAGAAAACTAGTAGCGATAAAAGACACAAATGCGATGATTAATGTCCAGTGCCATTCGACCCCATCTGCCAGATTGCGCATCACAAGCAATCCACTCAATAGCAAGGAAAATATGATCATGGAAGCAGAATAGAACGGAAATGGATATTTTACCAACATCAGTTTGAACTTCTGTATGGTCGATATCTTCATTCCTGACTCTCTCTCCAATAGCCTGCGTCCTTGCTTTATCAGGTAGTATCCGACATGAGATTTTTTGCTATCCCCAGCATTTTCTGCGCTGTGGCTTATTGCCATTCGAGCTATTTCCTCTTCCGAAAGATCACTGTTCTTAGCGATTTTCTCAACCACATGACGGTAATGATCGCGTGTGTGGAAATCCATCTTCTCATAAATACCATCAATATCTTCCCGCAGTATATGCTCCACTGCACTTGTAGCTTCGACGAATTCCCGCCAATTCGTACTGTTGAGAAAGCGGAGGCTGCCGATACTATTACTCATTGAAACCTGCTGCGCTGCCTGTTTCTGAGTATCGGCATGAACCAACCCTTGACTAGTCAATCCATTTTCAGAGAGCCTTTGCTCAATCCAGGTCAGCGGTAAGGCTAGAGCCGGACCTTTCCCATTCAATCTGCGGGATAGTTCTGCGACAAATGAACTTACCATCGGGGGATCAGACTTGGCCATGTCGGCTGTCACAACAATCAAGGACTTGGGATCCTTCTCAGCTGTGCTGGTCATGAGATCAGCCCAATAATCAGCGATATTGACATGATGACGATCGATAGCCAATTGGGTGGAGAGCCGGCGGAGGTTTTCGAGCAATGCCAGTCGAAGCATGATTGGTATAGCCCAGAGTTCTCCAATCTTTAGTGTCTTGACATGTTGATATGCTTTGACAAAACCGAGCAAACTTTTGAAGTCAATTCGCCCGTCGCTATGCGATATCAGCTCTATGGCCATATCATAGACTCTCGGAAATCCTGCTGATGGTCCCTTGGCCAGTCTTGGCAAACTCTTGCTATAGCCCTTAGGGAAATGCTTTTTGGCCCTAGTTATTTGCTCCGATATCAAATAATAATTGTCGAGTAACCATTCGCCAGCCGGCGAAATAAGCTGACCTTCTCGTGCTGATTTGATGAGGAGTTGGTGCACTTCCTCCAGCATAGCCCTATTCTCTTCGAGTCTGTTGATCAAAGTATCCGACATCAACCCTGTGCTCAACAAATGCGAATTAGCAAGTGTCGAAGCATACTGCTCAAGTTGTTCTGTGCTATAAAGCTCAGATCTTAGCGGTGATTTCTCGTTGGCATATTTCTTGAGGTTGCTATCGCCACCAAAAGGCATAACCACTTGTGTTAGTAAATCTTGCAGCGAATTATTGGACACTATTTTCTCTCTGTTATGATTAGAAGGCACAATATGTGGCCGCGGAAGGGGAAATTGTCATCAGTAAGGGCCTTGTTTACTAATACAAATGCATTCCATAAAAGGTTTGACAAGGCAGTGTTAACATGTGGAAGATAACGAGAAAAATGGAAAACCCGGCAATATACAATTGAAGTGCCTTTGATAAAATAATCATTAAGTAATTGATTCAAAATGCATTGCGCTGCATCTTGAATTTCTATTTTCAATTAATTTAGAGAAAAAGATAGTCCAGAAATCAATTATTGAAATCAATTGCTTCCAACTTTGGTTCATTTAGCGGAGTAGTGTTGTAGTTCCGCTGATGCTCTCCTTGCGACCATCGAGGTATTCAACCTCTGTTGTCCACACAAATACCGCAGGATTGAGCGTCTTGCCTTTCAATTTGCCATCCCAACCAAAGCTCGTATCGTTGAATGGAACTGTAGGTGCATAAAACAGCATTTCACCCCATCGGTCAAAAATCTTGAACTCCGTGATTTTAATCCCAGGAGGACTGAATATATTGAGCACGTCATTTACGCCATCACCGTCGGGCGAAAATCCAGATGGAACAAATATGAAGCGCAACAATCGAACTCCGATGGTCAATGCATCGCTGACTTTACATCCATTCTGATCAATGACTGTGAGTTGAACACCTGTCTGCTCAAAGGGAGTGATTGTAGGGTTGGGGCAATCATAGCAAGAAAGCAGACTGCTATCTGAACTTGTCCAAATGTATTGGTAGCCAGGTACTCCTCCCAGCACAATGCTATTCAACGTGGTATCTGAGCCAATAGTCAGTGTAAATCCAGGACCAATCTCAAGCTCTAAAGGGTCGGGTTCAGTAAGGGTATATTGTTGTGAAGTGTCAATACAGCCATTGACATCGCGCACAAATACTCGATAGTCTCCTGCTCCTAGTCCTCCGAATATTGGGCTACTTTGATAATTAATTCCATTCGTGCTAAACTGCAATGGACCAAGACCTGCAGTGACAGATGTAATTAGTTGTCCGCTAGCCGCGCCATAACAATTGATGTCCTTTGCGTCCACGTCAAATGCAATTGGAGCGCCCAAATACAATATATGTGCAGTATCAACTGAAATACAACCTTTGCCGTCCTCCACAGTCACGATGTAGTCACCCGCAATTAGCTGTCCGATGATCGGCCCATTAGAACCATTGGACCAAGAAATATCATATGGAGGGGATCCACCATTGATGGCCGCTGCTGCAGAACCAACTATCTGATCGAGGCAGAATAATGGTTGTTCAATTATCTGGATATCGATTGGGTCGGGTTGGGTGACTTCGACCTGATGTACCATGGTACAATTGTTGGCGTCCGTAACTGTGACCTCATATATGCCCGCATCTAGGTCAAGGGCTTCAGGAGTGTTTTGGCTTTGAGCGGCATTGTCCCAGATATATTGGAAAGGGCCATTGCCGCCATTGACAGCAACAGCTGCAAAGCCTGATCCGTCATTTGCACAATCAAGATTGCGGATCGAATCCGTGCTGATCATGATCGCCGGTGGATTAGGTATCAGGATGCTCGTATCCCCCTCGCAACCTATTAAATCTGTTACAGTGACTGAATATATCTGTCCTCCCTTGAGATTAGTGGCAAATCGTGTCAGTTGTGGTGGCACTGTATTCCATAAATACCCTAATACATTGACATCCAATACATTATTGGTGTATTGCACTGAAGTAACTTCGGCTTGACCATCAGTGCCATTAAAGCATAAAGGGCCTATAGCGGAAATACCGATTTTCATGAGATCGCGCTCAAAGACGGTAGTACTATCGACCCATCGGCAACCCTTGCCATCGATAATGGTGGCAATATATTTTCCGGCAGGAAGATTTGACAATTTGGTGTTAAACACATTATTGGACCAAGATACGGAATACGGGAAAGTGCCTCCCAGTGGGAATACTTCAGTCATACCGTTGGATGCTCCTCCACAAATCGTATCAACAGGTGCAAATGTACCGCTAACAGCAGTAGCAGGTTGGGTAATAGGAATCGTAGCAGATTTGGTACATCCCACAGCATCAGTTACTGTCACCATATATATGCCAGCTGGCAATCCAAGCTGATCTTCGACGCCAGGAACAAATACCGGTCCTGACCATGCATAGCTAAGTGGAAGTGTACCGCCGGCTACTGTTACTTCAATACTACCTGTAGAGTCTCCAAAACATTTAACTGGAACTACATTAATCAGTAGCGAAGGAATATTTTGAACAAGTCTGACCGAATCGACTACCTGGCATAATTTTGCGTCGGTCACCGTCACATAGTATGTTCCGGGATTTAAGCCAACAATTATCGAATCAGTTTGCAAATTGCTCCAGTCAAACTGATACGGTTGAGTACCTCCTTTGATATCGATAGTGACTGCACCTAAAGGATTTGGTGAGCAATCAAGAGGAGTTACGATGACTGGCTTAGTAACGAATGGATCAGGCTCAAGCAAAGTAAAATTGATCAGTCCAATACAACCGGTGGCGTCGATGATCTGGGCAGTATAAGTACCTCCATCAAGACCTGTGAAAGCACCAGTGGTGTTGACTTCAGTTCCGATTTTGAATTGATATGGAACATTTCCGCCTGAGCCAATCAAAGTAATACCGCCCATCATATCATTTGGACAGACGAGATCCTGAAGAGAGATGATTTGTGGAACGGGATTGTCGCAATCGTCCGTGGTACAGGTCGCTGATGTAGAACTTGAAATACAAGAACCAATAGCGCGAACTTCGATAGTGACCGATTCATTGAGATTTAGCCCCGATAGGAAATGATTGAGAGGACCTGGATTTGGACTTATCCAACCTTGGCCATTGATATTGACCTCGTAAGAAGTAGCACCTGCAACGGCTGGCCAGGCAAAATTCAAAGTTGTCTGAGTACTCGATTCGCATTGCACTGTAGGTGCTTCAACATTACCTTCAATCTTGACAAGTACGGTATCAAAGACCTCACAACCGTAGGTGTCGGTTGCTTTGACTATATAGGTTGTATTGGTGTCTGGCGACACATTGACGATTGCACACGTTGGGCAGTCAATATCGGTAGTTGGCAACCATTCGTATTTGACCTTATATACCGGATTGAATATGATACTCCAATTATCCAGTTGTCCTGAAAATCCATTCTGATCATCTTTGACATAAATGCCCCAGGTACCATTGGCAGGATAAGTAGCATCGTATAGATCGGTCCAGGGTCCTTCAGGAAGGAATTTACCTGTAAATGGTGCCGCAGAAGCTGGTGCGAAAGGCCCAGGAGCATTGATTTTATTCAAGGCATCTTCGGTAAAACAGGTGTTGACATAGTCATTGCCGTCCTGACCATTGTCAGTAGACAACTCGACCGCTTGACCTGCCGGACTCACCAAAAATATATCAAGGTCATCGTCCCAATTATGTGTAATATTCACACACACTGAGTTTATCATTCCAGCTGTAAGATTTGTCGGTTGGATTCCCAATACAGTTATTTCAGAAATTGTTGGCACCGAGCCCGGTGGTGGTGGCAATT
>JBDSUZ010000348.1:0-6653 GCA_039927395.1 Saprospiraceae bacterium | reverse complement strand
CATCAATCCCTGTAACCGAAACTGTAGGATTGGTTTTCTCGTCTTGAAATTTGGCAGTACCTGATCTCGTGCCCGTCAACGAAATTGCAACACTTGATGGAAATTTGAATCTCTCCTTGAATTCCATCGCATCATCAAAGCTTATAGGATCGCCCATCTTCTCTGTAGCACCATGCCGTCTTCCTTTCACTCCGCTTCCACTTTGTTGTACTGTAAATGAATTTGCACCCATGCCTGCGAAATTGCTGCTCATCGAATAAAGCAGGGAGTCGATGGCAGTCAGAATGCCCACAAGTGCCATTAAACCAAATGCTATGATCATCAATGTAAGCGATGACCGCAAGAGATTTGATCTGATGTTGCGCAGAGCCTGCCTAATGTTTTCCAATAGCGTCATACCTGCAAAGTAAAGCAGCTTACGCTGATATTGTTAGATCACTTAGATTAATCTGCAATCTAAATAGATGAATCGCAGTAGCCATTTGGAAACGAACAGATTGCAGCACGATTGCATTATTTGCCAAATAGGTTGATCCGGCATACTGAATATTCCTATCTTTGCGCGCTAATCTCTTATCAATCAATGGCTACGCCAAGATCAATAGCTTTTCATACATTGGGTTGCAAGCTCAATTTCTCTGAAACTTCTGCCATCGGCAGGCAGTTTGAGGCGCAAGGCTATTTGGAACTTCCATTTGATCAGGTGGCTGACATTTATGTTATTAATACCTGCTCAGTAACTGATTTTGCGGATAGAAAATGCCGCAATGCCGTTCGCTCAGCGATGAAGCGATCTCCACAGGCATTGATTGTCGTTACCGGTTGCTATGCCCAGTTGAAGCCAACTGAAATAGCTGAAATACCAGGAGTCGATCTGGTATTGGGAGCGGCTGAAAAATTTCGGATGCTCGATTATGTGGAAGGTCTCAGCAAAGCTCAGGGCAAAGGCATGGTCGCCGCTGGCGAAATCAAGGAATTGAATACTTTTTCGGAGGCTTTCTCATTTGGCGACCGCACAAGGACATTCTTGAAAGTTCAGGATGGTTGCGACTACAAATGCAGCTTCTGCACCATTCCACTCGCAAGAGGAAAAAGTCGCTCAGATACTGTCGACAATGTGCTGGCAAATGCTCAAAAAATCGTTGACTTAGGCTCTAAGGAAATCGTCCTGACGGGAGTAAATCTCGGAGACTTTGGAAATGGTACAGAAGTATTAGAAGGGCTGAAGCCTAAAAAAGAAGCTTTGTTCAGCGATCTACTAGAAGCGCTTGATTCTAAGATCGAAATTCCACGATTTCGTATCTCTTCAATAGAGCCAAACTTGTTGAGTTCTGAGATCATTCAGTTTGTGGCCAATTCAAGGCGGATCATGCCGCATTTCCATATTCCATTGCAATCAGGCAATAACAAGCAATTGCAGCAAATGCGCAGAAGGTACAAACGCGAATTGTACACCGATCGAGTTGAGGAAATAAAAAGGCTAATGCCCGATTCTTGTATTGGCGTCGATGTGATTGTTGGATTTCCAGGGGAAACTGAGGAAGATTTCGAGGAAACATTTCGCTTTATCCATGATCTCGACATAAGTTATCTGCATGTATTTACTTATTCAGAGCGGCCAAATACACTTGCTGCAACGATGGACGAAACAGTGCCTATGCAGATCAGAAAAATGCGCAATGAAAGGTTGCGTGCTCTATCTCTCAAGAAAATGACGCATTTCTACCTTCAGTTTGAAGGTCAAGTACGCCCCGTTTTGTTTGAAAAAGACTCCAAACCGGGCATGATGAGCGGCTTTACGGATAACTATATTAAAGTTCGACTACCATTGCAGGAGGACCTGATCAATACTGTGGCTGATATACTGATAGGGCCTTTCGATGGCGATCACGCCATCAGTCAACTGGCTAATGAAAAATATTAGCAGAGCAGTGGGCAAAATCGTGTCAGTATGGTTTTGTCAATTTCTCATTAGTCCAATAACTATTTTTGCGTAAGCAACAAAATTCTATCTCCAATTAATTGGTACATTTACTGATATAAGTAATAGCAATGTATCCCGATCTCTCCTATATTTTACATGCCCTGATTGGCACCGAACCTGACAATGGCTTTGCCCTGATCAAGACATTTGGACTTTTCATGGCCTTCGCTTTCGTCGTTTCCTCCTGGATTCTGGTGATGGAATTCAAAAGAAGGGAAAAACTTGGTTTGATGCACAGCATTCAAGTCAAACAGAAGAGTAATGCTCCGATGTCGATCCTGGAGCATGCAATGAATGGGCTGATTGGCTTTTTGCTGGGATTCAAGCTTATCTATATCATTGGACATTGGTCTGATTTCACGCAGGATGCTGCTGCAGTTTTGCTTTCAAAATCTGGTTCAATTCCCGCTGGAATAGTGGTAATGCTGCTGTATATGGGCTTTTTCTACTTTAAAGGTCAGAAGCTGAGGAAAGCTCATCCTGAGGAAACTTGGGTGACAATTCATCCTCACCAGCGTGTGGGAGATATTACAATTGCGGCCGCCATATCTGGCATTATTGGAGCCAAGCTATTTGCCATATTCGAGAGCGTGGAGAATATCAAGCATTTCATGCAAGATCCTATTGCGCAAATTTTATCCGGAAGCGGTCTAGCAATATATGGTGGCCTAATTGTCGCATTTATCTTTGTGCTCAATTACGCACGAAAACTGGGTATTCCACCTTGGCAAATGATGGATTCGGGTGCCCCTGCTATGATGATTGGCTATGCTGTTGGTCGCATTGGTTGCCAACTCTCAGGCGATGGCGATTGGGGGATCCCAAATACAAACCTAAATCCGGGCTGGATACCAGATTTCCTTTGGGCCTCCAATTATGCACACAATGTGGTCAATGACGGAGTAGCCATTGTAGGTTGCACTTGGAGGCATTGCTCACAACTAATTCCACCAGTATATCCAACGCCCCTCTACGAGGCTATACTAGCATTTATCATCACTGGCATACTTTGGAGCATTCGCAAGAAGTTGCCAATTCCCGGACAGTTGTTCTTTATCTACATGATATTGAATGGAATAGAGCGCTATTTCATTGAAAAAATCAGGGTTAATGATAAGCTCGATATCTTCGGAATGGTGGAGTCACAAGCAACTTTTCTGGCTCTTGCATTTTGTCTAGTGGGAATAGGCGGATTGGTCTATTTGCAAGTAAGAAAGCGAAAGGAAATCGCCTAATCTCTCTTGATTTTCAGATATCGTAAATGCGGCCTGTCGATAGCAGTTCGTTCGTTGCCAATCAACAAAGTATCCTCATTCAAATAGCCTAGGCTTTCATACTGCAAACCAGATCTAAATCCAGGAATTCTCATCCTTTTGGGATATGAAATCTGTCCGCCATTTAGGCATGAAACGGGCAAAATGAATATCGATCCCGAGGAAAGCGGAAGGAAACCAAGGATCTTGCGATAGCGATAACTGATCCATGCGATCTCCGTGCCGCTTGGACTTATCGCCACATCAGTGGGCACTCGCTTTTTGAAGTATACCTGCCCCTCAATTGTGGCCTCAAATCTTCCTGGTCTATCAGGAATCGAATACCAGTTTGACAATGGATTTTTTGCCCCTGAATTGTTCTTAGTAAATAGCCAAAGTTTGCCCTCGTACCAAACTAGACTTTCGGCATCAGGAGTCTTTTCGAGTCCTTCTATTTCATTGGGATATTCAAATATGATTTGATCGATTTGAGTCAAATCGTATCCGATTTTGTAGATGGTAAATTGCTTTCGTTTATGCCGATTGTTGCCAATATCAGCAATATAGAAATTAGCCTGATTGTCCTGCGTTAAGGCTTCCCAATCAATATTTATTGCATCGGTAAAGGGTGAAATCTTGAGCAATTTTCCCTGCAAATCAGTCCGGTAAATGCTTGCTGGATTGCCACTGTCCAAGATCCAAAGCAGATTGCTATCTCTACTGACGACAAGTCCCGATATTTCATCCATTATTGGATCAATCGGATATTTACTCATACATCTTAATACCTGCGCAGTGCCGCAATAGGCATAGCACAAGAACAGAAATAGGAATAATGTTTTGATATTCAGTGCTAAAACACTACTAGTTTGTAAGATCTCAATCTTGCCTTGCCCTCTTGAATTACAATCGAATAAATACCCGGCTCCGAGGGTGCATGCATAGTATAAGAGAACAATCCGCTCTGAGTCTCAATGATACGAGACTGCAAATTTCGCCCTATGGCGTCGAATATATTGACTCGCAATTTTCTAGGAATATTTTCATTTAGTCGGATCACAAATGGACTTCCTGCCTTGACTGGATTTGGTGAAATCCCATTCATCCAATCTTCGTCAACATTCTTGACGTCGGAAGAGAATGGAATCAAGATGGAAAACTTATTAGTACAGCCCTGTTCATCAGTTACCGTTACGCGGTATATTCCTCCTTTGATACCTACCAAAAATGAGGTGATAGCTCCGTTTTCCCAATGATAAGTATATGGCCCGTTGCCACCTTCCATAAATAAATGCACAGAACCATTGGCAAATCCACTATCCGTTTCTATTTCTGCAGATGCTATTGCAATTGAATCCAATTCAGTCACATCATAGCGCAGCACCGAATCGCATCCATTCTGCGAATCGAATCCCAAATCGAAATCGAAACTTCCTGTGGCGTCGATCGTATTTCCAAACAAAATGATCGAGCCGCCATAGCAAAAACTAGTATCTGCAAGAACTACACCATTTGGCTTGACAAATATGAAACTCGTTCCAGAGAATGTACCACCGCAAGCGGCGTCTTCAAAATAGCCAATTGTGTAAGTTGTGCTGACCGTCGGATGGACTAGGTGATTGTATACCTTAGTTCCGGCAGTAAATGTATCCATTGCTACGCCATTTGCCTTGAGGACAAAACGATAAGGAGCTTGGCCTGTAAAATTGAAAATGATAAAAGTAGTATCACCGGAACATGTAGTAAGTCCTCCGCTCAGACTAGCGGTTGGCGCTGCTGGCACAGAAACTCTGAATGTTTGTGGAAATGTACTGCAATCTCCTGCTCTCGCAAATACTGTGTATTCCACAAATCCAGGATTTGAACCAATGTTTACTATTGGTTGATCAATGAGATTGCCAGTGCCAGCCTCGGGGCCAACAACATCTTTTATATTGCTGATAATCCAGTTGTATTGTGTTATGGGATCTAGCGAACTTTTTAGTTGCTGCACCAGCTGAGTGCCGCTACACAATGTAATGTCAGGTATTGAATCCATAATTGGCTCTAAACAACAATTGACATAAGAATTGAACCAAGTGGCTTGATTTCCCAGACAGGACACTTCAGGTTTGGTTCCAATCTCTCCGTCGGAGTATGTCTTAATGGAGACTGAACAATCGTTTGCAGTAAGGCAACTACCAGGGCCTCTGGCCACCATCGCAAAACAGACCTCCCAGGTTAGAGAATCAAATTTTGGTGGGCACAGGTATCCATCACCCCAAGAACTATCCGGGAATGCAATACCTGAAAATGGCAAAGTACTTGGATTGATGAAATACCATCCGCCGGGAAGATTTTGACCCGCGTTCAAGCCCATATCAGGGTTAGACACATTGTAATGTACTTCGTCTCTTATGTACCAAGACCAATATCCGTTGATATTGTTGTCCAGACCATTGATTATGAATTTTGGTTCGCCAGTTGGCTTGTATGATATAGAGTCCCAGCCATTGCCAAAGCTTGGAACTATTCCTTGTAGCCAATTGCAGGCATCCTTTTGCCATTGAGTAATGCGATAGCAAAATGTAACGACCTCACCAGGCTTGAACGGACCAGTATGCGGCGATCCAAGAGATGTATTAGTTACTTCCAATACGTCACTAAGGTTGCAATTAGGAGAATCGGCTTTGGTCTCTGCGCAAATGGTAAATGATCCAGTGCCTCCTCCAGATTCGGTAACCGCAATCAGATACCAGGAATTTGGGCTGACTTTAACGTTTTCCAATTTTACCTGCCCGTTTACGCCAATATTGCATGCAATCGGTGCGAAAGCAGAGCAGTTGCTTGACGTCAATATTGCGATCTGCGGTTGATCAAAGTCACCACTTGCCAAGTCAATTGATAGTAGATCTGCAGTCGCATCTGTCAAAACGCGATACCAAACCGTGGGATTTGTAAACGCAAAGCAATTGGCATTTCCTATATTCAAGGCAATCTTAGCGCCAGTATTACATCCATTTAGACAAGCTTTTCCAGCGCCAGTAACTGTTGCAATCAAGGCTGGGCCATTTACCCCATCATTGCAATTCTGGTTTTCCGCACAGTTAAGTGGGTCCCCTTCTTCGAAAAGGCAAATTTCAAATACGCCGGCTCCTTGTTTGGTTGTAGATACTTGTATGTAATATTTGATACCACTCTGGAGGCCATTAACGATAAATATATTGTCGGGCGAACCGCAATACCTACCATTACTTACGACAGTCGGCGTACCATTACAATCTGGATTGAGCGTACAGACCATGATAGATACATCGCTGACAAATGTGTTCGACAATAAGTCGATTTTAAGCCTGTTCTTCTTAGCCGAAAGCGTAGTTGTGAACCAGACTGATTGTTGGCTCAATGCTGGACATTGATCATTGCCAAAGTCGATA
>JBDSUZ010000347.1:0-10020 GCA_039927395.1 Saprospiraceae bacterium | reverse complement strand
TTAAAATCGCCACAAAGATACTTTGTCAAAAGCAGAAAACAAATAAAATTTGGCAAATTATCTGAGAAGAATCGTTCCGCATATCATTCTATTGTAAATTTCTCATTTCAAGCATGTTTTCGCAGTCCCTTATTCAGAAATTATTGCTCGGTTATGCAGATCAACAGGCAGCCAATGCCGCCCTTGAGCACAGTGATGATGGCAGCGAAACAAAAAATGGCGATAGCTCTCATGACATTTGGACGGAGATAGCCGGACAAATGGCAAAAACCTATCTGTCGTCGTATACGATTCCCAACAATTTGCCCTCGCAACCTACTGAGCAGCACAAGATGCCGGCGAAGGAGATTTATGAGGATTTTAAACACATTTTTGCTCTAGAGCAACCTTCATTTATCATCAAGGAATGGATGCTCTATGCGCTACGATATCAGATTCCATTTCCAGCTTATTTTATTCCTCCCCTTTTGGAGCTCCTGCTTTTGGACCCACCATTGTGTCACTTGGCAGCGCGAATGATCGAGCCTCAAGCCTCAACGCTAAGCCGACTCAACAAGAAATGGGAATTCTGGACCAAAATTTTCTCTCATGATATCCCCGATTTCAGCGACTCATGGTCTGCATTCTGGCTCGAGAGGCAGTTCATCCTAGCCAATCCACAAGAGCGGCATCGACTGTGGACATTGTATTCTGATTTGCCAAAGGCTTGGAAAAGGATTTTCCTCGATTTCGCTTTGAAATATTCCGAAGCTATAGAGCAAGATTCAATTTTGAATACTCTGGCAGCCGAACAAGATCCCGATTTGGCGGTTTTGCTTCAAGGTTTGCTATTTAGCCTTGGAAATGAAGAACAAGAAGTTCAATTGGAAATGCAATTTCAGGCACTATTCAATACTGCCAATGCAGTCAAAGGCGCAGAAGACGATAGGAAAAGGATGTCCTATTTTCCGCCAGGGATTTTTCTTAAAGCATTCGACATTGACGAAAACTTAGCTTGGGGAAAACTCTGGAATAGCCCCAAATTGATAGCCATATTGTGGCGATCAGCGGCTCGTTACAGATCGCAAAAATTCTTGGGCAAAATCTGTTTTCAATGGCTAAGCGGGCGAATCGACTTGCCTACTGGCATTGCGATAATGGACGAGTGGATAGAGAATATTTCGTCCAAGACCTTGCATCGGATGCTCTATGCATTGATCGAAGCGAAGGAATTTCCAATAACGAGATTGATTCAAGTGCTGGGCATTCATTCAGCGCTTTGGGAGCCCAAATTGTCGATGCAAATCTGCGTCATCTGGAATGACAATTATTTGGATCAACAAAACACTAAGGCAAAAGAAAAGGAAGGAATAGGATTTTTGCAGATAATTCAAGATAAGACCTATCCACAGGTCAGTGATTACCTAACTGAACGTTGGGAACATGGGCAACATTTTTCGAATGATTTGGCGCAGCAAATGAGTTCAACGCTGTCGCATATCAACTTTCGCCACGATATGTTGTCTGGTATGGGCCTCAATATGGATGGAGGCATTGCCGCAAAATAAAGAAGTGAGAGCAAACCCCTCAGTAAGCTCTCACTTCAAAAAAATAAACTCTACACACACTATATGATTCAATTTCAAACGAAATGTCCTCAGTAGCAAACTTATTTACGTCGACATCTTGCTTTTGGATTTAGGTAAATGAAAATAAAATTCACAATAACTCAAAGCTCGAGATAGATTCAAATTGTATACCTTTCAAATGCCTAAATAACATCTATGACTGAACTGTCGATCCTGAGAATGCCTGCCGAGCAGCTTTATGCTGAAGAACTGGAGGCGATCATCGGAGCTGATACTAATGTCAGGCCGCCGGGTTGGAAAATGTCCCCTGCCGCGGTATTGCTGTATATCATTGGTGGCAAAGCGGGAAAGAAGAACATCAGCACGAAGTACTACGGACAAAAGCGATTGTTGGAAATAGCACTTGCAACGCTAGCCACCGAAAGAGGTCTACTCTTGCTTGGAGTTCCAGGTACAGCCAAGACCTGGCTCTCAGAACATCTCGCGGCTGCAATCAGCGGCAATTCCAGATTGATGATACAGGGCACCGCTGGCACACAGGAAGAAGCTATTCGCTACGGATGGAATTACGCCAGCTTGCTTTCTGAAGGACCAACCGAAAATGCACTAGTCAAAACGCCGGTTTACCACGCCATGGAAAGTGGTAGAATTGCCAGGATCGAAGAATTGACTCGCTTGTCGTCGGATGTTCAAGATGCTTTGATCACCATTCTTTCCGAAAAGACTTTGCCTATCCCCGAACTAAACCGTGAATTGAGAGCTGTACAAGGATTTAATCTAATAGCCACGGCCAATGATAGAGACCGAGGGGTCAATGATCTATCTAGCGCATTGAGGCGTCGATTCAATACGCTGATCATGCCATTACCTGCCAAATTAGAAGAAGAAGTGAAGATTGTGTCGGCACGCATGCAGGAGACAATGCCACAATTAGCTGCAACGATCAACAAGGATACCTTGGCTGAAATCAATCGCTTGGTTTTGATTTTCAGAGAGCTGCGAGAAGGTATAAGTCAAGATGGCAAGGTGAAACTTAAGAGCCCTTCATCAACATTATCAACAGCAGAAGCCATCGCTGTGATGCAAAATGGAATCACGCTGGCGCAGTTTTTTGGAAATGGACAAATTCGCGTTGAGGACCTTGCCGCAGGTCTGCAAGGTGCCGTGATCAAGGATCCCGAATCCGACAAAATGGTTTGGAAAGAGTACCTCGAATTGGTCATGAAAAACCGCGAGTCCTGGAAAGACCTTTACAAAGCTTGTCGCGAATTGCTCGACTAGCAAAGGACCAAAGCGCAATGAATTCAGCTCAGCAAGAAAGCAGAATCGAGATCTACGGGATCCGGCATCATGGTCCGGGATCCAGCAGAAGCTTAATCGAAGCCTTGCAATGGCAGCAGCCAGATTGCATTCTGGTCGAATGTCCCTTGGATTGTCAAGATGCTTTTGCACAGATCGGGGCCAAGAATTTGAAGCCACCCCTAGCAATTCTCGTTTATAACTCGCTCAAGATGCAGCAAGCTATTTACCTGCCCTTTGCTGAATTTAGCCCCGAATGGCAAGCTGGCATCTATGCCCAAAAGAATTCAATTCCCCTATTAGCTATTGACCTTCCTTATTCACTGGTATTTGCCATGCACGATGAGGATGAAGAGGATCAGGTACAGCTAACAGCATTGGAAAAGGAGATTTCCAAAGACCCCTTGGGCTATATCGCTAGTCTCGCGGGTTACGAATCGGGCGAATCTTGGTGGGACGCCACATTTGAGCATAATACAGGAGGTAAACAGGCTTTTGAATGGATCGAAAGTCTGATGACCGAACTCAGACTTACGCTGCCATCGGCTAGCGAATCTTCCAATGAAATGCGGGAAGCCTTCATGCGGCAACAGATTCGAAATGCCGTAGATACGGGCTATAAGAACATTGCTGTGGTTTGCGGCGCTTGGCACGTTCCGGCACTCCGGCAGGTGACTGAAGACAAAAAGAATAAATTGAGCAAATCGCTCAAGGCCAGAACTCAAGGATCTTCAAAATCGATCAAGACTGAATCCATCTGGATACCATGGACCTACGAAAGGCTGGCGCTGCATTCCGGATATTCCGCAGGGGTCATTTCACCGGCTTGGTACGAACTATTATTTCAGGAACCTAGCTTCCTGTCGGTTCATTGGTTGGCAAAGGCAGCGCGCTTGCTGCGCAAGCACAAATGGGACGTTTCGGCGGCGCATGTGCTCGAGGCCAGCAAGTTGGCTGAGATGCTGGCAAATATCAGAAACAGACCAAAAGTTGGGCTCGAGGAACTCCGAGAAGCTGCACTCACTGTGCTTTGCGAGGGAAATGAGAGCCGATACATCTATATTGAAGAAGCACTTATCGTCGGAAATCGCAGCGGAAAAATACCTGCGGCGACGATCAAGCTTCCGCTTCAAAGTGATTTTGAGCAGCGAGTAAAGACTTCAAGGCTAAGCAAATCATTGCTAACATCCGACCGCGAAACTAAGGAGCTTGATCTTAGAGTGGCATCCAATCAAGCCGCATCGACACTTCTACATCAGTTGAATTTGCTGGAGATTCCCTGGGGAAAATTGCTTTTGCCAGCCAAGGGGCGGCTGGGAAATTTCAAGGAAAGCTGGTCATTGAAATGGAAGCCCGATTTCATCATTCAGATGATACAGCAGGCGATGTTCGGCACCACAGTCAGAGAAGCCGCCGGCAATTTCACTATCCACAGGATCAAGCGCATCAAAAACGTTGCCGATCTCGCGCAATTGCTCGACAAATTGCTTTGGGCAGATCTTCCCGACATTATTCCCCAATTGCTTCGTGAATTGGACGATCTGATAGCTGATACACAGGAACTTGACAATTTGCTACATACGTGGATCACCTTGATGGACATCAGGCAATTTGGTTCTGTCCGAGCTGTTGATTTGGATTGGTTGGAGAATGTCGTAGATCACCTTTTTCCCCGGATTTGCATCATGCTTCCCATGCAAGTAAGGCAGATGGAGGCTGATAAACTGCGGACATTAGGTAGTCATTTGGAACGGGCACAAGCAATCATTTTCAAATCGGGGGAACAGAAATTCCTTAATCATTGGGTGCAAGCTTTGCGTGGCATACTCGATTTGGAAGGAGAAGTTCCTTATTTGCAGGGCAAGGCCGCAAGGCTCTTGAGTGAAAAGCAATTTCTCGATGAGGCTAGTTTGAACAACAAATTCCTACTCGTATTTTCACAGATCTCAGAGACTCAGTTTGCCATCGCTTGGCTCGATGGATTTCTCGCGCATAATCCCGGCCAGATTATTTTGCGCCAAGGCCTTTGGGAGCCAGTCCAATCTTGGATTTCCGAGATGGGTTGGGATAAATTTCAGTCTATTTTGCCGCTATTGCGCAAGAGTTTTGCAGAACTTGATGCCAGTGTTCGCCGTAGAATTTGGGATAAGATCATTCGAACTGGCGATGCTGAGATTACGATGCAAATAGCTGATCCCAATCTGCTAGATAGAGTCAATGATTCTTGGGCCGCGCTGTTGTCGGGGAAATAAGGAGGAATCTGAACATGTTGCTAGTGTTCAAATTCATGCGCGACGATTAGCCGAACTTGTTTTTCTAATTCATCCAAATCTTGCGTGGCATTGTAGATCCTTTCCATCTTAATTCCGTGATAAACATGAATGATGAAGTTTCTGAATGACCTTGGAATATGCCAGGGATACTTGTATTTGGCCAAGATTTCATCATCAATATTTCTTACGGCTTCAGCTATGATCAAAAACTGAAATTGTACTGCACTTTGAATCTTGAGGTCTTCTAAGAAAGCTGACTCCCCGACATCGTTAACAAATTCTCTGATCAGCTTCAAGGCATTCAGTATGTGTTCAGCCCTTTCTCTTGGTGTTGGCTTATCCATAGATTTTTATCAAATTGCTGCTGGCTGTGTTCATAGCAAAATCCCTTAAATAGCCTTTCTCTACTAAATCAACTTTTCTGTTGATCTTATTTTCAATGATAAATGCAATGTCCAATAGATCGAACATGGAGTATTTTTTTTCATGGTTCATTTCTACCATGATGTCTAGATCACTCTTGGCTTTTTCTGTTCCTTTTGCGACTGACCCAAATAGCCAGGCACTGGCTACTCGTCCATCTTTAACTAGAATAGCTTTAATCGTGTCGATTACAGATATCGTGTTTGCTGCTGCATTTGCGTAGTAACTTACTTTGACTTCTGCCAATTGCAAAGCTTCCAATGCGATTTCTTCATCTTCTACTATGTAAACTAATTTGTCTGATAACCAGGCAGCTAAGAGGTCATTTTCTTTTACTTTGAAATACTCTGCAAGTCTTAACACCTGAGCTCTTGTTGGACTGCGCTGACCTCTCTCAATTTTACTGAGGATGGCTTGGTCAATGTCAAGGACGGCCGCAAGTATCCGCAATGGGATTTCCTTACTTTGTCGGAGGGACCTAATTGTTTCTCCAAAGCTTTTCATTTTGAATCGAATCGTTTTGACATAATTTGTCAAAATTATATATTTGAAACGACATTAGCAACTATTCGTAGCAGAAAGTGCCTTTAAAGCTATATAATTGGGGCTGATTCCTTTACTCTTCGATCACTCCATTTTGGCCAAGGCGCAGTTCCAAATCTTAGCTCCACTGCTTACTCTTAGCATATACTGGCCAGAAGGGACCTCTTGGATATTGAGATTTTGGCCATTTGATTGCTTCCAAGCTTTTTGCAGCTTTCCATCTAGCGAGAAAAGTTGAATATCGCAATTCAATTGATCATGCAGTGTCAAGTTGAAAATGCCATTTTTACCAATAGGGTTCGGGCTTAAAATGAGCGTTTGGACTGGATCATCAGAGGTTTTTGAAATTACGATATTGACTTGGATGGTCATCATTTCGCAGACATTGGAGGCAATCAGAAGGACAGAATAGGAACCTGGTCCTGGAGAAGGAATCGTGGGATTGACAATGGTTGATTCTGACCCATCGGCAAATATCCAGTGATAATCGCTGGCATTAATTGAGGTGTTCTGAAACACAATTTCCTGATTGACTAGTTCCCAGGTAAAGGAAGCGAGGACTTTTCCCAACACTTCAAATGATGCGTTGATCGATTCGCTATGAACAGGAGAGGTGGTTTCTAATTTTACTTTATATCCTGTGCCTGATGGCGTATTGTCAGGAATATTAAAGGTCAGGAAACCGCCGATTTCTGCGACTTGACTACCGACTGTCAGCGGGGGATCAGCAAATACTCCATTCTGATCAGATAGGTAGGCAATAATTTGATTACCCGGACAATTAGGTCCTTCAATCAGATATGCAGCCTGATAAGTTTGGCTAGCACAGAGGGGCACAGGTGGATTAAAACTCGCTAGAAGATTTCCAGCAATGCTTTGATTGCCAAAAATGCCTTTGCTTAGATTGTAGTACGATCCGCTATTTCCTAATGTCAAAACCATTGTGCGGACCATATAGTAGTTGTCGCCAATCGCAGGACAGGAATCAATAAATTCTGTTGCGTTGACAGCATCATCGCTTATCCTTTGATAAATACCATTTAGCGAATCGGCGCGATAGATGTAATAACCTTCAATGGCCCCATCTGCCGCTGTCCATTGTAGATGATTTTGTGATTGTCCATTGATAGTAGTTAGGACCAAATCACGGGGAGGAGACACGATATCATGACGTAGGCTCGGATCGCCCATCAAAGCCATATGGGTAAATCGAGCGCCATAAGAAGCAAAATAGGTATTGTTATTGTTCTGACTTGCCTTGCTTGCCTGACCGATGGTCCTTCCCAATCCCATAGTGTGAAAATACCAATGCGGCCTTCCAGACCAAACATTAGTCAGCACAGTTCCTTTATTTGCCAGAGGCGAACGAAGGAAGTTATTTTCAACATCCCAATCGCCAAAATATGACCCAAATAGCATGCTGAAAATCCCCTTTAGCGAATCTGTCGCTATCTCATTTGAATTGCCAATTCCGCCAGCGCTGGTGTATGATCCACCTCCACAGCCATAGGCCCACTGAGCTCCATCTGTGTTGAGCGCCGTTCGGTAATCCTTATTGCTTACACTGTCAGGACTTTGCAGCATTGCGATGCTCCTCCAACCTGAAGTGGCAAATGACTCACCGCTGAACGTACCAAAATTATCGTCGACGATTCCAACTCGTGGCGCAATTATTTCATTTTGGCGATAGCCATGATCTTTGTCTAGGTAGGCTTTTAGCAAATCTACTTCTGCCCCAAACAGCGGCATATTGGCCATATCGACACGGCCGACCTCCAATTCAAGATCTGAGGGCAATAGTGATTGATCATATTTGCCATCTCCAGGAATGTTGTCATTTTCATTTCTTGATGCCACTGTATTATTCACAGATTCATCGGACCAGAATCCATCCATATCTCCATAGAATACATCGGCCGGCCAAGCACCAAGGTGATCTGGATGACCGTCGGGATTAAGATCGCCGCTATATGGCACTGGAACTCTTCCGAAGAGAAAGACTGATTTCACCTGTCCAGGGTTAGCCGTATAGACCGCCTTGATTTTGCTTTTAACCGAGGTAACAGCATCTGTCCTGTTGACCAGTATGCTACTTACTTGCCAGCCATCGCCACGCAGATCAGCGCTCAGTCGCTCGATACGAGATTGAATATCAGCCCAATAGGTATTCTCGACGACAAGAATGACGATGCCCCTCTGTTCGACCGCTGGGATCTCAATCCCCGCCAGTGCATAAGCGTATCCAAAATAAGAACCTGCGGTCTTGATGAATCGGTACTCATAGGCTTTACCCACTTCGACATTGGTGTCTTCCCAACTCAGCACATCTGTCGTCAGATTCGCCAATACGCTTCCCCAGGATATTGCATCCGGATGTTTGCGAAAGATCTGATAGCTAATTGCAGATGGATCTGAGGTCCAATCAAAATGTATCAAGGCCGGGCTTTTTTGCACGGTAGTCTTGATTTGCATCGTCAGATCGCTTGAACTTTGAGCGCTAAGGCCCAAGGCAAATACCAAAAAGCAGGAGAGCAGGTAGATATGACGCATGTTGTTGGAATTTAGGTCTTTAAATATAGTAAGGAATCGGGAGAATCTGGAGAATTGGGAGAATCTGGAGTTATGGGAGAATTGGGAGAATCTGGAGTTATGGGAGAATCTGGAGGGTTGGGAAATTTCCATTGGTTCAGGGGTAGGTCTCAGGGTCAGAAGAATGAAAATTCGTTTTCACAGGGGCAACCGCAAGGGATTGCCCCTCCCGCATCCAATAAATGATCGTCATTTCTGATCCAATTATAGCATTGACATTGACCACTTTTGGCTCTTAGCCCCATTCGGGGCGACAAATATTATGGCCGTGGGCAACGCCCACGCTGCGAATAATCTCTCATCTCGAAGTCCTGTAGGGCCGGAGCAAGGGGCAATAAGTAGGTTCAAGAGAATCGGGAGAGTAGGGAGAATCTGGAGTTTTGGGAGATCCGCTATATCAATCTTATCCCCGAAGTAAAATCTTCGTCAGGCAGCACAATCTGCATGATGAGAGGACTTCGTCAGTGGTTTCAAACCCTGACGAAGTTGCAAATAATAACCTGACGAACACGCGCTAATTTCCCCCTTTATTAGACCGCCTCAAAGTCTTAAGTGTACAATGGGGAATCTTGCGAGTCTAAATTGATGTACTATATGTCGAAGAACTGATTATCGCTAAGGTGATGATTCCTTTTCATGTTGTTAAAACTTCGTCAGGGTTTGAAACCACTCACGAAGTGGCTTTTTAAATGCAGATTGGTGATCGGTCCTAAAGGTCTCTTCGGTCCTTCAAAGAGTTGAAGATCAATTGCCCCTTATCATGCGGATTAACTTATTGAAACTAGGCGCGGGTAAGGCTTGCCCTTACCCACTTATTAGCAGGATGTTAGCTCAAATCGATCATTCTTCTTAGCCCTGAAAGGGGGGTCGAGCATTAGCCGTGGGTAACGCCCACGGTATGAATAGTCCGTGATTTTACGCCTGTAAGGGCATAAGCTAATGATAATCAAAAGTATATTGAGTTGGAAAGAGTCAACATCAGGGTTCAGTATTGTAGGGGTAAGGCATGCCTTACCCCTACAATACTGAACCCTAGCCGGAACCTCAACCGTTTGAAAATCGGACTTTTGATCAGCCTTCAAGTAAACCATTGGAGGGCCAATCCCTTGCGGTTACCCCTGGTGAAAAACCAAATTCGTATTTGGACAATAATTTAAATTTCTTGGTTTGTTGCGCGCGCACAAGATCTTAAGCAAAATGGAAGATCCACGGGCGCTGCCTGCGGCAATGAAATTCTTCCCCAACCCCCGATTCTCCATAACTCCCATACCCGGGAGTGTAGCGACTTTCATCTCATCGAATCATCGAATCATCAAATCATCGCA
>JBDSUZ010000346.1:0-4701 GCA_039927395.1 Saprospiraceae bacterium | reverse complement strand
CAAGTTGAATACCTTCTAAATTGCAGCGCAGAATCTAGGCATGTGCCAATGCTGGAATAATTGCTTTCAGTTTTTCCATGACAAAGTCCATTTCTTCCATGGTATTGTGATGTGAAAATGAAAATCTAATATTTTTACGGTCAGCAGCTACTCCGATAGCATCGATCACGTGCGAACCTTTATCTGCGCCCGAAGAGCAGGCACTTCCTCCAGACACGCTGATGCCGGCGATATCTAAATTGAATAGTAATAACTCAGATTTGTCAGAAGGGGGGAAGCTGACATTGAGCACAGTATACAGGTACTTACCATCATAGTCACCATTGATCTGCACGTTTTCAAAATTGTCTAGGATAGATTGCATCAGATATTTGCGCAGACTTTCAATATGTGCCTGATGGGTTTCCCGATTGTCATAGGTGATGGACAATGCTTTTGCCAAGCCCAATATTCCATATACATTTTCAGTTCCACCGCGCATGTTGCGTTCCTGCGATCCACCATCGATAAATGGTTTGATCTGACAAGCGTTATTTATATACAAGAAACCTACGCCTTTTGGGCCTTCAAACTTATGAGCGGCTCCTGATATGAAATGGACAGGTGTCTTTTGCAAATCGATTGGGAAATGGCCAATGGTCTGAACTGTATCAGAATGAAATAGTGCATCGAACTCTTTGCAGATTTCTGCTATTTGTTCAATATCATTTAAGGTTCCGATCTCATTGTTTGCATGCATGATCGAGACCAAGGTCTTTGAATCACTAACTTGCAATAAGGCGCTCAAATGATTGAGGTCTAAACGACCTCTGTGATCGACATCCAAGAAGACTATTTCGGTACCGTAGTTGTTATGCAGGTGCTCAAGAGTGTGCAATACACAGTGGTGCTCGATCGAACTAGATATAATGCGTTTGATGCCCAAATCTCTAACTGCGCATTTAAGTGCAGTATTGTTGGATTCGGTACCACCAGAGGTAAAGAATATCTCACCTATTGAGGCATTTAGATATCTTGCAACAGTCTTGCGCGCAGCCTCGATATGAGCACGAACCTTACGTCCCTCAGCATGTATTGATGAGGGGTTGCCAAAATCTTCCTGTAGTGCGCGAATCATCACTTCTTGAACTTCGGGATGAATGGCTGTTGTGGCGGCGTTGTCAAGGTAAATTCTTTTCATTGGACTATTTCGATATTTTGGAGAAACTCTGCTACTTGTGATTTGAGATCAGAGGCCAATTGCTGGGCGTATTCATGCGTGTTGGCCTCGGTGTAAATTCGGATAATCGGCTCCGTATTAGAACTCCTAACATGCACCCATCCTTTGGGAAGGTCGATCTTAAGACCATCTTCGGTGTTTATCTGTGCGGAAGGGTATTTCGATTCAATAAATTCAAAGAGAGAACTCAAAGAAACATCTTCCTCCAAAGTCATCTTTTCTTTGACCATAAAGTATGCAGGATAAATCGCTTTCAACTGCGATATCGAGCCTTTGAATTGAGCCAAATGACTTAGAAACAAGGCAATGCCAACCAAAGCATCTCGTCCATTGTGCAAAGTTGGAAAGATCACGCCTCCATTTCCTTCCCCACCAACAAGTGCGTGGACTTCTTTCATTTTCTTTACTACATGTACTTCCCCAACTGCTGAAGCAAAATGTCGTCCGCCGTGCTTGAGAGTAATATCTCTCAGAGCTCGGGTCGATGATAGGTTTGATACAGTATTAGCTGAGGGAAATTGTGTTAGTAGAAAATCTGCAATCGCTACGATCGTATATTCCTCACCAAACATTTTGCCATCTTCCATCACAAATGCCAATCGATCGACATCTGGATCAACAGATATGCCGAGGTCCGCTTTTTGAGATTTTACTCTATCCGATAGCTCAGTCAAATGTGCCTCTAGTGGCTCAGGATTATGCGCGAAATGTCCACTGAGATCGTCAAATATTAGTTCATATGTGCAGCCTAGCAAATCAAGCAATGGAGCGACAGATATCGAGCCGGTCGAATTAATGCAGTCGACTACAATATGAAATTTACGATCTCTGATCGCTGGCAGATCGATCATCGGCAGCGCGAGTATTGCGGCAAGATGCTGATGAATAGCCGCAAAATCTTGAGTATATGTTCCCAAATTTAGCGTGTCCTTATAATTTTGGTTTTGTTTGCCTGCGATATCCAAGATTTCCTGACCTGCTTCCTGTGATATGAATTCACCCAAATGGTTGAGAAATTTTAGCGCATTCCACTCAATTGGATTATGGCTGGCAGTAAGAATAATACCTCCTGCCGCCTTGCGCGTAGCAACTGCCATCTCTACCGTGGGAGTGGTCGAAAGTCCTAGATCGATGACATTAATGCCGAGTGATCTTAGTGTACTGCTTACTAGGCTGCTGACGATGTCGCCAGATATCCGTGCATCTCTTCCGATCAGTATGGTATTAGAATGCCCTTGCTGCAATGCCCATTGTCCGTATGCGGCTGAAAATGCTACTATATCTGGAGGAGTCAGGTTACTCCCGACTTTTCCTCCGATAGTTCCACGTATACCTGATATCGACTTAATTAGGGTCAAGGACTGTTTGTTTGAATGAGGCTACAAAATTACGCATTTATTAATTGGATTTGAGAGTAGACAAAAAGAAGGATAACTTGAAATTGCAAAATTTTGTTCCGAAATGTTGCTGATATCGTCTAAGTACTTCGATTTTGATCAAGAGAAAATGTGGCAAAATTGGATTGTTTCTAAATCAATGTATTTTAGCGGATCAAATCGCCTCATGGAACAAAAAGAATGGTTTGAGTCATGGTTTAACCAACCAATTTACCATTTGCTGTATCAACACCATGATGACAGGGAAGCGCACGCTTTTATAGATTGTCTGCTTAATACACTAAGGCTTCCCGACAATGCCGCCGTGTTAGATCTTGCTTGTGGCAAAGGAAGGCATTCAAAATACCTTGCTGATTTGGGTTTTGATGTGACAGGTATAGACCTCTCTCCTGAAAATATTGAAGAAGCCCGCAAGATGGAGCGTGAAGGCCTTGCTTTCTTCCAAGCTGATATGCGGCATATGTTTAGAGTCAACTATTTCGAAGCCGTATTTAACTTCTTTACAAGTTTTGGATATTTCGATACCGATAGGGAACATGCCAAAGTACTGTTACAGACGGCGCTCAATCTGAAGATGGGTGCATACTTTGTGCTTGACTATTTGAATACCAATTATGTAGAGGCGCATTTGGTAAAGTCAGAATTGAAGCAAATAGGAAATATCGAATTCGACATACACCGATCATTTGAAGATGGTTTTTTTTACAAGGCCATCACAATTAATGAAGAGGGAAAAAAGAAGCATTTTGTTGAAAGGGTGCGAGGATTTCGATTGGAGGATTTCCAAAGATTATTTACCCAGTCTGGATTATCCATTACGCATATCTATGGGGGATATCAGTTGCAGGATTACGATCCTCAGCTGTCTGAGAGGTTGATTGTCATTGCTCAAAGAATCAAATAACTTTATGAGAGAGTGGCTGTATAGATGGGACTTACATTTTTTTCGATTGATCAACGTCGATCTTTCAAACTACTTCTTTGATTTGGTGATTCCATTCTTGAGAATGCCGCTTTTTTGGTTGCCATTTTATGTTTTTCTTCTGGTTTTCATCACAATTAATTATAAGAAAGCTGGTTGGGTGGTTAGCTTCTTTTGTGGCATTTGTGTTGCAATTGCTGATGTAACTAGTAGCCGTATAGTGAAGCCTTTTTTTGGACGGATACGTCCATGCAATGATCCATTACTAAGCGATTGGATTCACTCAAGAGTACCATGCGGGTCTGGTCTTAGTTTTACCTCCTCACATGCCACCAACCATATGGCTGTCGCTTTGTTCATTGTTTTGGTGCTAGGCAAGCGATTCCCATGGTGTAGGATTCCGTTGATATGTTGGGCACTATTGGTTGGGTTTGCGCAAATCTATGTAGGAGTTCATTATCCGGTTGACGTTATGGGAGGATTCATATTGGGAGCCGCAATAGCCATTGTGATTTTCTTAGTATATCGCAAGCTACCGCAGTCATTATTATTGGAATGGATTAGAAAGGAGTAAAAATATAAGCATGTCTATCTGGCAAAATCTTTTATTTATAGGTACTGTAATCATCGGAGCATTCCTCGCCCTGCGTATTCAGATCAACAATCGTACGGTACTCAAGGCAATGCTTTCTTTTAGCGGCGCTTACCTCTTGAGCATAACATTTCTTCATCTCTTGCCATCGGTTTATGAAACAGGCGGCTTTCAGGTGGGGTTTTTCATTCTTGGTGGCTTTATTCTGCAGCTGCTACTGGAGTTAGTATCAAAAGGGGTTGAGCATGGGCATATACACGCACACAGGCATGCCCGGCCTGCATTTGTTTGGCAAGTACTATTAGGATTATGCCTTCATTCGTTTCTTGAGGGCATGCCATTGGGAACAGGGCACTATCATGGCGCTGCTGACAGCAACCAAATGAACCTGTTTTATGGGATTATTGCACATAAGATACCGGAAGCTCTAGCTCTAGTGCTCTTATTGAGGGCATCAGACGTCAAGGCATCCTTGATCTATCTCATGGTTTTTGTGCTCGCAATCATGACTCCTGCAGGAGCACTACTGGCTGAATTTATCGAACCTTCGCCATTAGTGGCTTCTTATATT
>JBDSUZ010000345.1:0-1795 GCA_039927395.1 Saprospiraceae bacterium | reverse complement strand
GGGGTAGCAGAAGCAGTTGTCTTTGGCGCTTTACGTTTAACAATGGGTTTTGCTACAGTTTTAGCAGCAGGTTTTTTTGTTTCCTTCACCACCTTATCATCCTTGACAGTAAATACGTCTTGCGACTGTGCATTTAGCATTGTATTCGAAGCCACCAATAGACAGAGAATTATTAGATAGCGCATAGTTTTCAATTTTGAGGGGCCTTGGGATGCTCCAAAGCGTATTCACGTAATAAACGATCAACTATCTCCGGATAATGTTCGTGCTCCAATTTTTGCACCCTGCGCTGAATATCTTCGGGAGTATCGCTGGACTCAATTGCAATCGAGGACTGAAATATGATATCACCTGCATCGTAATGCTCATCTACATAATGTATCGTGATGCCTGTTTTGCTTTCAGCGGCCATTTTTACAGCGAGGTGAACATGAATTCCAAACATGCCTTTGCCGCCAAATTTAGGAAGTAGGGCTGGATGAATATTTACGATGCGTCCTCGGTATGCATCAATCAATGTGCTTGGTAATTTCCAGATATAGCCTGCCAGAATTATATAGTCGATACCAAATTCACGGAGCTGCGGCAAGATGCTTTCTGTATCAAAGAATGTTTCGCGGTTGACTATTAGTACTGGGATTTTGTGGTCAATGGCGACTGACATAATACCCGCGACGGGATTATTGCAGACCAACAGACTTATGTGGTAGGGCTTAATTTCGGATCTTGATGATTCAATAATCCGCTTGGCATTTGTGCCGGTACCTGACGCAAAGATGGCAACCTGGAGCACCTGAGTATAATTTAGCTTATGTTTAGCGATTTGAGACCTTAGTCGCTGGGACAAATATATAAGGGTTTTTTTAATATCAAAAAAAATTATATATAAATTTTAAAAATATCTTCCTGTTTAGGGTTCAGGGTGTAGAGTTTAGGTATTGAAATCATGGTTTAGTAGAGACGCAATGCTTGCGTCTCCCTTTTTAGGTCAATAAGTTTAGAAACGTATAGAGACGCAATGTTTGCGTCTCCTTTGTTAGGTGAATAAGTTTGAAAGTTCAGAAACGGGTAGATTTGATGATTCAGTAAGGTATCCATAAGCCCAACACCTTTTTTACCTAATTAATCAAAAAAAAAGGCCGGACAAGCCGACCTTTTTCAAAAGATATGTTCTTTATGTCTAGTTGAAGATGACTCTTTGAGTCAAAATTCCACCTTTGAATCTAGCTTTTACAAAATAAATGCCTGGTGTCAATGCACCGCGATTCAATTTGTATTGGTTTGCATGGATATTTTGAATGTCCATCATCTGCGAACCATTGCCGTTGTAAACAGTGATTTGCTCGATTGGGAATTCAGCTCTTGTTTGAATGATCGCAAAGTCACCAGCTGGGTTTGGATTGATTTCCATTCCAACAGATGCCTGATCTAGATCTTTGGTCTTATTCAGACCATCGCAAGCCAGGTTCAATGCATAACAAGCTCTTGGAGCGAAGAATCCAACGATAGTGTCGATGAAAGTTCTTGCTTTGGCTGCTGACATATCAGGATTGGTAGCTAACCCATTTGCATTGTTTACGTTGGAAACATCCCACCAATCCCATGGTGAAGAATCTAATGCATTTGGACGATTCAATGGGAATAAACCTGCATAACCATCGTTTTTGGTTTCAGCCTCAACAGAAATTGGATCGGTGAAATTCACATTCTGAAAAGCATCGTTGTTACCAAGATTTGTTGCCGTTTGTTGCACGATATAAGAACCTTGCACTTCAACAACAGGCAAATTAACGCC
>JBDSUZ010000344.1:0-9206 GCA_039927395.1 Saprospiraceae bacterium | reverse complement strand
TGCCCGGACCGGCAATTACATTATTGACTTGTGTGCCTAGCAGGTCGTAGACCTGCATTGTGGCATGTGGTATTTCTTCTGATAAGTTGATTTCCAACCAATCAGTGACAGGATTGGGGCTAATGATGAGATCTGCAATTAATTGAGGATTGCGGGTCGATGTAATCGTATTTTGATACATGACATTTACTTCCTCTGGAGTCATGCCATGATCAAATAGCTTCACTTCGTCAAGTATGCCGTCGAAATTGTATTCAATATTTCCTGGTAATATTTGTCCTTGCAGAAATGCCAGATCAGTTGTTCTTATTTTCCCTGTCAAAGCTTTGTAATTCTCCAGTTTGCCATTGATATAAATGCCCATAAGCGTTCCGTCATAGGTTACCGTCAGATAATACATGCTACCTTCTACTATCGGCGTTAAAGCGTCGAGATCCTCAACTTTGACCAGGCTATTGACTGTCCAGCGCAATTTGCGTTCGGGTGTGATTGACACCTTCCAGCGGTTCTGCCAACTACCATGCGACAGAAGGAACATTTCTTTTTCAGGCAGATTATTGGCGGTAAACCATGCGCTCACGGTGATGCCGTCCTGACAATTTAGTAGCGTTGAACTTGGCACCAATATATTGTCATTGACGCCATCAAATTTGCAGGCACTAGTAGGCTTGCCGAATCGATCGGGGACATATAGCGGGCCATTTTTCTGGCCATGTTGCGCATTTCCACTTAAGTCATCGGCCGAATTATTGAATGGATAATAGGCAATCAATTTAATCTCCGGATTAGCGACAAATGTTTTGACTAGTATTGAAGTTCCAAGACTTACTGTTAGTCCCTCGTCGTCTGTCACCGTGACATTGATTTGATAGATGCCTTCTACAGATGGCGCGGTCCATGTTACTGTTTTGCCTGCAATGCCGATATTGCCAGCGCTGCTGCTCCATGCATAGTTGAGGAGGTCGTTGTTGGGATCTGTTGCTTGACAGGTAAATTCAACTGTACCTGATGGCTCCACATAGCTTTTGCTTTTTTCGATAGACTGAATCAATGGTGCTTTGTTGATCTCAGCCACTACTGTGATTGTTACAGTAGCAGTATCTGATAACCCTGACTCATCGGTCACAATTACCTGCACAGGATATGTTCCAACGACGCCCTGTGGTTTCCATTTGATCGTATTGCCAGTTCCTGATATAGTACCAGGACTTGAGGACCAATTGTAGGAAAAATTCTGCGAGTCTTGATCGGATATTTTTACAAATATTTCAGTAGAATCCAGCAACTCAATGATCGGTTTAGCAGCAGCTAAAGATTGGATGCGCGGGTTGTATTTAAATGGCTGGGCACTTTGTTGGAAATCAACCACTACGTCATTTACCAGCATTTTGTTTTTGTCATAGGAAATAGTGCCTCCTGCAGGGCATATCGTAACCAATATTGTTTCATTCGAAGGAATATCAATCGTCATCACACCCGATCCAGCTTGTATGATAAACTGCTCAGAAATAGCATCGTAAACATCTTTTGAATCCGTACCAAGATCGATTTCGACTATTTTGCTTGTGCTTAAAGGATTGAAATAGAGATAAGTAGGAAACGCAGTGTCCTTATAAAAATCGGTTTTTAGCAGATTTAATCGCAGAATCTTCGGAATATTTGTTTTTTCCACGATAGCACCCAAATATCCTATTGATCCGCTACCATAAAGAGCAAGGTTGGTAGCTGCCCAATTTCCTTTTAAGGCATCACCAGTAGAATAAGGCGAATTGCCCTGCCATTTTTCGCGCAGAGCTTCATAACCTATCGCTTGGTTGGGATCATTGGTGCTAGACCAATCCGAAGCATCTTGTAAATTTGCTGGTAAGAATCCAGGATAATACAATCTGGTTGCATTGCTAAGGTTGACCATCCATTTGCCAATAGCCCTTGCAAATCGCTTGTCGTAACGAACCATTGGTACAAGCATCGCGGCTTGTTGAACACCATTTAGTTGAAATGCATAGTCATTGCCACCGTCATTGGCCTCGCCAACCAATCCTGATACTTCGAAGCCTCCCCATTTGCCAACTATAGTGCCCCAGCCACGCAATGCCCCACGGTCAAAGGACCAATTGAGCATTTTCTCAACATCATATTTTGTGCCCAATTCGGCATTCATTTTGGCCGCCACATAAGTGCCATAGGGCAACTGCAGTTCATATGAAGGATTGGACGTCCATTCGCTAAGAAACTCGAGGCTCCATTCAGCAGCTTTCAGGTATTCAGGATTTCCAGTTTGCTTGTAAGCGTGATACAAGACCCAGGCATATGCTCCGGCGGATTCAGGCTCGTGGACTCCGGATCCATTGGGACTCATTGTTTTGAAATTGAAAGCCCTGTAATCCATATTTGCCTTCTTCCATGGCGTATCAGAGCCTCCAAGGACTTTGACAGATGCCAAAAAGCGATCAGCTATTGTCATAAACTGTGCATCGGCCTCAGCACCCAAGTTTGGATAGAGATCATATAGCTGATAGAAATACACATTTGGCATCAGATCATACCACCAGTCTCCACCGCTACCACCACTGCGATTGTTGAGATAGATGTTTTCGCCATTTTTCTTATTGAAAAAATCTTGGCTCATCTTGACCCAGTCTTTTCCAAATTGATTCTGCTTGTCTATGCCCGAAAGTGTGGCCCCCACGAGCGAAGGAAGTACGTTGATGGCTTCGTTGCCCAATGGGCTGAAGGTGCCTACATAAGTATGCAAGCCAAATACCGGGTTGGCAGGATAATTAATTCCGCTGTTTTCGGTGTAAACTAATGGGAGATATTGACCGGTTTTACTTAGGTCATAAACAAATGAATCATACTTCTCGGCGACGGTCTTCCAGTTGCGCAGACTATAAGGCGCTGGTTCATTTGGCATCAATTCGATTCTCGACACATCGACTTGCCCATCCTGTGCTTTGATGACCGAGGGCACAAAAGCAAACACGACTGACAACACAAAAAGAGAAATGAACTTATGAGACATCATATACTATAACACACTGAAAGAGAAATGGTTAATAATTGGGATTTTGCTGCAGCGCAGGATTGAGGTCAATCTCGATCTGAGGCAGCGGGAATACTTCGTGTTTGCCGACCACAAAACCAGACATCAATGATGTCATGCCCCAGCGTACCAAATCAAAGAAGCGATGCATTTCGAAGCCAAGTTCTACCTGGCGCTCATGGCGAATCGCTGTTATTATTTCAGTTTGATCGTTGGTTGTCACCGCAGGTAAGGCTGTCAAAGGATCCACTGCCTGAGCTCTTGCCCTGGCGCGCACAGCTTCAAGTGGAACTTGCGCCTCAGTCACTCTTCCGAGCTCAGCCAATGCTTCGGCTTCCCAAAGCAAGACTTCAGCATAGCGAATCGCTGTATAGTTGATATCGCCGTCGGCCTTTTGAGTAACACTACTATCGGCTTGTAAGTATTTGCGAGGGCTGAATTTGGTCGATGAAAATGAATTCTTGTAGACCAAGCCAAAATAGTCCTCATTGTTAGATGCCACAGTAAATTTTCTCCGTGGATCACCAGCTTCAAATGAGTTGACAAAATCCACCGACACTTCAGCAAATCCGTAACCGCCAGTCCACTTTTTAGAGGCCCATATTTGATTGAGTGCGTTACCTACTCCCAACTCAAGATTAGTATGCTGGATTTCCCAAACTGATTCGGCATTATTTTGCGTGTTTTCTCTGAAATTGTCTTGATAATCAGGCATCAAGGCATAAATACCTATTGCTTTTACTGCGTCGACATAGACAAGCACTTGATTCCAGTCTTTTTGATACAAACTAGTCTTAGCAGCAAGCGCAAGAGCTGCGCCCTTCGTTGCGCGACCGACATCGAGACCACTAAAAGTGGAGGGTAATATGCCGGCTGCTAAATTGCAATCTGCTAAGATCTGAGTGTAGATTTCAGCTTTTGGAGTTGATGGCACTTTTAGTTCCTCGGGAGGAGTAAGCTTGATGAACAAAGGCACATTTCCAAATACCTGAGTCAATTGGAAATAGTAATATGCTCGCAAGAAATGAGCCTCACCGAGGATCCTATTTTTGAGCATTTCATCCATAGCTACTGCAGGAATCTTGTCGATAACGGTATTGCATTGGTTGATGCCATTGTAATTGAGCTTCCATAGATCATTGAATTCCTGAGTACGGGGTGTGTACGTAAAGAAATCCAGTTCAGTCAATCCAGGGCGGGAACCATCGCCACCTGTCAATGCTTCATCAGAAGGGAGCTCGGCAAATGCCCAATAAAAATTGTTATTTTCAGAATTGATCAATAAGGGTCCATAGGCAGAATTGATGGCCTGTAGCGCGTCTTCCTTCGTTTTGAAGAATGAGTCTGCGTCGAGAATTCCGATTGGATCTTTGTCTAATATGCCCTCGCAAGCGGATAGGCTTAGAGCAAGGACTAGGGCGAAATATTGTAAAAGTTTCATTGATTTCATGTTTGCGGATCTAATGGGTTAGAAATCAAGTGTCAGACCAGCTAAATAGGTGCGGGGAGCAGGGATCGTTCCCCAATCTATTCCAACAGCTAGATCTGACGATATGTTGATACCTTTCGTATCGTTGGTATTTGCTTGAATCTCCGGATCCAATCCATGATACTTGGTAAAGGTGTATGCATTCTGGATCGAGACGTAAACTCGTAGGTTGCCGATCGCTTTGACATTGAGCAATGACTTGAAATTGTAGCCTAAGGTTATATTCCTAAATCTAAAATATGAACCGTCTTCGAGGAAGCGAGTAGAAAGTCTGCGGTTACCATTACGATCATCAAGACTCACTTTGGGAATGTTAGTATCGGTATTGTAAGGCGTCCAGCGATCCAATATTCCTTCGTAGGAGTTAAATCCTCTCGATTGTGCCTCATAGGCAAAATTGCCATAAAGGAAATACACGTCATTTCCCTGCACTCCTTGCCCTAGAACGGAGAAGTCAAAGTTCTTGTAATTCATCGTCAGATTGAGGCCATAGATAAAGTCTGGAAATGGATTGCCAAAGTGACCACGATCTTTATCATCGATGATATTGTCGCCATTTAGATCGGCAAAACGAACATCACCAGGTCTTGTATCATCAGTTTGTTTTGGAGCAGCATCAATTTCCGCCTGAGTTTGGAATATGCCTTCCATCTTGTAGAGGTAAAATGAGCCCACAGGATATCCAGGCTCTGTCTTGGTGATTGGTCCATCAGAAAGCCCAAAACCACCAAGGATTGGTTCGCCATTTGCAAGCGACAATACCTTGTTTCTAACTGTAGAGATATTGGCTCCAACGGAGTAATTGAAAGCCCCGTGGTTGTTTTTGTAAACAATCCCCAGTTCTAAGCCCTTGTTTTCAACTTCACCCGCATTGACATATGGCGCATTGGTGGATCCTCCTGCTTGAGGAATCGGCACTCTTACGAGGATGCCATCCGTGCGCTTGCGATACCAGTCTGCGATGAATGACAGACGGTCTTTCCAGACGCTGAAATCCAAACCAAAATCAATCTGAGTGGTTGTTTCCCATTTGATATTGCTGTTACCTGTTTCGACGAGCGTAGCTCCAGTTACGATTTGATTGCCAAATGTGTACACTCGATTGCCAGTTGTGACCAGAGAGCTATAAGGATATACCCCTATCTCCTGGTTGCCTAGTCGACCCCAGCTTGCGCGTAACTTCAAAGAAGAAAGGCCATTAAAATCGCGCAAGAAAGGTTCGTTCATTACATTCCAGGCACCGGAGACAGAAGGAAAAACTCCCCATCGATTATTAGGGCCAAATCTAGAGGAACCATCACGACGTACAGTCGCATTAATTACGTATCGGTTGTTGTATGAATATCCGGCTTGAGCGAAATAGGAGACAAGCGCCCATTCAGTCACAATGCCGCTAGCACCAACATTTTGAATATCTTCTGCTATGCTATTGTCGATATAGCGGAATAAGGGATCACTTCTGAAAAAATTGTTGGCAGAAGCTCCCAGATAATTCGTTTTGTTCTTGATTGCCTCCATTCCCAATAATGCAGAAATACGGCTTCTTCCAACAGAGCGTTGAAAATTGAGCGTATTATTCCACACCAAGTTTTGATCAAATACTCGTCCCTCCGTCAAAGACGTAGGATCGTAGATCGCGGCCGAAAGTCTTTCTTTGAAGATCTTCTCATTTTCGAACAAGAAATCGCCTCCGACATTTGTGCGCAGTTTCAGGCCGTCGATGATGCTAAGTTCTGCAAACACATTTCCAAACACTCTATGCCTCTTGACATGCCAGTCGGTCGCATCAATGAATGCCAAGGGGTTTGCATTTCCATCACCATATAAGGTAGGATCACCCAGCAGGGAGGAGACATTGACATATGATCCATCATCATTGTATATCTTAAATACAGGAGCTGCTATCAATGTATATCTAATACCTGAAGGCTCGTTGCCCGGTCCGTAGCCATCGCCCGAACTATTGACCACTTTGCGATCTGTGTATAAGAATGATATGTTGTTTCCTACTCTGAATCGTTTGGTTCCAACTTCTCCATTAAATCGGACTGCATATTTTTCGAATCCTTGGCCGCGAAATATACCTTCCTGATTGGCATATTCACCCATAAGGAAAAAGCTGCTATTCTCTCCGCCACCAGTTGCTGTAAGGCTATGACGCTGCATGGGAGCCCTTTTGAATGTCTGATCGAGCCAATTGACATTGGCCAATGTATCAAGTATGTTCATGTCAAAGGTATCCAACTGACGGGCAGGATCCCTCAGGGTGTTAGCGTTGTTGATCGCTTCGTTGCGGATGGTTAGAAATTCTCTGCTGTCCAGTAATTCCGGCAAATTATTTGCCTCCGATATTCCGTAAGAAGTATTGAAGGTGAATTTTGGAATGCCTGCTTTGCCTTTCTTAGTAGTGATGACGATCACTCCATTGGCAGCTCTCGATCCGTAGATCGCAGCGGCTGCACCATCTTTTAGCACTTCGATCGATTCTATATCATTGGTCGAAAACATGTTGATATTGCCGGTTGTCGGCACACCATCGACGATAAATAGTGGATTGTTGTTGCCTAGCGTGCCAGCACCTCTGATACGCACCGCGATATCGTCGCCAGGAGCTCCTGATACCTGTGTGACTTGTAAACCTGGAACTTGTCCCTGTAGGGCCTGATCGACACCCATCACAAGTAGTTTTTCAATGTCTTTAGCTTTGATCGAACTGATCGCAGAGGTCACATCTGACTTGATCTCTGTCTTATAGCCCGTGACCACCACATCTTGCAGTAGTTTAGTATCTGAGTCAAGCGTGATATTGATCTCAATTTTGTTGCCGACCCTCGCATCTTGGGCTACATAACCGATGTATGTAAAGCTCAGCACAGCATTTTCGGCCACAGTTAATGTGTATTTGCCGTCAAAATCTGTTACAATTCCATTTTGAGTGCCCTTTTCGACCACGCTGACTCCGATCAAGGGTTGACTATCCTCTGAGGATTTGACTATACCACTTACTGTTACAGTCTGAGCGCTGAGGTAATTGCAGGGGAGGACAAAGGTGAGGGCGATGCATAAGATTCTAAGGGAATCCGCCATTTTTGACGCAATTCGCGATAAGCGAGTACGACTTGCTTTCATAAGAAATCTTGTTTAAACTTTTTTGGGATGGACGCATTTGCTCCGTTTGTAAAACTAATTCGTTTATCACTCATTTGGTTGATACTTTAAAGTGAATATGTAGTACTTTTATGAAATAGCATTATCTGATTGATTTTTGCTCATTTCAAAGCCATGATATGGAAGTTTACAGGGAAATAACTCCGCTCAAGGAGCCTGATGTGTTGGTGGTCCTGGATTCATTCAACAATGGATTTGATTATCCGATACACAATCATCCCGAGTACGAACTCAATCTGGTAGCGGGTATATCTGGGATCAGGCTGGTTGGGGATTCGACAGAGAGGTATCAGGACTATGATTTGGTTTTGCTTGGTCCCTATCTATATCACAAATGGGATGGGGAAGACATAAAGGAGGGAGAGTATAGGCCATATAGAGTGATTACTATACAATTTGCCATGGATTTGCTTGAAGGGCGCCTATTTGCCAAGGAGCGATTTTATCTGATCAGAAAGCTATTGACCGATTCGACCAGAGGTATCAAATTTCATGGGGCGACTGTGGAGGCCGCTATGCGCAAAATGATCAGCCTCACGGAGGACAAGGGCTTTGTCAATATCATTGAGTTCATGGAACTGTTGGATCTCTTGTCCAAATCAGATGAAACAAGTCTCTTGGCAAGTGAAGGATTTACTCCCTCAGCCTTGAGTTCTGACAATAGTCGTATTCAGATCGTTTACAATTATATACTGAAGAATTTCGCAGCTCAAAGCATCAAATTGTCGCAAGTCGCTGCCTTGGTCAATATGAGTGATTCCGCTTTCAGCCATTTCTTTCAGAAATACACCAACAAGAGCTTCACACAATTTCTTCTGGATGTACGTATCGGACATACCTGCAAATTGCTTTTGAGCACCGACGAGACGATCAATCAAATCGCCTATCAATCCGGCTTCAATAATATCGCAAATTTCAACAGGCTATTTCGCAAAAATAGGAATTACACCCCTGTACAATACCGGCAGATTCACAAGGAAAAGAATAAATTTGATTGGACAAAACAGATCACTCCCTGGCAATTCTTACCGACTAAACCAGGCGGCGCATACGAGGTGAGGCCAGAGCAATATGCTACTAAATTGACGCATGTGTAGGGGAGGTAGTATTTCTTGCAGGGATACAATTGGACTAGGTGAAGGTTTACAATTTCACCAATTTCCCGGCATGTACTATCACGCCCGCTTCAGTAATCTGGTATGCATACATGCCAGCGGCAAGCGTATGTAGCTCAATGCTATTCCAACCGTATCTGACCTTGGCGCTAAACATTTTTTTACCACTAAGATCCAATATCTGGATCTCTGCATCACGTGGTATATAATCTTCCAGTGAAACATTCAATTGGTCTCTTAAAGGATTTGGAAATATACTGACGGCGATATTTAGATCGTGTTATACTTCACTGAGAGCGAGCTGCAGGCTACGGCAATAGGTATTGGAGCCAAAATCATTGCTCACGCTGAGGCATACTTCGTAAGTTCCACCTTTTTGATATGTGTGATA
>JBDSUZ010000343.1:0-3846 GCA_039927395.1 Saprospiraceae bacterium | reverse complement strand
GCTTGAATTAATACTCCTCCATGATCCAACCATGCATATCCGAAAGTAGCAGAATAAAATGGCTGCAATGAAATCTCAAATCCACCATATCCATAGATCAGAGTAGGGTTATTGCCATCATGCTTTATGTTCTTTGCCGAAACCATAAAATATGGAATCATCGTTCCGTCTTTCGATTTGGCCTTGAATTGCTTCACCTCATATTTGCTTGCATCAAAGTAGGCAGGCATAGACTTGTATGCCTTGAAGGTATTCTTGCCGGCATCAGCGAAATACAAAGTCGATGGCGTGATGAAATTCTCGAATTTAAAGAAATATTGATCTGTTAGTTCACTGCAGGAAATAACAGAAACTGTTCCCAATTCTGGCGCTTGAACTTTTTGTCTTGACCATTTTCCATCGGCGAATGAATAGATGTACAGTTGGTTGGTGACATTTGTCAATACGTTGACCAGCAATTTATTCTTTGTACTATTTATTTCAGAAATGCTTGAAAATTCATCTGGAACTAATACAACTTGGATTGTTTTTTGGCCTTTTATTAAGTCGCTGACATTCAGGCTAATGAGAGACCCACTCTTATAGGTCGTATTATTTGCTTTCCAGTCCGATTTTAATTGAATTAGCAATTGATTATTCAAGATGGAGCTGATATCACAATCCTCTGGAATGTCCAATTTAACAGCTTTTCCATTGCTCCAAACATAATTATTACCCGTGAATGTGGTCATCCTTCGGCCGATAATAGTGTAACTTTTTGATCCATCACGATATACTCCGCCCCAGGTACCTACATCAGTAAGCTGACCTTCAAATATTGGCTTAGAATCCTTCAGTAGGGTTCCTCTCTTCCACAATTTCACTTGATTTGGATAACCAGAACTAGTCATGGTGCCTTCACCAAAATTGGAAGATACAATCAAGGTATTCTCATCGACATATGATGCAGAGCCTTTAGACTCATCGATCATAAAACCGTCCGAAATAAATTCCCTTTTATTGACATCAAACTCTCTGATGACGATCGCATCTCCGCCGCCCTTTGACAAACTAATCAAGAATCTATCGTACTTGGGATACAAGCCATTACTGCCTTTGTATACCCATTTGACATCATCCTTAGCCGACATTGCATCGAGATCGAGCAGTGTTTCCCAGTTCAGATCGCTTTTGGTGTAATTGGCAAGCAGACATCGGCGCCAGATTCCCCTTACATGGTCCTTATCCTTCCAGAAATTGTAGACATATGCACCAGTTATAGTGGGATAAATAATCCTTTCTGATGAGTTTGATATCTCCAGACTCTTGTCATAAATGGATTTGTAATTCTTTTCTGTGCTTAGTTTATCAAGCGTGGCTTTGTTTTGGTTTTCGACAAACTGCAGTGCTTCTTTTCCATCAACTTCTTCCAGCCACAAGAATTTGTCGTCCTGGGCTTGGATGCTAATGCTTGCGCATAAAATTGCCAACATTGTGATGATATTTTTTTTCACGTAATTTTTTATTTGAATTTGAATTTCGCAAATTTCAGTTGATAGTGCTGGTTCTGAACTTCAAGCATCAACATGAAATATTGTGAGGGTTCCAATTGAATAAGAGAATGTTGCTCGATTCACCGCTAAGTTAAGAAAAAGAAATCTCAGTCCCGTAGTACCTGAAAATACATTGATCTAAAGCAACATACGGTATGTTGCTCAGAATTCTACCCTCAGCGTCTAAAGTCAATTTCAATTTGTTACCTTCATTTCCCAACACAAGTTTATTCTAAACTGCCGAATTCCCAAAATGCCCCCTCCACATTTTTCCAAGCCTTTCTACATCTTCTTTTTGATTCTGCCATCGGGCATTAGCACAGGTTTTATCACAGTAGTGATGCCCTATTTATTGACGCAAAATGGATTCCCGGTAGCTCTAACTGCAGGAATTGTCGCGGTTGGTCTTTCAGCCAATTTATGGAGGTTTCTTTGGGGTCCGATTGTAGATATTTCACTTAGCTCCAGGAAATGGTATTGGACTGGATTGCTTGCTTGCACAGCCACTTTGCTACTCCTCTGTTTTGTTCCCTTCACTGTCAAGGGAGCGACACTACTGACCATAATTGTCTTTGTGTCGCAGGTGGCTGCTACGATCATATTACTCCCTATTAACAATATTATGGCAAGGGCCATTGCCGAAAATCATAAGGGCAAAGCCTCAGGTTTCTATCAAGCTGGAAGTCTGACTGGAAATGGAATTGCAGGAGGACTTGGCCTTTGGATTGCAACAAAGTACAATGTGCAATTGGCGGGGCTTGTCCTATGTATTGTCTCCTTCATACCCGCTTTGGTGATTATGCTAATAAGAGATATTCCGCACAACAAAAAGGAAACGATTGTACACGAGATAAAAGTCATGGGTAAGGATATCTTGGCCATGTTGAAGGTTCCGGCAGCCTTATTTGTAATGATATTGGTGGCCATGCCAATTGGATCAGGTGCCATGGCCAATCTATGGTCTGCTGTTGCAAATGATTGGAAAGCAAATTTAGAAACTGTATTACTTGTGACTGGCGTATTTGGTGGTCTTATTAGTGCTCTGGGTTGCATATTTGGAGGCTTTGTCGCTGATCGATTTGGCATTTGGTTCGCTTATTTGGGCACTGGTGTACTCTGCGCTGTTGTCACCTTGATAATGGCTCTAATGCCAATGGAGCAAATGACCTATATCTGGGGAGTCTTGATCTATAATTTCAGTATGGGGATGATTTACGCTGCATTTACTGCTGTCGTCCTGTACGCAGTTGGCAAGAAGCATGTCGCAACAAAATTCTCACTAATTGCCTCGTTAGGTAACTTACCTGTCGTCTACGTCACTTCACTCAATGGCTGGGTACATGATGCCTACAACAGTAAGATCATGCTTATTACCGAGGCTTTTGTGGGGATGATATTTGTTGTGATCTTCTACTTGATATTGAAACAACTGAAGAGGAAGAATTTGATTCCGGTTGCGATTGAATAATGAAAATTGGCATACGGCATAGGGCGTAAGAAAGTTTGCGAGTTTGCAAGTTTGCGAGTTTGCGAGTTGGGAGTTTGCAAAGTTTGCCACTAAAGAACTAAACAGAGCGCAGCGATTTCATCAAATCATCAACTCATCAAAGACTTGGTGTGGGGTGTGAGGAAAATTGGCCTAAGGCATATGGCGTACGGCGTAAGAAATCAGCCAAAATCGATTGATTCGACTAAACAACTAAGCGACTAATCAATAAATGACGTTAGGTGTTGGGTCTTAGGAGTTAGGAAGGCAGCCAATTTCGATCAATTCGAATCCGCAATTGTCATTCGAGTCTCTCAGGCCCTTCAAAGTGCAAAATGATCTATAGTCTATGAAACAGCCAAATCCGTTTGCTTCGACTCATCAGAAAAAGGTACTTGGCTTTGGGTCCTGGGTGCTGGAAAATACTCGGTTGGTTCGGCTAAACAGCTAAGCAACTAAACAACTAAACAGAGCGCAGCGATTTCATCAAATCATCAAATCATCAAATCATCGGAGCGCAGCGACTTCAACTAAACATAGCGCAGCGATCAATTATACTCTCAACGATCCCCGAAATCCCCGCGCTGCATAATACGATTCAGCTCCATTGTGATACAGAAACACGGTGTCGTAACGGTAATCACAGACTAGCGCTCCTCCAAGTTTCCTGATATTGGGGGGCGTAATAATCCAACTTGAGGTCTTGGTATCGAATTTGCCGAGCTCTTGCAAGTGACGGTATTCATCTTCCGTTAATAGCTCGATGCCCATGTCTGCGGCAATTTGAATAGCACTGTTTTCCGGTTTATGCTCTTTCCTTGACTCTAG
>JBDSUZ010000342.1:0-5426 GCA_039927395.1 Saprospiraceae bacterium | reverse complement strand
TTATCCCTATTGGGATCAAATCAGCGACAATATTGGGTACAATGTGGGATTTGGATTGCAAATTCCGATTTTCAACAACAGACAGACCTTGTCCAATGTGCAAAGGGCAAAAGTGGCAACTGAAACTGCTGCGTTGGACCAGACACTCAAAAAGCAAACATTGTATTTTGATATTTCAAAAGCTATGGCTGACGCAAATGCCGCTGCCAAAAGCCTTGAATCATCCGATTTGTCATTGAAAGCCCAAGAGGCATCCATGAAAGATCAGGAAAAGAGGTTCAATGTCGGAACAGGAAATTTATTTGATCTGAATGCTGCGAGGTCCAGATTTCAGCTTGCGCAACAAAATCTTTTGATCGCCAAGTACGATTACCTTTTCAAACGCAAAGTGATTGATTACTACCTTGGACTCGCACTTGATATTCATTAATTTTCTCCCTAATACAACTTCGAATGGCTCTTAAGAAATCAAATCGAAAATTAATAATCGGATTGGTTGTTGTTTTTGCAGTGCTACTGGTGTTTGCAATGATACGTGGCAAGCAGAAACCTAAAGGATTGCCAGTCACATTTGACACTGTTCAACTGCGGACTATCCAGGAAAAAGTGAGCGCCAGCGGGAAAATATTTCCGGAAGCTGAAATCAAAATCAGTTCTGACGTATCTGGCGAAATAGTCGAATTGTATGTTGCGGAAGGTGATTCAGTTAAGAAGGGACAATTGCTGGCAAGAATTAATCCAGATACTTATCAATCAGCAGTGGAGAGGGGAGTGGCAGGCGTCAACAGTGCCAAGTCACAAGAGACTGTGTCCCAAACGCAGATTGCCTCGGCTCAAGCTGGCATCGATCAGGTTGAAGCTAATCTTGCCAATCAGAAGAAACTTCATGAGCGCAACAGGCAGTTACTTGCCGATGGCGTAATTTCGCAAGCAGATTTTGACGCTTCACAAGCAAGTCTAAGTGCATTGCAAGCCAGTCTGCGCAGTGCACAATCTGGGCTAGAGTCAGCCAAAAGATCATCTTCTGGATCAAAATATAATACTAGCAGTGCAAAAGCTTCCCTCAAGGAAATGCAAACTTCATTGCAGAGAACCTCGATCTATGCACCGGCCGCAGGTATTATTTCCCAACTTAACGTGGAGAAAGGCGAACGTGTCGTAGGTACCATTCAGATGACTGGTACAGAAATGATGCGTATCGCAGATCTTTCCTCAATGGAGGTGCAAGTTGAAGTTTCTGAAAATGACATATTACGTGTCAAGTTGGGAGACGCTGTTGAAATCGAAGCTGAAGCCTATCTCGATCGTATTTTCAAGGGATATGTGACGGAAATAGCCAATTCAGCAAGCAATTCTGCTGGCGGAGTCGCAGTTTCGCTCAATTCAGATCAAGTGACCAATTTTATCGTCAAGATTCGTATCGACCCAGATTCGTATAAGGATTTACTCAAGCCAGGACGCAGTTTTCCATTCCGTCCAGGCATGTCTGCCTCAGTCGATATCGTGACGATGGTCGAAAAAGATGTGCTTGCAGTTCCAATTCAAGCCGTGACGACGCGTGATGAGGCCGATAGCACCAACCTCAATAAATCTGTGCAGGAAATAGTATTCGTCGCCGATCATGACACCGCGCAGATCATCAAGATCAAGACGGGCGTGCAGGACAATGACTTCATTCAAGTTAAAGAAGGGCTTAAGAAAGGTCAATCGATCGTGGTGGGGCCATACAATTCGGTCGCTCGTAAACTGAAATCAGGATCCGCGATTCATAAGGAAGAAGAGAAGAAAGAAAAAGAAGCTAAAGAAGAGGACGAATAGATCGCATTTAATTGCAAAAAGAAAGGGAGGGATGAGCCATTGTAGTTCATTCCTCCCTTTTTCAATTGACGATATTAGCTAGAATTTGCTCTCGAGATAATATGGCAACATTGCTCGCCAGGTCGGCCAGTCATGCGTCATGTCAGGTCCCCAAATGTCTAGAGTGTTAGGTATGCCCTTTTTATTGAGTATATCTGACATCGTTCGGGAAGCATCGGGCGATTCATAATTGCCACTACCACTTACAAAATGTATATGCTTGCTTTTCTGCAGCAGAGGCAGGAAAAAAGAATCTTCCAGATTTGGGATATAATGTACCGGCGAATTAAAATACACGTCGGTATCAAAGTAACCATCGGTATACTGAGTAAGATCATATACGCCACTCATGGCAATAACACCTGAAATCAAATCTGGTCTTTTGAACATCAAATTGGCAGAGTGCAAGGCACCAAGTGAAGCGCCAGATACAATGATATCAGTGTCCTCACTAGTATTAGCCTTTATAAACGGAATTACTTCATTGTACACGTACGAATTGAACTGCTGATGCCGGATCGCCTTGTGTTTTGGGTGCATTTTGGTATTCAGCCAGCTCTCAGAGTTGATGCTATTGATCGAGAATACCTTAAACTTGCCGCTATCAATAAGCGGCTGAATGGCGTCAATAAGCAAAAATCGCTCATATTCTAGATAGTCAGCTGCTGCAGTGGGCAGTAGCAATAAGGCGGTGCCGAAATGCCCATAAGTGACAATTTCCATTTGTTTATTCAATGATGGGCTATGCCAACTGGTAATCGAGCGTTCCATGCTGTAAAATTTTAAGGAGTTTTTTTTTGAAAGCTTCCGAAAATAGGAATTCTTTTGATTAATTGGCGAATTTTCAGCGCTAGAAAAGGGAGTAATTTTCAAGACTGAGCTTTTACTTAGTCGTAGCGAGTATTTCATCTATCCATCCATTTCTACCCACAATAATACTTTCGTTAATATGCATAGTCACGAGTCAATTGATAAAATGCTTATATTCGTATGGCAATCAAGCAATTATTATGAAAGGGAAACTTTTTACTTGTCTATTTTTTCTCTTTGCAGGGCATTTCGCCATTGCTCAGAATGCTCCGGATTTCACAATTACTGCAGCTGGGGGCTCTGTACATCATCTGTACTCTGATTATTTGGATCAAGGTAAAGTGGTGATGATCGAGTTGATGTTTGTTAATTGCCCACCCTGCAATGCTGTTGCTGAGCAAGTTCAGGCAAAATATGCTGCTTGGGGCGGAGGGACTGAAAATGTTCAGTTCATAAGCCTGAGTATCAAGTCCAATGATTCCAATGCCGATGTTGCTGGATATGAGAGCTTGCATGGTATTACATTTCCAGGAGCAGGAGCGGACGGCGGTGCCTTGAGTGCTGTGGCTCCATATAAGGACGGCACCTTCGGTAATTTTTGGGGCACTCCAACATTTATAGTTGTATCCCCTGATCGCAGCGTCGACTACGGTCTCGAACTAAGCGAAATTGATATGTCGATTCAAAATGCATTGGCTGGAGGAGCTTACGACGTATCCGTACATGGATATATTAGGACCTTGGATCTTGAAAATGGTCTTGCTGGTTCCATTATTTCGGCGCCTGCATATGGCACCAAGGATACCGTTGATGCTTTCGGATTCTACACGATGCAATTACATGGAACAGGCGAAATACCTGACTCTGTTGAACTAATATTGAGTCATTTGGATGAAAGTCCTGTAGCGGGTGTTTCGGCAGGTGATATAGTGTATATTCAGAAGGTCATACTGAATATATTAGGTTTTACACATCCACTACAAATGTATTCAGCAGACGTAAATGCTAGTGGTCAACTAACGGCTGCAGATATCGTTGAGATCAGGAAATTGATATTGGGTAAAAAGCAAAATTTCAGTGGTGGGCGTCAAATGTACAACTATCAAGTACAGGGCATGCCTGTGGCGCCTATCAATAAGGCCTGGTCGCATATCGATGCTAACAATCAGGGAAATCTAAACTTCGTCGGAATCAAGATGGGTGACCTTAAGTAGAAGGCTCCCTTACTAGCAATCTACCAAATTTAGCCTTGCTACCGCTTCATCTAAGAATATCGGTATGAACATCCTTTGAGTAAGGAGGATCTTGTCAGGATCATTGAGATGTAGTAGCATATCGAAGTATTTCGACTCGCTATGGTTTTCAATGATTTCAGCTTTTTTGGTGTCGGTTTGCATCCAAATGCTCATTCCAAATGGATCGGCTTCTGGATGAAATTGTGTTCCAATGATCTCGGGGCTAAATCTTATGGCCATCACCGCTCTTTCGAGAGGAACATGTGGGCGATCTTTTTCGATGGCAAGCAACTTGGCTCCTACTTCCTTGAACCTATCTTCATTGGCGAGTGTCACTTGCCAATCTCTTGAATCAACTACATAGAAGGGATCGGCTACATTGCCCGTGATCTGATCTGATTTGCCATCTTCCGTCAGGAATACTGGGAAGGTGCCGAAGGTTGGAGATTTGCGCTTTGATACCAAACCAAGATGCAAATGGCGACAAAACAATTGAAACGAATGACATATCAGGAAGATATGCTTCTTCTGATTCTTTGGATTCTTGTTGTATTCAAATATTGAGTCCATAAATGAACACCAAGCAATATCCCATGGTGCTTCACGTGAATCAATGGGGCTGCCAGGGCCTCCTGTGGAAATGTATACATCAAAGTTCAAATCTGGAATTTGGCATTTGCCGCGAACTTCGAAGATATTTACTTCGACTTCTATACAGTTCTCGACACCGTATCTGGTCAATATTTCTTTGATACAACGCATGCCTTGATTGGCCACGCCATCGTATAAATCAAGAATCGCAACTCTCAATTTGTTGTCCGCGTGATCGAGCATATCTAATGCATCAGATTTGGGATATTCCGCTGTATTCATTGACTCAAGTTCGTTATCAGCCACAAATTTACGCAAATAATATACGTTTAACGCAAAGACGCCCTGATTTAAGGTCAGAGCGTCTTCGTTTGATATCAGATTACTTAAGAATTACTTCTTCTTGCGTACAATCGGCTTAGCAGCTTTTTTTGCTGCAGCAGGAGTTTTAGCCTTCTTGGCAGGTTTCTTGTCGCCAACTTGCATTGGAGTTTCAGCCTGTGCATTGGAGCTCATTTCGAGGGCATTGCTAAGTTTTTTTGGACGACCTCTACCAGCTTTTGCTCCAGCATTCGTGCTTACTTTTGCAAGGCTCATTTCTGCCGCTGAACTAGATCCAATTTCAATAGCTGATTTAGGCTTTCTTCCTCTCGTTTTAGGCTCAGCAGAAACTGCTTTTACCGCTTTGTTCGGATTAGGCTTTCTTCCTCTTGTTTTAGGTTCAGCTGAAACTGCTTTGACCGCTTTATTCGGATTAGGCTTTCTTCCTCTTGTTTTAGGCTCAGCTGAAACTGCTTTTACTGCTTTGTTCGGATTAGGCTTTCTTCCTCTCGTTTTAGGCTCAGCACTTACTGCTTTTACCGCTTTGTTTGGATTAGGCTTTCTTCCTCTCGTTTTAGGCTCAGCAGAAACTGCTTTTACCGCTTTGTTCGG
>JBDSUZ010000341.1:0-3130 GCA_039927395.1 Saprospiraceae bacterium | reverse complement strand
ATTGCCTTGGGCCCAGCTGTTAATTTGGCTGAATAGGACCAGTGCTATCACACCAGCCAGAGTTTTCGATGTTTTCATATTCAATTTTCTCAAAGGTTCTTAATCGATCTTCTGATAATTCTCAGTCACTAATCTTTATTCAAATACTATGCCACATTATGATTTATTTTAATTTAAAAATATTATTTATGTATAAATAACTGTTGAACAGCTTTGTATGCAAATTATTTAGACCAGTCACAATTCAACAAAATCATCGATTCGGACCATTCGAAGGCAAAAGCATGTACCATCGTCGTACTTATGGGGTCAGATTGATTATTTGCTTACCTTTAGCGCCCATTCCGGAAAGCAAAAAAAGATTGAAATGAATCCAGTTAGAGCGGCAATTTCAGCGGTAAATGGATATGTGCCGGACTATATATTGACCAATGCCGAATTGGAGCATATGGTCGATACCAATGATGAGTGGATCCGTTCACGCACTGGTATCAAAGAACGAAGGATTCTCAAAGGAGATATGCAGACTTCCGATATGGGAGTCAAAATCGTCGAAGGACTTCTAGCCAAATCCAATACCAAGCCTGAGGAGATCGAATTGCTCATATGTGGCACGATCACAGGTGACCGCAAATTGCCCGATACTGCTAATACTATATGTGACAAAGCTGGCCTCGTCAATTCCTATGGTTTTGATATCAATGCGGCTTGTTCGGGCTTTCTATTTTCACTCACAGTTGGAGCCAAGTTTATCGAATCTGGAACTCACAAAAAGGTGATCGTGATCGGTGCCGATGTGATGTCATCCATTATTGACTACACTGACCGTGCAACTTGCGTCATCTTTGGTGACGGTGCTGGCGGAGTATTGCTTGAGCCATCTACTGATGGTACAGGTATTCAGGGCAGTATATTGCGTGGTGATGGCAGTGGCAGGGAATTCTTGCATATCAAAGCCGGCGGCTCTTCGCAAGCGATTACTCCGGAAATTCTCGCCAAGCGCGAACATTTGGTATATCAGGAGGGCAAAGCGGTATTCAAAAATGCGATCAGGGGCATGGTGGCGACTACTACTGAATTGTTGGCAAAGTATGATTTGCTGCCAAGTCAGATGGATTGGGTTGTACCGCATCAAGCCAATTTGCGCATTATCACTGCGGTTGCCGACGAACTAAAGATTCCTATGGAAAATGTGATGACAAATATCGAGCGGTATGGTAATACTACTGCCGCCACACTGCCTCTATGTCTTTGGGACTACGAATCCAAGCTGCACAAGGGCGATAAGATCGTCTTGACTGCTTTTGGAGGAGGATTTACCTGGGGCTCAACTTATATTGTTTGGTCCTATGATGGCGATGATAAAAGCTGAAAATTGGATTTTACTATCTTTGCGCTTTCTTTCTAAAAATTAGATCACTCTTATGGCTTCAACTTCTGAAATCCGCAAAGGCTTGTGTATCGAATTTAACCACGACATATATACAGTGGTTGAGTTCATGCACGTCAAACCTGGCAAGGGAAATGCATTCGTGCGCACCAAGCTCAAAAGTCTGACCAATGGTCGGGTGGTTGACAATACGTTCCCAGCAGGACATACATTGACGGATGTGCGCGTAGAGCGTCGCAAATATCAATATCTCTACAATGATGAGTACGGCTACCATTTCATGAATAATGAGACATTTGACCAGGTAGCGATCAATGTCAAAATGTTGGACCGTCCCGAATTGCTCAAAGAAGGTATGGAAGTGGAAATATTATTCCACGCAGCAAATGATACGGCATTGACTATTGATATGCCAAAACATGTAGTTTTAGAAGTAACTTACACAGAAGTAGGCCTCAAAGGAGACACTGCTACCAATGCCCTCAAACCGGCTACTGTCGAGACAGGTGCCGAGATCAGAGTTCCTTTATTTATCAATCAGGGAGATTTAGTTAAGATAGATACCGAAACTGGTAGCTATTTGGAACGAGTCAAAAACTAATACGCATGAATTACAAAGAGATTGTCGAACTCTTGAAATTGATCGAGAACTCAAACCTTTCAGAATTCAAAGTGAAAGATGGTGAGTTTGAATTGAGTATCCGAACGGATAAATACAACGATCAAAAAGCACCTAAAATAGTGCACAGCAATGGAAATTCTCCAATGTCTGCCCCCGTTTATCAAAATCCCACTGCCCCAGCAGATGCGCCAAGACCGGCAGAAGCGGCCAATAGCCCTTCGGCTCCTGCCAAGGATGACCAAAGTAAGTATCTGCAGGTCAAATCTCCCATGGTAGGCACATTCTATCGCTCCCCTTCACCGGACAAGCCTGTATTCCTTAATATTGGTGACCGTGTCGAAGTTGGATCAGTAGTTTGCATCGTGGAAGCAATGAAACTATTCAATGAGATCGAATCAGAAGTCAAAGGAACCATAGTGAAAATCATGGTTGATGATGCTTCACCTGTCGAGTACGATCAGGTATTATTCCTCGTTGATCCGAATTAATTAGTACTCCATACAGGATTACATTTTCCAGCTCAAGCGCTAAATGCATGTTCAATAAAATTCTCATTGCCAATCGGGGTGAAATCGCATTGCGAATCATACGCACCTGCAAGGAAATGGGCATCAAGACGGTAGCAATCTACTCGACTGCTGACCGCGAAAGTTTGCATGTCAGATTTGCGGACGAAGCCGTTTGCATTGGTCCCCCAGCTTCCAAAGACTCATATCTGAGCATCCAACGTATCATGGCTGCGGTAGAAATAACCAACGCCGATGCAGTGCATCCAGGATATGGCTTCCTAGCTGAAAATGCGACATTTGCTGAAGTATGCAAAGAGTACGGAATCAAATTTATTGGCCCGACTCCGCAGATGATCCGCAAGATGGGTGATAAGATCACCGCCAAAGACACGATGATCAAAGCAGGAGTGCCTGTTGTTCCGGGTTCCGAAGGATTGCTCAAAGATGTGAAATCAGGTAAGAAGATCTCCAAGGAAATCGGCTACCCAGTCATACTCAAGGCCACAGCTGGCGGAGGTGGCAAAGGGATGCGGATCGTATGGGAGGAATCCGAATTCGAACACCAATGGGATGCCGCAAGGATGGAAGCACAAGCTTCCTTTGGAAATG
>JBDSUZ010000340.1:0-7185 GCA_039927395.1 Saprospiraceae bacterium | reverse complement strand
ATTCTGATTTTCCACGCGCTTCCTATGACCAAAAGATCCGGTGGCCGAGCGGAGTCAAGGCCTGATGACTTTATGCGTCTGTATGTAGGTGAGAATCAAAAGTTTAAGAAGTTTGGGCGGTTTGGGTAGAATATGAAGCCGAAATAATCATATAGATATGCAGTAGCGACGCACGATTCGTACATCGCCATATAATTCGAATGACCGTCCAGAAACGCCCAACGCCATGTATTCCCCTTCTCTGAAGGGGTGGCCGTTAGGCCGGGTAGTTTTCTTGATAATTCCGGTACATTTTGAATAACTCCCGATACTCCCATAACTCCCAATTCTCCCATAACTCCAGATTCTCCCATAACTCCAGATTCTCCCTAACTCTAATTAATTTCCCGCCTTCTTCGTCGAACTAAACCCCTCCTGCAATAAATACTGCAGCACCTTTTCGCGATGATCGCCCTGCAAGAGGATTTCTCCTTCTTTCACGGTGCCACCGACGCCACATTTGTTCTTGAGGGCCTTGCCAAGCGCTTCTAAGTCGGCTAATTGGCCGATAAATCCCTTAGTGACGGTAAGCAATTTGCCACCCTTGAGGCGGTCAAGATGGATGCGGAGTACTTGCTGATTGGCCTTGGGTGTATCTACTTCTTCTTGCTCTTGAAACTGGAATTGAAAGTCGGGGTTAGTTGAAAACACAACTCCAATCTTGTTTTTGTCTTTTTTGCTCATGGCTATTCGCTTATTTTCTTGCCTTGCAAACTCTCAGTTATCACCGAATCCATCGCCATATGGGCAAGTGGTGAAGCATATTTGTTGAGCGTATCCATGGCATCATGGATTTGATCTTTGTCTCCGCTTTTGATCTGGGTCTCCATTGTTGTAGCGAGCTTTTGCAGTTGCTCGATTTGATCTGTACTTAATAGTTTGCTATGTTGCTTGATAAATTTGCTTGTCGCAAGCAGAACTCCATTTGCCTCATTTTGGGCCTCGAGAAGGCCCTTAATAGCGGCGTCAGAGGCAGCATTTTTGATAGAGTCGATTAACATCAAGGCCATTTCCTCTTCGGAAATACCGTATTGTGACTTGATTTCTATTGTTTGGACAGTATTTGAGCGCTTTTCTGAAGCGCGAACGGTCAATATACCATCGACGTCAACCATAAACTGGATTTCGATTTTTGGCATTCCCGCAGGCATCGGTGGTATGTTGGAAAGAACAAATTCGCCAAGCTTACGATTGTGTTCCACCAGGTCTCTTTCGCCCTGAAATACCGATACTTTCAACTTGGTTTGACCATCAACAGAGCTTGTGTACTCGCGGGCCACTCGACTAGGAACTTTCGAATTTCGAGGCAAAATGACATCCATGAGCCCACCGATAGTTTCAATCCCCAGGGAAAGCGGCGTAACATCAATCAACAAAAGATCTGGTTGATTTCCTGCTAAGATATCGGCCTGAATTGCAGCGCCCAATGCCACTACTTCGTCGGGATTGACTTCTGTGTGAACTGTTTTGCCAAAGAAGGCGGAAATTTGCTCACGTACATATGGTATGCGGGTTGATCCTCCAACCATCACAATATGGTCGATTTCCGAGGTCTTGACTTTAGCGTCTTGCAAAGCTATTTTGCAATATGAAATGGTCTTTTCAATCAAGGGTGAAATCAATGTTTCAAACTCCAATTTACTCAATGAAATCGCCTTGTCAGAAATTTTTGACCGATAAAGGTCACTATCACTCAATTGTATTTTGGCTTTTTCAGCTTCAACTCTAAATGCCTGATTGAGACTTCTATCAGCTTGTAAATCTGATAATTGGATGCCTAATTGCTCTGCCCAATGCCGAATAATGAGTTGATCGAGATCATCGCCTCCTAGCTGTGTATCACCTCTGGTGGCAAGAACTTCAAATATGCCAGATTCCAATTGTAATATGGATAAATCAAAAGTGCCTCCACCAAGATCGTACACGGCAATCAAGCTTGATTCTTCGCTCAAACGATCTATGCCATAAGCCAAACTGGCCGCTGTAGGTTCGTTGACAATGCGCAATACATCCAAGCCCGCCAGTTTGCCTGCATCACGTGTTGCTTGGCGCTGAGCGTCGTTAAAGTAGGCAGGAACGGTAATCACTGCCTGATCGACCGTGATTCCTAAATGTGATTCGATGCGGCTTTTGAGTGCTTTTAATATTTCAGCGCTAAGCTCGGTGGGGTTGTAAAAGCGATTGCCGACCTTGACTTTTACTAATGCATTTGGGTCGTCATTGATGATTTGATAACCCAGATCATGGCCTAAATCGCCGAGGTCATTGTAGGACTTACCAAGTAGTCGTTTAACTGAATATATGGTGTTTTGAGGGTCTTCTACGAGCTTGTCTTTTGCCTCTTCGCCAACTGTTATTGTTTGGTTTGGCCCAAAATGAAGAATGGATGGAAGTAAAGGATGTTTGCCTGATTTGTCCTTGACGGTGACCGGTTTACCTTGATCCATATAAGCTACCAAACTATTGGTTGTGCCCAGGTCGATGCCAATTATTTGCCTCTTTTCAGGGTCTTTTTGGACTGATCCGTCCTTGAGATTTATCGATATTTTGGCCACGGAGAGAGCGATTTTGATGTAAAGGTAAGTAAACCTCCATCTTAACAAGCTTGACCTAGAAGGGTTCTATTTTTCCTCGCCTTTGCTGTACTTTTCCAAATCTAGATTTCGCACGGCAGATGACTTGAAGAATACGCCAATGACTATTACTATCGTCATAAATCCTCCAAATACCACTGCTGTGACGGTGCCCATCAATTTGGCGGTAACGCCTGATTCGAAAGCACCCAGTTCGTTAGATGATCCAATAAACATACTATTGACGGCAGCAACACGGCCGCGCATGTTATCTGGAGTCATCAGTTGAAGAATAGTAGAACGCAATACTACGCTGACACTATCGAGCGCCCCGCTGGCAAAAAGCAAAATGACCGACAGAAAGAAGGATTTGCTCAGGCCAAATCCGATAATGCAAAGTCCAAAGCCAAAAACTGCACCCAGCAGCTTCAGCCCGGGCTTGGTCTTGATGGGTATGTATGCAAGCGTGACCAAAGTAATGGCTGCACCGGCGGCTGGGGCAGCTCTGAGGATCCCTAGTCCCTGTGGTCCCACCTTTAGTATTTGGTCTGCAAAGACTGGTAATAGTGCCACCGCGCCTCCAAATAGCACTGCAAACAGGTCGAGGGAGAGCGTTGACAAAATCACTTTATTCCCAAACACAAAGCGCATTCCTTCGGTCAAACTTTGCCATATGGGTATCCCCTTAGCAGTATTTTGTATCGGTTTGCTCTTTATTTGAAGCAGACAGATGATCCCTATGAATTGCAATATTATCACTGTCGCGAATGCCATTTGGGCACCGCCCCAAGCATACAAAAATCCACCCAAGGCTGGACCGATCACCGCTCCAAACTGCCAGCCACTGCTTGACCATGTTGCGGCATTAGCGTAAGCCTCCCTTGGAACAATCTGCGAGAGCAAGGAGAATGAAGCTGGTCCGCTGAAGGCCCGCAATACCCCTCCAGTAAACATCAATAAGTAAATTAGATTGACAGTGTGTGTTGTGCTAATTAGATCACCAGATGATTGTAAAGTCAATAACAGCAGGGATACTCCAATGCAGAAATAACCCACGATGCAGCAGAGAAGTAGATTTCGTTTGTTGCTCTTGTCCACCAAATGGCCCGCAGGTAGTGCAAGTCCAAGAGCAGGTAGCACCTCAGCAAGGCCGATAAGCCCCAGAGCTAGTTCACTTTTGGTGAGATCATAGACCTTCCAGCCGACGATAACTGCCTGCATATTGATGCCCATCGTCACAAAAAACCGCAAGGCAACATAAAATCTGAATTCGAGATTTCGCAGGGCCTGGAATGGGTCAGTTTTGGAGAAGGTCAAATGTTGCTTTTTGTTTTAGGGTAGGCAAGGGAAAGATGTCGTAACAAATATAATCTAGCTAGCTCTCTGTCAGACAGATTTTTTTTCGGGTCGCATTGCTTCTGATTTCATTTGCGTAGCGAGTTCATGACCGAGATATTTTTCGACCATGGTATGTACCCAATAGATTACTGGTGTGAGAATGAGCGCCATCCCAAATTTGTAAATATAATTGACAATTCCAATGGCAAATACCAAAGAAAGACTCCAACTTGCACCAATATAGAATGCAATAAATAGTACAACAAAACTGTCGATAAATTGAGAAATTAAAGTTGAACCAGTAGATCGTAGCCATATTTTTCTTTCGCCCGTTATTTCTTTTATCCTGTGAAATACAAATACATCAACAATTTGCCCAATCAGAAATGCTACTAAGGAGCCAACAATAATCCACAATCCCTGACCAAAAACTAATTTAAATGCTTCGTTATAATCACCCACTTTGGATATCATTTCTGATTTATGTTCTGGCGTCCAATCCGCATGAATATGGGAGTTTGGCCAGAAATCAGCTGGCACTAATCTAATTCCAACAAAAAAAACAATAAATGCATAAGCAATCATTACAGCTGCTATCCAGGATAAAAATCTAACTCCACGCATGCCATAGTATTCGTTAATAATATCAGTCAATACAAATACTACAGGCCACATTAAAACACCGCATGTAAGATTAAATGAGAGATTATTTACGCCAAATAAATTAATATCGGCAGGTGTTAATCCCAGTGTTTTTTCCAATGAAAATATCTTGACACCAATGAATTCTGCAACCAAGGCGTTGGTCAGAAATATGGCAGCTAATACCACAAATAGGGTATTGGATTTATTTGCAAAGAAGGCGCGCATTTGGCAATTTTGATTTGTGACAAACTCCTAACAACAACATTTTTCCATTGGAGAAAGCATGCAATTATAGCTGAAAGTATTTGATTGAAATAAGAAAAAGAGAGAAATCCTTACATCGCTTTTGCCTTTTATTTGTTATATTGAAACACTGGAATACATTTGTCTAATGGAAAAGCAAACTACTGCTCAAATAATGATGATTCGCCCTGCAGCATTCGCCTACAATGCCGAAACTGCAGAGAATAATAGCTTTCAAATCAAGGATGCAAATGACAGTCCTGAGGACATCAAATCACGCGCAATTCGGGAGTTTGATCAGATGGTTCATGCCTTGAGATCTAAGAATATTGATGTGATTGTGATTGAAGATGGAGCTGCCCCAGCGAAGCCTGATGCAGTGTTTCCCAACAATTGGGTTTCATTTCATCAGGATGGAACTGTGGTCACTTATCCCATGTTTGCTGAAAGCAGACGCAATGAACGCAGCGAAAATATCATCGATCAGATTGGTAAAGACTACATGATCACTCAACGTATTCGCTTAGAAGGAGAGGAGGAGCATCATAGGTTCTTGGAGGGTACCGGTAGCATGATACTTGACCGTCCCCACAAGATCGTCTATGCATGCTTAAGTCCTCGGACAGACCACGATTTACTGGAAGAATGGTCATATAAAATGGGCTATACGGCGGTTGTTTTTGACGCTGTAGATGAGGCTGGAGAGGCGGTCTACCATACCAATGTCATCATGGCGCTTGGCCAAGACTTTGTAGTCATTTGCCTCGAAGCTGTTAAGGACTCATTTGAGCAGCAAGCGCTCATCGAAACCCTCGAAGATACTGGTAAGGAGATTATCGAAATCAGCTTCCAACAAGTTTTGTCATTTGCAGGTAACATGTTGGCTATCAATGACAAAGCGGGCAAGCCGTATCTGGCAATGTCTGAACAGGCATATAAGTCTCTCGGCAAGGATCAAATCGAGCAGTTGGAACAGTATGCTGAGATCATCAATTTCCCGATCTATACCATCGAAAAGTATGGTGGAGGCAGCGTTAGGTGCATGATGGCTGAAGTATTTTTGAGTTCCAAGTGAAGCACATAGTTTTCATCAGTCCATTCATGTTTTCGAGACCTAGAATCTGCAATTTTTGCACGCCTTCGAAGCGACTTTACTCCGTTCCGAAGGCGTTTTGACTTGATTTTGAAAAAAGTTTTGAGTTTCGAAAAAAAACTAAGCTTCTCTCTAGTCGATAGCATGCAAGTATATAGTTAACATATATAATTTTGTTTCGCTTATAACTGTTTGCTTGTCAGTGATATACACGTTACGTTATCCTGCATTTGAAAATTCTTTCTATGGAGTTGAATGTGGAACAAGTCTTTACACTTGAAGAAAAAATTATATTTAATAAAATTATATTTGTTTTTTGAAACCTTTGTTTTATTTTTGAGCCGGGATTAAGTTCTCACTCACTATTGACTGTCGTCACATCATAGGGATACTACACGTAGAAACCACTTTTCTCTCAATACTTTAGCGGTATTTAAGAGTTTGGTAAGGTTTTTGCAAACCTCGTGTACTAAGTATATCCAAAACATATCCTATGAACAGTCAAAGTGCTACACACTCTGCTTTCCAATTGTCGTTGAAAAATTTGCTATGGGCCTTACCCATACTGTTTTTAAGCTTCTTCCAATCTCAGACATCTTACGCTCAAACGATACTCATTGCCAACGGGCAAGCGATAAACGTTTGTTCTGATAGTACTGTAGAGAACATTACTCTATTGTATGCTGGTGCCATTACGCGAACAAACCAACGCTGTACGATTCAGCTTCCTCTGGGAGTATTGTACATTTCGGGTTCCTTGACAGGGACCGGTGGACTTGCAGTTTCGCAGTTTGATATATCGGACCTCAACCGTCCGATTTTTGCCGTAGCGAACGACCCTTCAGGTTTTAACCTTTCTACATTCAACTTTAGGAGAAAAGCAAATTGCGATGCTGCCGCCACTGGCCAAGATCAAATAACTTTGACAGGTACTAACACACCTGGAGGAAATTATGTAGTAAACGGAAATTCCAATACTTATAATATCAACCGGGCAGCTTTTAATTTTAATTCAACCTTAACCGGACCTTTTACAATTGGAAGTAGTGTATGCCGTCCAATTGTTATTGACAATTCAGGAAATGGTACAATCGATAGAATTTACTATTCAGTTGATATTAGCGATAGAATTAGCAACTACAGCTTATTCTTAAATAATGTTGAATTAGTTGCAATTACCGAAACACCAACATTCAACGGTGTTCTTAGAACATATCAATTAGACAACGTTGATTTTGATGCTGGCGAGACACT
>JBDSUZ010000339.1:0-6147 GCA_039927395.1 Saprospiraceae bacterium | reverse complement strand
AACAACTCAACAAATCAACAAATCAGCGGAGCGTAGCGACTTCCCAAAAACGGCTTTGGGCGTCGGGAAAGCAAAAATTGATCAATTGGAATAGTGAAGGGTTTGCGAGCTGAAAGTTTGCAAAGATTGCATTGAACGCTTTGATCACATCAAGAACTACCCCGGCCTTACGGCCACCCCTTCAGAGAAGGGGAACACATGGCTTTTTAATTGGTTAGCCGTTTTCAGAAAATGGATTGAAAAAGCATAAACTTGCATATCCACGGCCAAATGAGTCTGTTCCCCTCTCGAGGGGTGGACCCGCGAAGACGGGGACGGGGTGGTTTTAGAAATTCAAAATTTGTCCGAATTATTAAGAAAACTATCTCGGCCTAAAGGCCACCCCTTCAGAGAAAGGGAACGCATTGCGTTAGGCCTTGGGCAACAGCCAATTGCGATTGTTTCGACTAAACAACTGCACGACTAAGCGACTAAACAAATCATCGGAGCGCAGCGACTTTCAAGAATTGGTGTGCGGTGTGGGGTGTGGGAAATTTTGGTGCTGGCTTCTGGGTCCTGGGTCCTGGAAAATTCTCGATTGATTCAACTAAACAACTAAGCGACTAAACGACTAAACAGAGCGCAGCGACTTCTTCGACTAAACAACTAATCGACTAAGCAGATTTCCGCTCCTAACAATTCTTTTTGCCTATCTAAACGACTTTGCGTAAATTTGCATTCTGCCTAATTACCCAATGCTGATGATTCCTGTTAGATATTCAAGTTCCATTGTTTTCTTATTGTGTTTTTTTGCCATAAATACCCTTTTTGCACAGGTTGCGAAGCAAGTATTTCAACGCGTTGAAGTTGATATGAAAGGCCGCTCAATGTTAGAATTGACGCAATCAGGTGTTGATGTGGATCATGGAGTATTCAGGAAGGGGAGAAGCTTTACCACCGAATTAAAAGAAAGCGAAGCTATACATCTGATGGCGGCAGGGTGGAAGGTAAAAGTGTTAGTAGAGGATTTGCAAGCATATCTTTTTGCCCAAAGTCAGTTACCTAAATTGGAGCAACGCTCCGGTCAGCCATGTGCTGGTTCTGGTCTTCCTGATATCGGTCCCGATCCCGATTTTTATACTCCTGGCTCGATGAATGGTTTCTATACTTACGAAGAAATGCTAGAAGCGTTGGATGAAATGCAGCTCCGCTACCCAAATTTGATAAGTACTCGTAAAACGATGGGCACTTATAATACCGCGGAAGGAAGACCTATTACTTGGGTGCAGATATCCGACAAACCGGAACAGCAAGAATCGAACGAACCTGAAATATTGTTTACCGCTTTGCATCATGCAAGGGAGCCAATATCGCTGACGCAAATGAGTTGGTATATGTGGTATATTCTTGAGAATTACAGCAAGAATCCTGAGATCAAATACTTGCTTGACAATACGGGTCAATATTTTGTGCCTTGCCTCAATCCTGATGGTTACGTGTTCAATGAAGAGCAATTCCCTGATCAACTAGGAATGTGGCGCAAAAATCTTCGCAACAATCAAGATGGAAGTTTTGGTGTCGACCTCAATCGCAATTACTCACTTGGTTGGGGAATCGACAACTTTGGCTCTTCTCCAGATCCCGAGAGCATCACATACAGAGGCCCATTTGACGCTTCGGAACCCGAAGTACAGGCTTTGATGGATTTTAGTATTGATCACAGCTTCCAGATAGCACTTAATTATCATTCATTTGGCAACCTGCTACTATATCCTTGGGGCTATCTCAATGAGGAAACTGTTGATTCTAGTACATTTAGAAATATGGCTAGGGAATTAAACGAGACAAACGTGCTAGAATCTGGCTTGCCGCTCAATTTGCTAGGCTACCCTGTCAATGGCCAATCAGATGATTGGTTGTATGGCAACAATCTTAGCTCGGTCAAGACATTTGCATTTACACCTGAAGTTGGCAATGATTTAGATGGCTTCTGGCCGCCGGAAGAGAGAATTATTCCTCTCAATAGACAATGCCTACCACTCAATCTCAACGCAGTGCGCTCATTGCTCAATGAAGCGAAATTAGTATACGATGATGGCCCAATATTGGTGGATGAATTGGATCAGGAACTGAATTTTCATATCAGGAAAATAGGCCTGAAGTCGGGTTCATTTACCTTGACGATGACAAGTCCCGATCCTTATGTTGAGATTATCGACGGCCCTAAGAACTTCAATTTGCCAAACTATCAAGGAGCAGATGACCAGTTCAAGTTTAGATTAAAGACGCCTTTTTCATACGGTGACTCAGTACACCTTAGTATTGCTGTTAACAACGGAACATTTACGAGGATTGAAACCATTACTCGATTGATTTCAAAGGCGGATGCATTCTTTGATCCCGCTGCTGTGACTTCATTTGTCAATTGGACATTGAATGATGTTGCAGAATGGCAGTTGACGACCGAGACCTATTATTCAGCGCCTAGTTCATTTACAGATTCACCTGATGGTCCTTATGAGTCAAATGAGGAACGCGTGATGACCTTGCTTTTACCGCAAGATTTATCCCAGGCAAAAAATGCAGAATTGGTATTCAATGCTAAATGGGATATCGAGACTGATTTTGACTACGCTCAGGTTGAGGCTTCGGCTGATGGGATCAATTACGAGCCATTATGTGGTCATTATACCAAACTTGGGGCAGAGACGCAAGATCTTGATCAGCCGCTATACGACGGTGTGCAAAGCAGTTGGGTACAGGAACACATGGATCTGAGTGATTATGTCGGCGGACCGGTGTACATCCGCTATAGGATGATCAGTGATGCTATCGAGCAGAGAGACGGTATTTATGTCGACGACATCTACATCATCCAATATGGTGATAAGACCTTGCAGACCAAGTCTATCGATCCAAAGGAATTTAGCGTCACTCAATTTCCAAATCCAGCAGTTGATGAGATTACTTTTCAATTTGCCTCAGGTCTATCAAAAGGAAGCCAGATCAAGATCTACTCCGTCGAAGGTAAATTGGTCAAGAATCTGAGCATCAACGACACGCGTGCAAGCCTTAAGCTAGCGACCACTGACTTGCAAAACGGGCTATATTTCTACCAGATCCTCAATGATCGCATAGAAGCGACTGGATCCGGCAATTTTGTGGTTGCGCACAAATAGTTGATTATCAGCGCTCTGCCAGCTCACATTTAAATAAAAAATAAATAGTTTCGGATATCCATCCGGAATCGTATCTTTATGCTGCGGAGTGGAGCAGTTGGTAGCTCGTCGGGCTCATAACCCGAAGGTCGTAGGTTCAAGTCCTGCCTCCGCCACAATTGTAAAGCCTAACTTGTTGTTAATCAACTTGTTAGGCTTTGCTTTTTATGGTGTGTATCAGTTTTCTTCCTGGAAGAGTTTGCCAACTCTGCCAAAAAAAAAATGACAAACTCACAACAACCCTATGTCACCCTAGTGGAGGGTGCAAAAATCTGGACTATTGACTATTACCAGATCCATCCGGTCACCGGAATCCGACATCGCTTTCGCAAAACTTATGGGCTTAACAAGATCAAGGATCTCAAGCTCCGCTATCAACGCGCTCAGCGTTATATCAAAGAGATTGAGAAACAGCTTAAGACTGGCTGGCCCTTTGATCAGGTAGAAAAGTCAACGCGCTACCGCCTTAAAACTGCCGTTGACATGGTAGTAGAATTGAAGATAGCCCAGACCGATCGTCAGCGCACAGTTCACATGTACTGCTACATTCGCAACATCTTCTTTGACTATCTGAGGCATTCCAAAAATGAGGAGCTCTTTGTGGATGAGTTTACCAAAGTGCATGCGATCAAGTTCCTGGACTATGGGACGCTGGTGCGCAAGGTGCAACCTCGGACGATCAACAATTACTTACTGCAAATGAAGTCGCTATTCTATACTATGGAGGAGCGGGAGATTGCGAAAGCCAATCCATTCAAGGGATTGAAGAAGAGAGCGACCACACAGAAGGAGCGGAGGGCATTTACCGACGATGAGAAACTAAAGGTCATGGCCTATGTCTATACCAACGATGCCCAGCTATTGATGGCGATCGGTATGATATTCTACTGCTTTGTCCGCCCGATCGAACTGACTAGGCTGCGCTTTCGGCATTTCAATCTGAACACTGGAGTGATCAAAATGCCTGGTGCCATCACTAAGAATCGCAAGACCGAGATCATTACCATTCCAGATGTATTCTTAGAATTTATTAGGTCGACCGAATTCGCAAGCCATCCAAAGGACTATTTGATATTTGGTCAACGTGGTGAGCCACATGCAACCCAACCGGTTGGTGTCAATACTTTGAATCTTCGCCATCGCAAGATCCTAGATCGTCTGCATTCAATGGGAATTCTTGGTAATATCAAAGGACTGTCACTATACTCCTGGAAGGATACAGGCGTGCTTGATCTGGCAGAGAACAAAGTAAATATCTTGGAGATCATGCAGCAACTTAGGCATGCGGATCTGCGCACAACACAAGCCTATACACAGTCTCTCAGTCGGATAAATCAGGAGATCAAAGTCCTGAACCTTCCCTTGATTCCCAAGTCAAAATCTATGTTAAATCCAGATTCCTCCAGCTCCACGACAAGTGATATCACGTGAATTAGTGCCAGCTGGTCTGTAGGCTTCCGAGTTTTTGAACAGGGGGAAGCTCTCAGCATTCGAGTATAGAAAGGCAATCAGGTCCGCCTTGAAAGTTTGACCGTCGCTCTGGGCTTGATCCTTCAGTTGAGCGATCGCAGTTGAGTGTGTGTTGTTGGTTAGGTTTCGTTTGTCCTCGAACATATCGCCCGACCCGATGATCTTGAATCCATCTCCTTCGATTACCAATGTCAAATGCGCAGCGCCGAGTACCAATGAGTACTCGGCTGTTGTGCGTTCGATATGTGCAAATAGATCCTTTTCTATATTGGTGAGTGCATCTCCCGACTTGATCTTTGCTGCAAGGCTATCAAACTGCGCCCTGCCAATGACCGGTTGGATATGCTTTTGTTCGGCCTTGCGTATCGATGGAAGCATCGCCACATAGGAGGTTCGACTATCCTGAATGTTGAGGAACGAGTTAAGCTGTTTAGTTGAAGAGAAGAATGCAGATCTTGCCTCCATGTACGATTCACTTGCAGCCCAGTCCGCGAAGAGAGCCTCGGCTTTGTTCGTTTCCATAAAGGCGAGTAACTGATCTAGGCTCTTGTGTGCTTGCAGCGTTGCTGCCCACAGTGCATTCTTGAATCTCCATTGAGAAACCGGACCGCCAGTACCTTCTTTGGCTTGGTTTTCCATTGCTCCCATGTCGGATATTACCATATTCAACAGCGGCAAGGCCTTCATTATCGTGTATGGCGCGACAGCATCTTGAAGCAGCTCCAGGAATTCCTCCTCCAAACCAGCAAGTGCGGTGTCATCATTGAACTTAGTCGCGATGGAATCGTATAATTCCGATCCAATATGTGGCAAAATGTATTGCCTCGTTGCCTGACGTATACGCGGTTCGAGGGTCGCAAAGGCCATCGAGGTGTTTACTTCAGGATAATGAAGTTTGAAGTTTGAATGGCCAACACTGATCTCGCTGGAGTCCTCCGATGTCAATTTGAATACCAATTTCATGCGCTTAATTTTGATGCAAATTAATTCAGGTGAAATACATTAAATAGGACAATAATTAGAATTGCACTTGGGAAATATCACTATATATATTGCTTTGCAAATGATTGATGTACAACGGATAAAGGCAAAATTCATTATTGGGAATGCTCACAGTGCCAAGGGCGCGGTTTTCCGTTTTTTCACCTGAACGCTTTGAAATTTTCAGGTTATCTGCCAGGCTATCGCCGGCCTATCCGAAGTGAAAGGATCCCGGTCGAGAGGATTGTTTGGCATCGAAATACTTGTACCCGTGCTTCTGCACGAAGTAGTAGTCAAGCGTGTCAGTGAAGTGCGGCGCATGCTCTTGAGGGAAGTCCCGATCCTTCTCCTTTGATTTGTTCTTTGAGAAGTCAGCGTTCACATCCGTGATCTGCATGGCGATGATCACATCCTTGCATTCTTCCTCATTGATGAGCAGCTTAGGCAGCAGCGGGTTCTCTCCACTCAATAGTTCATTCATGAAGTGGTAGCGTTCCAG
>JBDSUZ010000338.1:0-6075 GCA_039927395.1 Saprospiraceae bacterium | reverse complement strand
TCGCTGAAAGGCCTGTGCAGAAGGAAGGCAAAATCTCTTTTCCCATTTTGCTACCAGAAGGTGGCACCAAAATAATGGAATTCAGCATTGACGACCCTGATCTGGATCTAACAGATGCCAGACTGGTCAAATATAAAGGCGTCACTTATCTATCTACTATTTCGCATCTGCGATTGGTGTGCAGCGATAATGGACATGATTTTTACGAACCCGAGCATATCCCTACCAAGATATATGGATCGGGACCATTAGAAACATTTGGCATCGAGGACTGTAGGGTGAGTCTAATTGACGGCTTATACCACCTCACTTATACTCAAGTGTCGGACAATGGAGTTGGCATCGGATTGATGCGGACCCGTGATTGGCGACATTTCGAGCGGGAAGGCATGATCATGCCTCCACATAACAAAGACTGTTGCCTATTTGAACAAAAAATTGGAGATAAGTACTACTGTCTGCACAGACCATCCGGTATTGATATCGGTGGCAATTTCATGTGGATGGCTGCTTCATATGACCTCCTACATTGGGGCGAGCACAAATGCATCATGCGCACTCGCGAAGGAATGTGGGATAGCGCAAGAATTGGTGCAGGAGCCTCCCCTATTCGCACTGAAGCTGGTTGGTTAGAGATTTATCATGGGGCCAATTCTGACCACAAATACGCCCTAGGAGCTGTTCTTCTGGATCTTGAGGACCCTTCGATCGTACTTGCAAGATCTATCGAACCATTGCTAGAGCCAACGACAGATTATGAGACTCGAGGCTTCTTTGGAAATGTAGTATTTACCAATGGCCATATTGTGCGTGGAGATGAGATCACCATTTATTATGGAGCTTCAGATGAAGTTATTTGCGGAGCTACCTTCTCGATACAATCTATTTTGGATCATCTGAATGTTCCAGTGCATGCAATTGCTGATTCTGTAATTTCATAAGCTTACCTACCCCCCAAATCAAGCGATGGCAAATAAATTCATGAAGGAAATCAATTTCTTCAAATCCCATTCGATCAGTATGCGCGTACTGCTGCTGACCAACCTCTTGTACGCATTTGTCATCCCAGTCATCGAGCTATTTGTGAGTGCATATATCATGCGAAACTCTGACGACTTAAGTCTCGTCGTCATCTATCAACTTGCCATTTATACAGGAATTCCTCTGACATTTATGATCAATGGATTTCTGCTCAATAAGGTCCACATCTCGAAACTATTTTCCCTCGGAATGCTGCTTAGCGGTCTTTCAATGGCCGTAATGATGAAACTCAATGTACTCGACACTTTTGGCGTCTTTATGGCTGGATTGGTCATGGGGCTATCATTTGGTTTCTTCTGGGCCAATCGCGATTTCCTGGCTCTCAATACGACAAATGATAGCAATAGGAACTATTACTATGGCATCGAAACATTCTTCTATACCATCACGGGGATCATCGTACCATTTGCTTGTGGAACATTTATTGCAACGACTGACAAACAAGGATGGTTTTCGGGCGATGTCAATGTTGCCTACTATATTTTAACGGCAATTGTATTCGGATTGACCATACTATCTTCCATATTGGCGCATAAGGGACAATTCAAAAATCCCAAGAAAGCACCATTTCTCTTTTTCAATTTCCATAGACTTTGGATCAAGATGTTGAGACTCTCAGCGCTCAAAGGCGTTGCTCAAGGATACATTGTTACCGCACCAGTGATGTTGATCTTGAGCCTTGTTGGCAAGGAAGGAGCTCTAGGAATGATTCAGGCTATTGGAGCTTTGCTCTCGGCCATTTTGCTATATATACTCGGGCGTATCACAGGTCCTAAACACCGACTATTGATCTATGCCATTGGCTTGGTCCTCTTTCTTTTTGGAGCTTTGGTAAATGCTGGTTTCTATAATTCTACAGGAGTCATCCTATTTGTCGTTTGCCTAATATTTGCTCGACCACTCTTGGATATTGCTTACTTCCCGATTCAACTTCAAGTTATTGACTGGGTGGCTGCAAAAGAAAAACGCAACGAATTCTCATACATTTTCAATCACGAAATTGGCTTGTACATCGGCCGTTTGGCAGGTTGCGGATTATTTATCGTCCTCGCACGTATGGTGAGTGAGGATTTTGCATTGCGCTACGCTCTGTTAGTAATTGCTGCAGTTCAATTTTTGGGCTATTTTATGGCAAAATCCATTTTAAGGGATAAAGCATTTGAAGAAAAAATGCCCTCACGTCATAGCGACGAAGGCTTGTTGAAAGAACCAATTTAAGAACATGGACACTATGATAAATCGCAGTATTTTATTCCTTTCGATCCTATTGATTGGCATTTCCTGTAAGGAGGAAAAGAAAAACTTCAGCCCAGAAAATGGCCCTGTTGCTCAGGCGGCAGTACCTAGGGTCGATGCTATGCCAAATGAACCCCAGCCTTATCAACTCAGGGACTGGAAAAAGACAACTCAGTTATTTGATCAATATGTATTTGACTGGTCAGCGACGGGTCCATTCATGCCATTGATTTGGGAAGACACCATGAAGCGCAATGTGAATCAAAAGACCTTTGGGCTATTCACCTGCATAGGCGATGTAAGGCAAGGCGCTGTAGTTAACAATGGCGAAAACCACGAAGCATTGGGCCAATTAGGTGCAATTATTGGTGCTACATTAGTGGGAATTGACAAAAGCAATCAGGATGGTCGCAACTATGTCAAGATGTCGCAAAATTACTTCAACAAAGACAATGGTTGGAATATCATCCAAAATTTCACCAACAAAGGGGCTCATGTGGGCGGTGGATATGGCAATGATTACTGGTATGATGTATACAACAACGTGCTATTCTACGGAATGGCAAATTACTATCCCAAGACTGAGGGAAATGACGAAATACTGAGGGCTATTGCAGATCAATTTTACAAATCTGCAGAAATTTTGGATCAGAATTATTCCTATTCCTATTTTGATTTCAAGGAGATGAAAGGCGGTGTAAATCATATTCCAACACAGGAAGATGCTGCAGGTGGATATGCTTTTATTTTGTATTCTGCTTATGTGAAATTTGGTGATGCGAAATATCTGGAAGCTGCAAAAAAGGCTTTAAATGCATTGCAAGGCCAAAAGGAAAGCCGTTTCTATGAATCATTGATGCCTTTTGGAGCTTATGTAGGAGCTAGGCTAAATGCTGAGCAAGGGGGCAATTATGAAGTTCAGAAATTTATCGACTGGACATTTGACGGAGATGCCACCAACCGCGAAGGATGGGGCGTAATCGTTGGCAAATGGGGCGGATATGATGTCAGCGGCATGGTTGGCAGTACGGTGCATCAGGGAGGCTATGGCTTCGCGATGAATACCTTTGACCTTGCATGGCCTCTCACGGCAATGCTTCGCTACGATCAACGCTATGCGCGTGCAGTGGGCAAATGGGCATTGAATGCGGCCAACACCGCCAGATTATTTTATCCAAGTGAAATTCCGGACTCCCTCCAGGCGCTTCCAAATAAAAAAGCATTAGCCAAAGAAGCAATTGCTTACGAAGGTTTGATCAAGGAATCCAATTATCCTCAATACAAGGGCAAGACTCCATTTGCTCAAGGTGATGGGCCTCAATGGGTTAAAGGCATGCCCGAGGAATCAATGTTTTCGCTTTACGGAAGTGGTCATGTGGGCTTTTTTGGAGGCTTGATTGGCGGTACCAACGTCGACAAAATCCTCAAGATAGATTGCGTTGCTGCTGACATGTTCCGCTCAAGCCTGGCCTATCCTACATACCTCTACTACAATCCATACAAGGATGCTAAATCGGTCGAAGTAGATCTGGGAGACAGTATGACAGATGTCTATGATGCTGTTGGACGTGAGATACTTATGCGGGATGTCAAAGGCAAAGTCTCTGTTGCAATTCCTGCCGATGCAGCAAGATTATTGGTCTCTGTTCCGGCTGGCGCAGCATATACTGCCATCAAGGGCCATCTATTGGCCAATGGAGTTGAAATCGACTACAGATATCCTACTCCGAAGAAATAAGTCTTACAGGATTCCAACCGTTTTGTGCATCTGTACGCTGAGACGCCACTGGGGATGCTCCAGGCAATAAGCAATAGCTGCTTTGGTATTATCCACCTGAGTGGGGCTATCCATCGGCTGAAGGTAAAAATGCTCGAAATCCCAGTCCGCAAATGCAGCAGGGTCAAAATCGAGCTGTGGATAAACCAGCTTTAGTTCCTGGCCACTGCGTTGTACGATTTCCGAATTTGCTTTGGGACTCATGCAGATCCAATCTATTCCAGCTACAGCGGGGATAGTACCGTTGGTCTCGACCGCAATTTCAAATCCTACTTCGTGAAGCGCATCTATGATAGCTTCATCGAGTTGCAACATGGGTTCGCCCCCAGTGCACACAACGAATGGCTCGCCAGGTAAGGAAGCCGGCCATAGGGAAATCACCTTTTCAGCGAGACTTTGAGCGCTTTCAAATTTGCCTCCGTTAGGGCCATTTGTGCCCACAAAATCTGTATCGCAAAACTGACAGATGGCTTTATGCCTATCTTTTTCCCTGCCGGTCCATAAATTGCAACCAGCAAAACGCAGAAATACGGCCGCCCTACCACAGTGGAATCCCTCCCCCTGCAGCGTATAATACATCTCCTTTACTGAATAAGCGGCCATTTACGTTATAATCTCGCTGCGAAGTTAGATATTTGAAAGAGAACCATTCTCAGAGCAAATAGTTCTTATGCAAATAGGCGATATCATTTGGTTAAAACATACTGGCGAAGCGGCAGAAATAATTGCTATCCTCGGCATGGGAATGGTGAAGGTCAAAATCCTAGAAAGCCAGATAGAAATCCCCGTATTCGAAGAAGACCTCTCCAGCGTCGCTATTCAGATCGAGCGACAATCAGAACAAGCTCCAACCGCCTCCTCAGGTCCTGCATCTGTCCTGCAGTTCAAAATGGATCCTTCACAATGTGGCTGCTTCATCGCCTTCATTCCGATGTTTGATAAATCACAGGAGATGAAAGGCTTGCAGGCATTTTTGATCAACAATACACTTTTGCCATTTCACTATCAATGGCAGGTAAGTTTGGACAACAATACACCGAAGACCAATGGTTTTCTCAATTCAGGAGCGGTGATTCAGCTGGATCAATACCCACTTGATGCACTCAATGATGGTCCGAGATTTAAGTTCAGCTTCAATTATCAGGCCACTGACGGTTCACAGTTATTTCAGGAGAAGGAATGGAAGCCAAAGGCATCAACTTTGTTCAAGCGATTAGATTTCGCTCCTTTGCTCGACAAACAGGCCTATATCGTCAGGTTATTTGAGGAATTGGAGGCAAAAGGCGATTCGCCTGAAGACTTAAATGAATATGCCAAAACTGCAGCCAAATCACGACAAAGCTTCGCGAGTCAACCAGACGAAAAGCCAGTGCATCAACCTGATGTTCAGACCTATGCTGAATTTCCAGATGAAATAGATTTACATATCGAGCTATTGCACAAAAATGCGCAAAAGCTATCTGATGGCGAAAAACTGCATTTGCAATTGCGCACATTTGAATCCTACCTTAATAAAGCCGTTCAAATGGGTTTACCTCGGATCTTTGTTATTCACGGCATTGGAAAAGGAAGACTCAAGAGCGAAATCACGCAAAGACTGCAGTACCACCCATTCGTAAAGGAGTTCAGAAATGAATACCATCCCAAGTATGGGTATGGGGCGACGGAGATATTTCTGTAAGGAAGGCGCTCCGCGCCGATGATTTGATGATTTGATGATTTGATGAGGTAAAAAAGTCGCTACGCTCCGTTTAATCGTTTAGTTGTTTAGTTGTTTAGTCGAAGAAGTCGCTGCTCCGATGATTTGATGAGTCGATGATTTGATGAGTCGAAGCAATCGAATTTGGCTGTTTCCATAGGCCTTAGGCCCTACGCCAATTCTTGAAAGTCGCTACGCTCACAGATATGGGAGTTTGCGAGTGTGCGAGTTTGCAAAGTTTGCGAGGTCTCACCCAAGGTCCGATCGCCATTCTGTTGATTTGATGATTCGAAGCAGGCGATTAGCGTGTAGGCGCATAAGA
>JBDSUZ010000337.1:0-6176 GCA_039927395.1 Saprospiraceae bacterium | reverse complement strand
ACATCATTGTCATAAATCCACTCGTGAATTCCCATTTTTTGGCTCACCAGATTGGTCATCGGATCAGGTCTTTGGCGCAAATCCTGTGCTTGGCAGAACAGATCTATTGACACAGCTGCTTGATGTCCATGTGCGACCGCAGTGATTACATTCTTAGGCCCAAATGCCGAATCTCCCCCAAAAAACACTGTAGGAAGTGTCGATTGAAAAGTTAATTCATCGACGATAGGCATATTCCATTCGTTAAAGCGCAATCCTAAATTGCGTTCGATCCATGGAAATGAATTTTCTTGTCCTATGGCGATCAATACGTCATCAGCCTCAATAAAAACGGGTGCTTCACCGGAAGAGACCAATCTGCGCTTGCCCTGCTCGTCAATAACAGGTGCTACTCGGTCAAAATTCATTCCAATCAAACGACCATTTTCGGAGACAAAGGCCAGGGGAACGTGGTTGTCTATGATAGGTATGTCTTCGTGAAGGGCATCTTCCTTTTCCCAAGGAGAAGCCTTCATATCGGCAAATGGACTTCTCACAACAACTTTTACTTCTTCACCGCCTAGGCGACGAGATGTCCTGCAACAATCCATTGCAGTGTTTCCACCACCAAGTACGATCACTTTTTTCCCAATTTGGGAAATATGTTCGAAGGCTACACTTGCTAGCCATTCGATTCCAATATGAATATTCTTGACACCCTCCGCTCTTCCAGGCAATTCGGTTAGATCACGACCACGTGGCGCACCTGTGCCAATAAATAAGGCATCATAAGCTCCTGCGAGTACTTCCTCAAGGCTATTGACGTAAGTCTTAAACTGAGTATGGATGCCCATATCCAGTATATACCCAACTTCTTCGTTGAGCACAGAGGCAGGTAGACGAAATGAAGGAATCTGACTGCGCATCATTCCACCGCCAAGATCTTGATTGTCAAATAGGTGGATTTCATAGCCTAGTGGCGCCAAATCACGGGCTACTGTTAGCGATGCAGGTCCTGCTCCAATGAGTGCTATTTTCTTGCCATTGCCGACGCTCGGAATATTTGGCATCAGATGCTTGACCTCCGACTTATTGTCGGCAGCAACGCGTTTCAAGCGGCAGATTGCCACAGGTTCCTCTTCCACTCTTCCTCGTCTACAGGCCGGTTCACAAGGGCGATCGCAAGTTCTTCCGAGAATGCCGGGGAATACGTTCGATTCCCAATTGACCATGTAGGCCTCGGTGTATTTCTCAGCAGCTATCAGTCTGATATACTCGGGAACAGGTGTATGTGCCGGACAAGCGTATTGGCAGTCTACAACTTTGTGAAAATATTCCGGATCCTTAATATTGGTAGGGTCCACAGTTTTTTTTCCAATTTACTATGGATTGTCTAAAATGTAAAATTTATATAATTTATTTTGGACAAATAGCCTCTTAATTTGTCAGAATCGATGATCTGTACCTGTTTAGATTCACATCAGTTGTCTTTCCAGCTTTGCAGATCCGGATAAAGTCGAAGCAATTCAGGGCTTATTTCATTTGGAGCCAGTCGCCGACCATCGAGATAGGCCACGATAAAAGAATCACTATAATTTTGTGCCCTCAGGCGATTGAGTACCGACTGAATATTCTGATACCTCTTCTCAAAACCTACCATAAATCGATAGTTGCCATTGCCGGGAGTAGCTTCAACATAAGGATCTCGGTATTGGGCATTGTTGAATATTTCCCCTTTATACATTTGCGCCGAGACGAGGAATTGAACTCTAAAATTCAATCCCTTGGATTTATCTCGGAATGCCGAACCTTCCCTATCGCTTAGCGATTCGCCTACATCGGGCAAGGTATAAGTAAATGAAATGCTTGTCGTGTCAGTTGGAATCACCAACACCTCTAGGCGATTGTTGAAGTATGCGCTAGTTTGATTTGGTACGCCTGCGATTTCAGGAATAGCGATTGGATAATTGGCTCCAAATGAACTCATTGCAATAGATCCGACGGGCAAACCCAATTTTGTCAGATATTCCGCTGCCTTTTCGGCATTTCTAATGGCAAAGAGTAAGTCCAACTCTCCGCTGGCATCTTCTGATACGAAGGAATTAATCACAAATTTCAAACTGGGGTCTTTGCGATAGATCTCCGACAATTGTTGAAATTTTGTCTTCATCAGTTCCGAAAGAACAAAATCCCCACCTGGCAAGTAAATCGGATCGATCACCCAACTTGATTTGCCCATGGTCTCTGTTCTTGATTTCGGTTTGGTAAGTTCAATTTCCGAATTGACGGGCACTGGTCCCTGCAGCAATGGGTCAATCCAAGCATAGGAGAGATTGGGACTGCTTTGTTGATCAGTGGGCTTCTTAAAATATACGAGATAGATATCGCTCTTGCCCAGGCCCTGGTCACGTCGATCTGAACTCAAATATGCTTCTTGGCTGTCAAGGCCAAGTCTAAACCACAGATCGTCGCCGGCAGAATTGATTGGCAATCCCAAATTCGCGACTTCGCTCCAACTTTGTGTTTCCTGGGCATATGTGCTCGAAAATATATCGTAACCTCCAATGCTGGCTTGAGAGTTTGAGCTGAAGTAAAGCGTATTGCCATTCAATGTTAGGTATGGGCAAACCTCATCATAAGCGGTATTGATTGAAGGTCCAATATTGAATGGCTCAGACCAGTTTCCATCCTTCCATTGACATACAAATAGGTCGTAGGAACCGTATCCCGGCAATCGCTTGGATGCAAAACAAAATGTATAGTCATTGACCCACACAAAATCACGGTCTCCAGCTTCTGGCAGATAAGGCAGCTCCATTACTTGAGGCTCCAATTTCTTGACGACCGATTTGCTGCGAAATGTGTCGGTCCGTATTTTGCTATGAAGCATATCATTTCCCGACAGGAAATACAAGATGCTGCCTTGATTTTTGAAGTCCAACAAAACTTCCTCTTTTGAGGTATTGATTGGTGCCTTCAATGCATTTGCCTGCACCCAGACTCCACGGTCATTTTGCGATTGGTAGATATTGCAATTAGCTGCTGTCACTTGCTCTGCCACAATTTCTGATTCTGAACCCAAAGGCTCCAATGGCACTAACCTATTGCTGCTGAAGTAGAATCTACCCTTTACTATTTGACTTGGTATGGGTTTGAAATCCTCCTCAGCACTATTGATTACTGCGCCAGGATTTTCAATTAACATTTGCTGTGCGCTAAACTGCAGGGATAATCCATTTGCTGCTCTTTGTATAGATCCTAGTATGTAGAGCTTATCCTCTGCCTTGGAGTCTAGGCTGAGATATCGTTTGTAATTGGATATTGCTTCCTTGAAATGGCCGCTATGATGCCATGCCATAGCAAGAGACCTCAAGACTAATGGGTCTGGCTCTTTAAGTGAGCTGAGCCAGGCATTCCATGATTGGGCGGCTTTGAAAGCCTGATGAGTGCCCCACTGCGCTTCGGCCAAAAGTGGCAAAATGCTTAAATCTTCAGTATGTCTAACCTGATAGGACTCCAACATTGCAATTGCAATGGAAAATTGACCCTTATCAACTAAGGAACTAGCCTCCTTGCGCAGGGTTTTTGGATCAGTCTGAGCGGATAAGATGCAAGGACAAAGAACTCCGAAGAGCAGTAATAAGTTGATTTGTCTAAGCATATGTGAAGGCCGAACTGTCTTAAACAGTCTGATGGTGATCAAATTTTTCAAGATAGTCCCCAATTCTGCGGAGGAATGTTCCACCCAAAGAGCCATCCACTACGCGATGGTCATATGAAAGGGATAGGAACATCAATTGCCTGATTGCTATCACATCTCCAAACTCCGTTTCCATTACTGCAGGTTTCTTGCGAATGGCTCCGACAGCCAATATTGCCACTTGCGGTTGATTGATGATTGGAGTTCCCATTACATTGCCAAAAGTTCCTACGTTGGTCAACGTAAAAGTTCCGCCTGAGATTTCATCTGGTTTCAATTGATTTGCCCTAGCACGTGTCGCGAAATCATTGACTGATTTGGTCAATCCAGCAAGATTGAGGAAATCAGCATTTTTGATAACTGGCACGATCAGGTTGCCTGATGGCAGGGCAGCAGCCATACCAATATTGATGTCCTTCTTGCGAATGATCTTGTCACCTTCGACCGATACATTGATCATCGGGAAGTCACGGATAGCCTTTACGACAGCCTCGATAAAGATCGGAGTGAAGGTTATTTTTTCGTTGTATTTGACTTCGTATTGCTTCTTGGCTTTTTCGCGCCAGTTGACAATATTAGTTACATCAACTTCGATATATGAAGTTACGTGTGGTGAAATGCGCTTGGAGTTGACCATATGTTCTGCGATCAACTTGCGCATACGGTCCATTTCGATGATCTCGACATTGCCGCTCATACTCTGTGATGGCGCAGTTCTCGCTGGCTCTGGTCTGGAACTCTCCTGAACTGGAGTTTGCGTTTGTGGAGCACTTGTTTGTTGAGTAGCACCGCTTCCCCTGTTTTCAAGATACTGTATCATATCTTTCTTGGTGACTCTACCTTCCTGGCCGGTACCCGCGATTGCGTCCAATTCTTGTTGACTTATGTTCTCTTCTTTCGCAATATTCTTGACCAAAGGAGAGTAAAATCGACTGTCAGAGGATTGCACTGGAGCTTGTGCTGCAGGAGCACTTGCAGCTGTATTTTGAACAGTAGCGATATTTTTTGATTCTGCAGCAGGGGCTGATGGGGCGGCAACTGCAGCTTCCTGTTTGCCTCCTGTTTGCAATATGGCGATGACTTTGCCGATTTCAACAACATCGTTTTCCTGAAACTTGATTTCAGTCAAAATCCCTTCTACTGGGCTTGGGATTTCGGAGTCGACCTTATCCGTTGCAATTTCAAGGATGGTTTCATCCATTTTGACAGAATCGCCTACTTTTTTGACCCATTTGAGGATCGTAGCTTCCATGATACTTTCGCCCATTTTGGGCATGATTAATTCAAAATTTGCCATGGTCACAAGGTTTGACTGGATTCTGATTGGAAATGGTTGCGAAGTTAAGCGAATTCTTGTCCCTGCAAAAATTTCAAACTTAGATACAAGGCGATTGCAGTATCAAATTCGATGTTTCGCAACCTGTCTTTAGAGAAATTCACCTTCCTGGTATATGTATTTTGCCTGTCACCGATTGCTATCCAAGTTGTTCCGACTGGTTTTTCCTCCGAGCCCCCACTTGGTCCAGCGATACCTGAAATGGCAATTGCTATGTCTGATTTGAGCAGTGCTAGAGCCCCAGTCACCATTTCTCTGACTGTCTGTTCACTGACAGCGCCATTTGCTTCGATCGTCGAAGGCTTGACTCCCAGCATCTGGATCTTGAGATCATTGTGGTAGGGAATGACACCGCCGCGGAAGTATTCAGATGCCCCAGCGATTGAGGCAATTTTGTGTGCAATATATCCACCGGTGCAGCTCTCGGCGACACTAATCGTCTTGCCTTTAGCCAAGAGCATTTTGCCAAGCGTCTCTTCAAGACTTTGATCGCCAATTGCATACGTGTGCTTAGCTACTTTATCTTCAAGCTCCTTTGCAATTTTCTCAAATATGATGCTTTGTTCAGCCGTGATATTGTAAGCCGAAAGCCTCATTCGAACTTGACCAACACCAGGCAAATAGGCCAGCGAAGCCCATGGGGGTAGATTGTTTTCAGTATTTTCGACAAGCCTTGCCAAATCTGTTTCGCCAACTCCTCCGGTACATATCGTATGATGTGTAACTACGCCTAAGCTGCCGTTTGCTTTCAATTTCGGGATCACTGAGGTCTCCATGATATGTCGCATCTCATATGGCACACCAGGCATCGAAACCATGATGATACCTTCTGAATCGAACCACATGCCAGGGGCAGTGCCAAGATTATTGGTCAGAATTTCGGCATTTGACGGCATATTGCATTGTGCCTCAAGGCTTGCATCCATTGCTCGACCTCTCATGGCAAAATAGGCCTTCAGGCGCTCGTAAGTTTCTTGGTGAAATTCCATTCCGACGCCGTAAAAACAAGAAAGCGCAAATTTAGTGATGTCGTCTTTTGTCGGACCAAGTCCACCAGTCATGATGACCAGATTGCTACTTTGGCTCGCTCTTCCCAAAGCCTCAAGTATCGCTACGTGACGATCAGCAACGGAAAGAATTTCCCTCACTTTGATGCCTATT
>JBDSUZ010000336.1:0-10049 GCA_039927395.1 Saprospiraceae bacterium | reverse complement strand
GGATGGAGGAGAGTACAAGCAGAAGCTGCATGAATACGCCAATTCACATGCTTTAGACAAGTGGATTCACTGGATTCCTAAGCTCGATTTTGCACTATTACCAGCGATCTACAAAGGAGCTTCGCTGTTTATTTTCCCCTCTAGAGGTGAGGGATTTGGCATTCCAGTCCTTGAAGCGCAAGCTGTGGGAATTCCGGTGATTACTTCTAATTGTAGTTCATTGAAGGAAGTTGGAGGCTTGGCAGCCGCTCTGATCGATCCGACAAATGCCGCGGAATTGAGGCAAACAATCGAAAGAATCTTAACAGACACTGAGCTAGCGAGAATCATGGTGGAGAGAGGAAAGCAAAATCTCTCAAAGTTTGATCGCAAAACCGCTACCGAAAAGGTATTGTCGCTCTATCAAAGCACTATCGCTTTAAATAGCTGATTTACAGCATTGACCCAAGCATTTAGGCGGGGGATTGCAAGGAAAATACAATACTATACATTACCTTTGCAGCGTTTTTAAATAAAATCCTTTCATACATGCATACAGTAGATCAAGGCCTTCGCTACAAAGTCAAAGACATTAGCCTGGCGAGTTGGGGAAGAAAAGAAATCGAATTGGCGGAAGCCGAAATGCCAGGTCTTATGGCATTGCGCGATCAATATCGTGTAAGCAAACCACTTCAGGGTGCTCGCATAGCGGGTTGCCTTCACATGACCATTCAAACCGCAGTTTTGATCGAGACTTTGATCGATTTAGGAGCTGAAGTTTCATGGTCTTCTTGCAACATTTTCTCTACACAAGACCATGCCGCAGCAGCTATTGCAGCAGCAGATATTCCAGTGTTTGCATGGAAGGGAATGAACGAAACTGAATTTGACTGGTGTATCGAGCAGACATTGTTTGCATTTAGCGATGGCCAGCCACTCAATATGATTTTGGATGATGGGGGAGACTTGACAAATATGGTCTTCGACAGATTTCCTGAACTAGCAGATGGTATTCGCGGATTGAGCGAAGAGACAACTACTGGTGTTCACCGTCTGCATGAACGTATGAAAAATGGCACACTAGTGATGCCAGCGATCAATGTCAATGACTCGGTTACCAAATCAAAATTTGATAACAAATACGGTTGCAAAGAATCATTGGTTGACGCCATCCGTCGTGCGACTGATATCATGATGGCAGGTAAAGTTGCTATTGTTTGCGGTTATGGTGACGTGGGCAAAGGTTCTGCTGCTTCTTTGAGCGGTGCTGGAGCGAGAGTTATCGTCACTGAAATCGATCCAATCTGTGCGCTTCAAGCTGCAATGGACGGTTACGAAGTGAAAAAATTGGCATCAGCATTGCCTGAAGCAAATATCATCGTTACGGCTACCGGCAACTGCGATATCATCAAGGCTGAGCATTTCAAATTGATGAAAGACAAGGCTATTGTTTGCAATATTGGCCACTTCGACAATGAGATAGACGTTGCTTGGTTAAATACTCAGCACGGCAATTCAAAAGTTGAAATCAAGCCTCAGGTCGATAAGTACACAATTGAAGGCAAAGACATTTTGCTTTTGGCTGAAGGCCGTCTTGTCAACTTGGGTTGCGCTACGGGTCACCCTTCTTTTGTAATGTCCAATTCATTTACCAATCAAGTATTGGCTCAATTAGAATTGTGGCAAAATCATGAGAAATACGAAAACAAAGTATACACGCTGCCAAAACACCTTGATGAGCAAGTCGCAAGATTGCATTTGGCCAAAATCGGTGTTGAATTGGAAGTGCTTACTGACAAACAAGCTGACTACATTGGGGTTTCTAAAAATGGACCTTACAAAACCAATGAGTACCGTTATTAATTTTCTGTAGCGTCTCGCAATAATGCTAGGGGATACAAGTAATTTACCTGTATCCCCTTTTTTTCAACCAAAACCTCCATCGTGTTCCTTCTGACATTGTTTTTGTCAACTTTCCTTCAATTGTCTGTGACACTGCACACTTTCTTTTTTACAAAGACAAGCATAGAATACAGCACCAAGGATAAGAAATATCAGATTAGTATATCACTATACGCTGATGACCTTGACAAAGCCTTGATAGCCGAGGGATTACCAGCATTGCACTTGCACGAGAAAGCTGAAACAGCGACGGCAAATGAAATTGTACACAAATACATTTCGCAGCATCTGATCATCAAGCACGACGGTAAGAGTTTGCCGATGACATGGATTGGAATGGAAAAAGGAGAGGAGCCTCAAGTGCTTTGGTGCTATTTGGACGCTCCGGCGCCGAAGTTTAAGAAAGGGCAAATTTGGAATACACTCCTATTGCCTGCCTCCGAGTCGCAAAAAAACATCGTCACATTTGTTCCGCAGTCTAACAATTCGCAGTATTTGTTGTTTCAGCAGGACCAAATGACCTTAAACATCAATCCTTGATTCGCCAGTTTTTTCAACAACTACTTATTCTGCCCATTAAGTTTTACCAATGGGCGATTTCACCCATTTTGGGACCAAAATGTCGTTTCCACCCTACTTGCTCGCACTATATGGTCGAAGCAATACGAGTATGGGGGCCACTTAAAGGCCTATTCCTAGGCTTGAAGAGAATCGGTCGATGTCACCCTTGGGGAGGCTCCGGCCATGACCCTGTTCCAATGAAAACAAAAACGCCGTAGCCTGGGCTAAATACAATCAACTTATGCAGTATTTCCTACCACGCAGGCCAAGACGCAATCGCAAATCACAGGTTATCAGAGACCTTGTCCAAGAGACAAGCCTTTCTCCTGCCAACCTAGTGTACCCAATGTTCCTTTTTGATGGCAGCAATAGGAAAGAAGAAATTCATTCTTTGCCTGGCACTTACCGCCAGACATTTGACAATTTGATCGGTGATATTGAGGAGAGTATGAAGCTGGGAATCAACAGTTTTATGATATTTCCAGCAATAGCTGAAGAGCTCAAAGATCAAACAGGAACGCATAGCTATCATCCTGACAATTTTTATCTGAAGGCTGCCAGAGAGATCAAAAGACAATTTCCTGACCTACATCTCATCAGCGATGTGGCTTTGGATCCTTATAGTTCTGACGGCCATGACGGTGTGCTGCGCGATGGTGTGATCATCAACGACGAGACCTTAGAGATTTTAGCCAAAATGGCGCTTGCTCAAGCTGAAGCTGGATTTGATACCATTGGTCCTAGTGATATGATGGATGGCCGGGTTGCTGTGATAAGAGAGGCTTTGGATGAGGCAAATTTTGAGCAAACTGCTATCATGGCCTATACAGCCAAATACGCAAGTGCGTTCTACGGACCATTTCGCGACGCGCTTGATTCAGCCCCAAAATCAGGTAATAAGAAGACCTACCAAATGAATCCTGCCAACAAGCGGGAGGCATTGGTGGAGGCAGAATTGGACTTCAACGAAGGTGCTGACTATCTGATGGTCAAGCCGGCATTGCACTACCTCGATGTAATTCATATGCTCCGTTCAGAATTCGAAATTCCAATCGCAGCTTACCATGTCAGTGGCGAATGCGCGATGCTATCTGCCGCTTGTCGCAATGGCTGGCTTGATTTCGAACAAGCAATGCCTGAAACATTGCTGAGTATTCGTCGTGCAGGTGCAGATGTAATCATGACCTATTTTGCTAAAGATTTTGCCAAATGGTACAACAAAACTAAGTAGGAGTAAGCAACTCCCAAAAACTACAAACAACACAAACTTCAGGCCTTGCAAGACTTTTCATATATAAATAACGCCCATCCTGCCTATATCGAGTCACTCTATAAGCAGTATTTGGTAGATCCCAGTAGCATCGAGCACAGTTGGAGCGACTTCTTCAAAGGTTTTGATTTCGCTCAAAGTTCCAAGAATGGTCATCAGGAATCAGGTGCTTCCACTCAACTATCCACCAAGGAATTTGGCGTGCTGTCATTGATATTTGCATTTCGCCATCGCGGCCATTTGTTGTCAAATACCAATCCCATACGCAATCGTAAAGACCGCAAGCCGCAACTGGATCTGACATATTACGGACTTGCAGAATCGGATCTTGATCAGGTTTTTGTTGCTGGTGCTGAAATTGGACTTGAATCTGCTACGCTCAAGGACATTTTGGCACAACTACAAGCGATCTATGCAGGTCCAATAGGCTATGAATTTGCCCATATTGAGAATATGGAAAAACGGGAATGGCTGCTCGATCAGATCGAACGACGCAAGATTCAAGCTGATTTTGGGCTGTCACTCAGCAAGAAGAAAAGAATCTTAGAAAAACTTACTGATGCTGTAGTATTTGAAGAGTTTTTGCAAACAAAGTATGTAGGTCAAAAACGCTTTTCACTCGAAGGAGGAGAGACTACTATAGCCGCACTTGATGCCATTATTCAATCTGCTGCAAGTGATGTAGTGGAGGAGGTGGTCATCGGTATGGCGCACCGTGGACGATTAAATGTGCTTGCGAATACAATGCACAAGACCTACGAGCAAATCTTCAATGAGTTTGAAGGCAATATTCAGCCTGAGCTGAGCTTTGGAGATGGCGATGTCAAATATCACTTGGGCTATTCCACCCAGATCACGACGGAGGAGGGTAAATTGGTCCATTTGAAACTAGCACCGAATCCTTCACATTTGGAGGCAGTGAATGCTGTTGTTGAAGGTTTTGCAAGAGCCAAAGCTGATATCATGTATGAAAGCGATTTCGACAAGATCTTGCCAATACTTATTCATGGTGATGCAGCGATGGCGGGACAAGGCGTTGTCTACGAATGTGTGCAAATGAGTCAACTCGATGGTTATTATACTGGTGGTACCATTCATTTTGTAATCAACAACCAGATTGGTTTCACGACCGACTGGGAAGATGCACGTTCCTCGACATATTGCACTGCAGCAGCAAGTTTGGTCCAGGCCCCCGTATTTCACGTCAATGGCGATGATCCCGAGGCAGTTGTTTTTGTTTCTGAAATGGCCGTTGCTTTCCGTCAGAAATTCAATACCGATGTCTTCATCGATATGGTGTGCTATCGCAAACATGGACACAATGAGGGGGATGATCCTAAATTCACACAGCCACAGATGTATGAGATCATCAGTAAGCATGAGGATCCAAGACAGATATATAGTCAACGACTGATCGATAGAGGTGATGTAGAGAAATCCCTCGCTGAGGAAATGGAAGACAATTTCTGGCAGACTCTGCAGCAAAGACAAGACTTGGTGAAGCAGAAGTCGCTGCCATACAAGTATCAGGAACCAGAAGCTTCCTGGAGGAAATTGACCAAAGCCGCAGGTCAAGAGTCATTTGAAAATTCACCTGTCACTGGAATTCCTGCCGAGCAACTTCAAAAAATTCTCAAGCATTTACAAACGATTCCAGAGAATTTTACTCCCCTTGATAAAGTAAATCGACTATTGCAGGGCAAGAAGAAGCTACTCGACCAAGGACTTGTTGACTGGGGATACGGCGAACTCGCTGCTTATGCCAGTCTCTTGATCAACGGCAAAGACGTCCGCATGAGTGGACAAGATGTGCGACGGGGTACATTCTCTCACCGACATGCGGTCTTCCGCGATGTAGTCAATTTCGAATCATATAATCGTCTGTCTGGTCTGGCGGACAAACAAGGTCAATTCCGCATTTACAATTCCTTGCTCTCCGAATTTGGCGTGCTGGGCTTCGAATATGGCTATTCGATGGCATCTCCAGAGACGCTGGTCATTTGGGAAGCACAGTTTGGAGACTTTTACAATGGCGCACAGACCATTGTTGATCAGTTTATTACGGCTGGCGAAACCAAATGGCAGCGTATGAGTGGGCTTGTGATGCTTTTGCCTCATGGATACGACGGACAGGGTCCCGAGCACTCTAGTGCCCGCGTAGAGCGCTTCTTGCAGAATGCTGCGGAGTACAATATGATCATTGCCAATATCTCGACGCCAGCCAATTTTTTCCATTTGATGCGCCGTCAGCTTACTTGGAATTTCCGGAAGCCACTGATCGTGATGTCTCCAAAATCATTGCTGCGTCACCCTGCCTGCGTCTCGACATTTGCAGAATTCGGCAAGGATACTAGCTTTCAAGAGATCCTCGATGATCCTGATTTTGAGGGCAAATCAAGCGCTAAAGTCAAGAAACTGCTGCTTTGTAGTGGACAGATCTACTACGATTTAATCAAGACGCGCACTGAACTCAAGCGTAAGGATGTAGCAATCGTTCGTTTCGAGCAACTTTACCCGCTAGTAGAATCCAAACTCGATGCGATCATCGCAAAATATGGCAAAGCCGACTTGTTTTGGGTACAAGAAGAACCGGCAAATATGGGAGCTTGGTCCTATCTGCGAGTGCGATATCCCAAATATCCATTTCAACTCATTTCAAGGAAAATGGCAGCTTCACCAGCTACCGGATTCAAGAAAGTGCATGATCAACAATTGATTCAGTTGATGGAATCAGCTTTCAGTTGATTGAGTGAAAGGTATATATTAGCTTTTATTTTAATGTGAAAGTATATTTCTGATGCAAATTGCATGCAGCGTATATTTTTTTGCTTTATTTTGCGCAGGATTTATGGAATTTTCATAATTCTCCCTCTCTATTCATTAGGAACAAAGCGATATGTCAAAACCGATCAAGAAATCAGGCTCTACATCCAAACCGATTAGTAATCAGAACACTGCTAGAGCCGCACAGGCTTCAGCGTCTGCAAATTTGTTGATGCCCAATCAATTTGAAGGTGGATTTTGGAAGAAATGGTGGATTCCGGCCCTGATCGTTTTTTCGCTGTCCTTCATTGTTTACTGGCAATCTCTTCCCTACGAATATATTCTCGATGATCAGATGGTCATCACCAACAATAGCTACACAAAGGACTCATCCTTGATGGATGGCATTTCAAATATCCTCTCGCATGAGAGTTTTCAAGGCTATTTCGGCGAGCAAAAAGATCTTGTAACGGGTTCTAGGTATCGTCCACTGTCGATCATAACCTTTGCGATCGAATATCATATGTTTGGCCTGAATCCAAAAGTCGGGCACTTTGGTAATATTCTGCTTTATGGCCTGATGGGTTTGTTGCTTCTTAGGATCTTTCAATTGATTGTTCCTAGTTCTGACGACAAACGATGGTATTGGTCCATTCCATTTATTGCAACTGTCCTATTTATGCTACACCCGATTCACAGTGAGGTAGTGGCAAATATCAAAGGTAGGGATGAAATCATGTCTTTACTCGGTGCACTTACAGCCCTTTACCTCTCCCTTCGATATCTCAAGGATCAGAAGCGAACTTGGTTAATTGGCTCTGGAATAGTATTCTTCCTCGCACTGATGTCAAAAGAAAATGCGCTGACCTTTTTACTTGTGATTCCTGTGACCATGTGGTTTTTCACAAAGGCGGGACGAGGTACAATTCTTAAGACTTGTATGCCATTGATAGCAGCTACATTTGTCTATTTGCTGATCAGATACCAAGTTATCGGCTACCTGATCAACAGCGGAAAGCCGAGTACATTGCTGATGAACGACCCCTTCCTAGGCATGAATTTCATCCAAAAGTATTCTACGATATTTTACACACTTTTGCTCTATATCAAATTGCTGTTTTTCCCCCATCCGCTTACGCATGACTATTATCCATATCAGATTCCAAAAATGCATCTTGGCGATTGGCAGGTACTACTGTCACTAGCGGTGCATGCATTTCTAGTGTTTGTTATGTTCAAAAATTGGAAAACCAAAAAAGTGATTTCTTACATTTTGGCTTTCTATTTTCTGACGCTATCTATTACCTCCAATATTTTCCTACCGGTAGGAACTTTCATGAATGAGCGTTTTGTCTTTGCCTCCTCGGTAGCTTCAAGTTTATTTATTGCCTATTTGTGCATCAATTGGTTGCCTCAATTCCTCAATAAGAATCAGGCCCTTGGAAGAATATTGGGAATAGCATTGGTTGCTATATTTGCAGTAGGTTTTACCTATAAATCATTTGATCGTATTCCTGCCTGGAAGAATACAATGTCGCTAAACAGAGCTGCTATCAAAGTTTCAAAGAATAGCGCAAGAGCAAACAGCTTTATGAGTACCTCTTTGTTTGAGGAATATCGCGTTGAAACTGACCCTGCTAAGCAACAACAATTGCTGGCACTGGCTGAACCATATATGCGTCGTGCCCTTGAAATTGTACCGGACTACAATGATGCTTTGACAATGAAAGCTGGCATTGCAGCAGAGAAATACAAGTTTCACCATAATCTCGACTCATTGTTGACCGAGTTTCAGGAAGTCCTCTTTTACATGCCTGGGCAGAATTATATCAAGCAATACTTGGACTATCTCAACAAGAATCAGTCAAATGCATCCAAATTGGTTCCTTTCTACATCTCCACTGCTAAGATGATGCAAACTAAACTGGCCAAGTTGGATTATGCGATGATGTATCTTGACATGGGACGTCAAGTGGATCCAAACAATACTCAGATTGCAGCTTTGATGTCCGACCTAAATGCCAAATTGAATCCCCAAAAGACTCCCCAGCAGGGTCCTCCAAGTGGTCAGCAAAATAGTGACGGAACGATCATATTCGAGTAGGGATTTTTAGGATATTAAAAGAAGAATTTGTTGCTAACTAGGCTAAATATACGCTAGTTATATATATTTATTTTAATAAGTTGTAATGTATTCATCAGATATACTTTACCTAGTTGCCTTAAGTAAGGTCAACTGGATTGGCCCTGTACTTGCAAGGAAACTTCTTGCACATTTTGGAACTGCAGAGGCTATTTTTTCTGCGACAAAGCGCGACTTGATGCAGATGCATGGCATTAGCAAGGCACTCGTTCAAAATCTGGACTTCTCAAGCTGTGTTGAATCCGCTCAGGTTGAGCTACGTATGTCGGAGGAACTTGATTATCGGATCATCGTCTACACTGACAAAGACTATCCATATAGACTCAAACAGCGGAAGGATAGTCCCATCGTCCTTTATTATACGGGCAATGGTGACATGGATCATCACCGAATATTGGCAATCGTAGGGACACGCACTCCCACTTCACAAGGCATATCCCTTTGCAATCAGATCCTTGAATCACTGCAGTCATGCAATATTCATGTGGTCAGCGGATTAGCACTGGGTGTCGACATTGCGGCTCATCGCAAATGCCTCGAACTTGATATTCCAACATACGGCGTCATGGGCACAGGTATGGATCAAATCTATCCTTATGAAAATAGGGAATCGGCCAATAAAATGAGAAAATTGGGAGGCATTCTCACTGAATTTGGCATCGGCACACAGGCCGAGAAAGTGAATTTTCCGATGCGAAATCGGATCATCGCAGGGATGTGTGATGGATTACTAGTCGTAGAATCTAAGGTCAAAGGAGGATCAATGATTACCGCTGAGCTAGCCAATGGATATGATCGCGATGTTTTTGCATTACCTGGCAGACCAGGTGATATTTTCGCTCAGGGTTGCCTACACCTGATCAAGCACAACAAAGCATCGCTCGTCGAAAATGGCACCGATATTGCACATGCCATGAATTGGAACGAAGAGCAAATCAAGAGGGGAGCCCAGACTTCGCTATTTGTGGAGCTCAATGCCTCAGAACAGCAACTCGCCAATCTCTGCAAGAAACCATTGCCAGTTTCTGTGGACCTTTTTTACCAGAATTGGGCAGGTACACCCTCCGAACTCGCCGCCACCATTTTGGGCATGGAGCTAAAAGGTCTGCTCCGCCAGTTGCCGGGGAAGCAGTACATATGGAATGGATAGGAAGTGTTCAGAGTTTAGAGTTTAGAGTTCAGAGTTTGTTCTGGGTGCTTGGTCCTGGGTGCTGGAAAATACTCGGTTGGTTCGGCTAAACAACTAAGCGACTAAACAACTAAACAGAGCGAAGCGACTTTCAACAAATCAACAAATCATCGGAGCGCAGCGACTTTCAAGAATTGGTGTAAGGTGTGCGGTGTGAGGTGTCGGAAGTTTGGTTCTGGGTGCTTGGTCCTGGGTGCTGGAAAATACTCGGTTGGTTCGGCTAAACAACTAAGCGACTAAAC
>JBDSUZ010000335.1:0-2446 GCA_039927395.1 Saprospiraceae bacterium | reverse complement strand
GACTGAGAATTATCAGAAGATCGATTAAGAACCTTTGAGAAAATTGAATATGAAAACATCGAAAACTCTGGCTGGTGTGATAGCACTGGTCCTATTCAGCCAAATTAACAGCTGGGCCCAAGGCAATGTCGAGTTCTTTAAGGGATCCTTGCCCGCCGCCAAAGAAAAGGCGAAAGCTGAAAACAAGCCATTGTATCTAGAATTCATGACGGATTGGTGCGAGCCCTGCAAAGATATGGTGACACAATCCTACTCTAATGATGAAGTGGCGGGGCGCCTAAACAACCATTACGTTGCCATGAGGGTCAATGTTGACAATTTTGATGGATATGCCATCAAGAGAAAATTGGATGTAAAATACCTTCCGACTATCATCATCTTTAACAATATGGGTGAAGAGACTGGTCGATATCTTGAGAGCTTGAAAGCAGAGGAATTGAGCAGCGTGCTGCGCGATCACTTGAATCCTGCACACAAGATGGCGGATGACTACGGAAAATACAAATACTCGGAACCTACGGTAATACCGGCTCCAGCTACAGTAACAAAGGTGACTGAACCCACCAAAACTGTAGTGCAAAAGCCTAGTTCCGCGACTCCAAGGTCGGAGGTTGCTGATCGCAATGCAAGCAAATCTGCACCTGCAAAGGTGCAAGAAGCTCCTCGTGCGACTAAACCAGCTACTTCTCCTCCTGTGGCCTACGGACAGGAATACTGTATGCAGGCGGGTGTATTTTCAAATAAAGCAAACGCCATGTCGTTTAAGACAGAGATGGAAGATTTATTCAATCTTCCGGTGGTATTGCATACTGAATCTGCCTCAGGCAAATCGATCTACAAAGTGTTAGTTGGTCGGTTTAGAAGTTATGACGAGGCTACACGCTTCAAGGACACTGCGAAAGCAAAAAGCATCAACGGCTTTATAAAATCATACACCGCTTTATAAGCGATTGTAACCTATCCCAAAAACAGGTTAGAGGGCTTTTCCGTCACGGAAAGGCCCTTTTTTGTATTTAAGAGCGATTGCTCCATGCATTTTTGAGACAATCGAGCAAAGCCTTCTACCTTTGTACAAATATTACGCATGTCTTCGCTACTCATACATTCAATCAAAGGTCTCGCATTGGCCGAATCCGAAGCTCCGCTAATAAAGCGAGGGCTAGAAATGGCAAATTTGACCTTGATCGAGGATGCTTGGGTACTATGCGAGGATGGTCTGATCACCTCATTTGGCCAAATGGCCGATTGCCCAGATCGAGCTGATGTCAGTGTAGATGCCAAAGGCAGATTTCTGTTGCCAACCTGGGTCGATTCGCATACACATATCGTATATGCGGCTAGTCGTGAACACGAATTTGTCGATCGAATCAAGGGCCATACTTATGAAGAGATAGCGCTGAAAGGTGGCGGAATCCTCAATTCCGCAGCCAAGTTGCGCGTATGCCCCGAGTCGCAATTGTTTGACGACGCTTGGCAAAGACTTGAAGAAGTAATTCAAAGTGGAACAGGTGCCATCGAAATTAAGAGTGGATATGGATTAAGCTTTGAAAGCGAAATGAAGATGCTGAGAGTCATCAGGCAAATCAAGGAAAAAAGCCCAATACCGGTAAAAGCAACTTTCCTAGGTGCTCACGCCATTCCCCCAGAGTTTAAGCATCATCGGGCTGGATATGTTGATGAAATTGTATTCAAAATGCTGCCTTATGTAGCCGCTGAAGGCCTTGCAGACTATTGCGATGTATTCTGTGATGAAGGATTCTTTACAGTTGCTGAAACCGCTAGAATATTAGCTGCCGCAGGTCAATTGGGTTTGAAAGGAAAAATACACGCTAATGAACTTGCCAATTCAGGAGGTGTACAAGTTGGAATCGCGCATCATGCATTGTCTGTCGATCACCTTGAACGGATCGAGGACGCTGAAATCACTGCTCTATTGGCAAGCCAAACGATTCCGGTTGCTTTGCCAGGTACTTCATTCTTCCTTAGAATACCATACGCCCCTGCTCGAAAAATGATTGATGCTGGGCTTCCTATGGCGATCGCCACGGATTTCAATCCAGGCTCCACTCCTTCTGGCAATTTTCCTTTCCTGATTTCATTGGCTTGTATTCATATGCGAATGCTTCCGGAGGAGGCCATTCAAGCAGCGACCATCAATGCCGCTTTTGCGATCCAAATGTCAGAACAGTTGGGAAGTATTACACCAGGAAAGCAGGCAAGTTTTATACTTAGCAAGCCGATCAATTCATTGGCCATGATACCATATTCATATGGCACTGATCTAATCGATCAGGTGTGGATCAAGGGTGTGCGAAAAAAGTAATCTTAACGCTTGACAGTGACATCACCGCGATAGAGTAATTTGACATCGTCCTCAAATTCAACTTCAATGAGGAATACGTAAACTCCCATGTTGACTTTCTGACTCTTAAATCTGCCGTCCCAG
>JBDSUZ010000334.1:0-2832 GCA_039927395.1 Saprospiraceae bacterium | reverse complement strand
TTGTACTTGCAGTCAAAGGCTCAGCTTCAATCGAAGTCCTTGATATGGCAGGTAAACACAATCTCGATGGAAAGATTGTGATCGACACCACCAATCCGATTGACAATTCTCAGGCTCCGGTCAATGGCGTGCTGCAATATTACACATCCCTACATCAGTCTCAGATGGAACTGTTGCAGGCTGCCAATCCAAATGCCCATTTCGTCAAGGCATTCAACAGCATAGGAAGTCATTTTATGGTTAATCCTACATTTCCTGGTGGGACACCTAGTATGTTTATTTGTGGCAATGACGAGGCTGCCAAAAAGGAAGTGAGCAAAATCCTTGTCAAATTTGGATTTGAAGTTGAGGATATGGGCGCAGTAGAAGGAGCAAGGGCAATCGAGCCACTTTGCATCTTGTGGTGCATTCCAGGCATGCTGCATAATAGCTGGTCGCATGCCTTTAAATTACTAAGACCCTAAGTTCTTCAACTTAAGGTCTCAGTGGCCAAATCTAAATCATTCCCTTTATTCAGATTTGGAGGCTGGATCCGCACAGATCATCAAGCCTTTTTCCATTCTATATGTTCGGGCACTATGTGTATCATCGCATGTCTTGTCATAATCAAAGTCGCCGTAGGGCCATAGTACGTCATCTGCGTCCTCAATGAAGATCAATTTTGACTCAGGTACTGAGAGTGTAAAATGCACTGACTGTCCCCTAAATGTTTCGCCTTCTTGCAACTCGTAGAATGTTGGTAGTACAATTCGATTGCCTTGTATTTCAACGGGTATATTGACCTTACTTGCTAAGCTGCGAGCTTCTTCGCGATTACCACCCCTTGAGCTAATTACCTTTTCGAGGTGAAATAACTGATCGTTGGATTTCTTTATTTCAAGTGAAATATCCTCAGATGCAAGTCGCTTGTCAGCATATTTCAAATCAAATACTTTGACCGATTGCTGGTAGGGATTGGCTGCAAAACCGATACTGATCGTATCAGCATTTGGATTTGGCAGAGCCATAGTTTCAGTAAGTGATTCCTTGACATTGAAGGATTTCGCGATTTTGCTTCCGGCAACACCAAGCATTACGCCATTGAGCAACCAAAATGCCCACATTCCCAAATGCCATCCTGAACTTATTCGGATACGGAAGAAAGTGCGCAGTAGTAAAAGTATGGCTGAGACGACTGGAATCAGACTGAGAAATATAAGATTTCCCATTCCCATTACTTTGGACGTAGTCGATGCAGGTATGACGAAATCTATGATTGGGAATGCCATTACTGATCCGAAGAACATTGCGATGCAAACGAACGATATCACGATGATTCCAAAGATTCCCAGCACGATTCCTATTTTGCCTGTCAGCTTCCCTAAAGCGACGATGATAGAGTGCAATATTTGTCCTGCAAAGGAGAATGCTGTGCTTAGGAAATTACCTAAACCGCTCGCGAAATGGCTTCTTTTTTTTTTGTCGCCGAAATTGCTGAAGGATTCAGATATATTGTCAAATTCCTTCTCTACTACTCTTGCAATATTGTTGACATTGATCGGCTCACCTCGCATCGCGAGGAAATCAGCAGAACTCTTAGCAGGTTTTAGGATTGCCCAGAGTATGAAATAGAGTAATACACCAGAACCACCTGCTGCGACAAAGGCAACAAATACAAGGCGTATCCAAACCGGATCAGTTATACCGAAGTATGCAGCTATCCCTGAGCAAACACCACCGATGATGGTATCCTCCGGATTACGCATAAGCTTCTTGCCGGTTTTCATGCCAAAGCTTTTAGGCTCTTGTGGAGCACCGGAGCCAGTGGTACTGCTGCGAGATGTCTGCTCGCCAAGGATCGGTTCTTCTTCATCACCATTCGCACCGAATTCCTCCGGGCTACCCATGATGGCTATTGCAGTCTGAACATCCTTTTGGACCACAATCTGACGATTTTGCATGCTCTCCGTGATCAATTCCGCCATGCGCGTTTCGATATCTGAAGTGATATCTTCATATCCTTCTGATGACTTGAAATGGCTGTGGATCGTATCGAGGTAGCGGCAAAGCTGTTGGTAGGCATCTTCATCTATCGTGAAGGGATATCCGCCCAGGTTGATATTAAAGATCTTATTCATTGTCGATTGTGTTTTTCGTTGTTTTATTGACAGTAGCTACTAATTGATTCCAGCTTTGCATCAACTCATTGAGAAAAGCCTGGCCTTTTTCGGTTAGTTGAAAGTATTTTCTGGGTGGTCCGGTTCTGGATTCCTGCCAGGTGTAGTCCAACAAGCCAGCATTCTTGAGTCGTGTCAGCAGTGGGTACAGCGTTCCTTCGACGATTATCAATTCAGCTTCTTTTAGCTTTTCGATGATATCGGATGGATATGCTTCCTTTTCGGCGATAATCGACAGAATGCAGAGTTCGAGTACCCCCTTCCGCATTTGGGCTTTCGTGTTTTCGAGATTCATCTGATCTGATTTAATACTGCGAATATACAGGATCATACAATACTATGCAATACATAGTACTGAATTTATCGACAGTACTCTCAACATTTTCGACAAAAGGGGCAAAAACCTATTTTAACTAAATAAAAAAAGGCCCGCTTCCATTGGAAGCAGGCCTTTTTAGTTGGGATTGGACTAAGCTTAATGCTTAATCTCAAATATGATATAATCCGTATTCCTGTTGGGGTCAGTTACAGATGTTCCATCTACATTCACTACTTCTTTTGCACGAATCAGATAGTAAGTACCTGCTCTCAATACAGCAAATGTGTCTCCTACTTTGACTACATCACTGATTAGTAAGCCGCTACCATTGTCAAATGCGGTTTCGATTTGAGCTTT
>JBDSUZ010000333.1:0-43289 GCA_039927395.1 Saprospiraceae bacterium | reverse complement strand
TTTTGAAAGAATTGGTTGGCAAACTGATTTACGAGATAAAGGCTTTCCTTTTCTTGTTCAGCGGCATCAAAGATTGGATCAGCCCCTGTTTCTTCTAATTCAAGGCCATATTTTTTTGCCAAATATCGTATCGCGTCCGGATAGCTGAGGTTGTCATGCTCCATCATGAAATGAATTGGATTGCCGGCTTTGCCGCAACCAAAGCATTTGTATATGTTTTTGGCGGGTGAGACCGTGAAGGAAGGCGACTTCTCGTTGTGAAATGGGCATAATCCAATGAGATTAGCACCTCTCTTACGCAATTGCACAAAGTCACCTACCACATCTTCGACGCGCGCAGTCTCCTGGATAAGATCAATACTGGTTCTGGAAATCAAAATGCTAAATCAAATGTTGAGAAGATCCTTCATGCCAAAAATACCATTTTTCCCTGGCAACCATTCAGCGGCCATCAATGCGCCTGCTGCAAAACTATCCCTAGTGTAGGCTTCATGCGTTATCTCTATCTGATCACTTGCACTTCTATACTTTACAGAATGCGTACCTGGAACTTCATCAATGCGCAAAGCCTCTATATATAGGGTGTCCATGTCGCTTTGCTCAAGTGACCAGCTACTGAAATGTTTGTTATGTGCAAGGATAGGTTGAGTTAGGGTCAGAGCAGTGCCACTGGGGGAGTCAAGTTTATGAATATGATGTATCTCCTTGAGACTTGGAGTATATCCTTCAAATTTGCTCATCGTTTTGGCTAGAAACTCATTGAGGGCAAAGAAAATATTGACACCGAGACTATAATTGGACGCGTAAAAAAATGCGCCCGAGCGTTTGGAGAACTCTTCCTCAATTTTGGGTTTTTCAGCGAGCCAACCCGTGGTGCCCGATACTACGGCAATGCCGTGTTCTGCGCACAGCAAGAGATTATGAGGCGCGCTTTCCGGGGTGGTAAATTCAATGGCTACATCAGCTCTTCCGATGTTTGTCAGATTTGTAATAAAATCCTCCATTGTATCCACTTTGGCAATTATGCTATGACCTTTAGCCAAGGCCAGACGCTCGATGGTTTGACCCATTTTGCCATATCCCAATAAGGCGATTTGCATAGATGACAATTTTGTGATGATTGAGAGAAAGGCTTAAGTTGCTAAATATACTACTTTTGCCACTCGACCAATACAAACATAGATCAAGATTCCCTGCATGCAAAATATCCAAAACGATTTGTTCCTTAGAACTGTAAGAGGCGAAATGGTAGAAAGACCTCCTGTATGGCTTATGCGTCAAGCAGGTAGGATCTTGCCTGAATACAATGCCATTCGGAAGCAACTGAAGGGTTTCAAAGATCTAGTAAGCAATCCGGAACTCTCAGCAGAGGTCACCATACAACCTGTCGATATACTTGGAGTCGATGTCGCTATCTTGTTTTCTGACATACTAGTGATCCCGGAAGCTATGGGCTTGGACTATGAAATGATCGAGCAGAAAGGTCCGCTGTTTCCAAGAACAATCAAGAATGAGCAAGATATCGACCAATTGCTTTCTGGAGCTGATGCTGCGCAAAACTTGCAATATGTGTACGATAGCATAGATAAAACCTTAGTAGGTCTTGGAGGTCGGGTGCCTTTGATCGGTTTTGCAGGAGCTCCATGGACACTATTTGCCTATATGATCGAAGGATCAGGCTCTAAGACTTTTTCAAAAGCTAAGAAATTCCTATACCAAGAACCTGAGCTATCGCATCGACTCTTGACGAAGATCACGAACACTGTGATCGCATACCTCAACTTGAAGATTTCGCATGGCGTGCATTTGGTTCAGGTCTTTGATAGCTGGGCTAGCTCACTAAGTAGAGAACAATATCTCGAATTTGAAATGCCGTATCTAAATCGAATCTGCAGCGAGGTGAAGGGTGCTCCGATCACTCTTTTTGCCAAAGGAGCATGGAATTGTATGGAAGAGCTTGCTGAAACAGGAGCATCGGCGCTAGGTCTTGACTGGAACATGTCGGCGGCGTGGGCAAGGTCACAGGTAGGAGAGAAGATCATCCTTCAGGGCAACATGGATCCCTGTCAATTGTATAGCAGTCCTAATGAGGTAGAAGCTGCTACTGTCAGTATGTTGCAAGATTTTGGGAGAGGTCATATTGCTAATCTAGGACACGGTGTATACCCTGATACTCCGATAGATGCTGTGCATGCATTTGTACAAACGGTGAAAAATTATCGGTATCCGCAAGATTGAATTAGTACATTTGCAAACTGCGAATGGCAAAATTGCCGCTCAGGAAGTATCATTTTTTGTTAAGAAATAAAGTCCTATGGGTTGGTTTAAACGCTTAAAAGAAGGGATTTCAACCGCTACCAAGAATAAGAAGGAAACTCCGGACGGTCTTTGGTACAAGTGCAAAGAATGCAAGCAAACTTCGACCATGAAGGAGCTAAGGGAGAACTACTCCAAGTGCCCAAAGTGTAATTATCATGTTAGAATTGGTTCCCACGATTATTTTGATCTCATATTTGAAAATAAATGGACTGAGATCATTACCGATATCGAGTCAATTGACTTTCTCACATTTACCGACCTACAGCCTTATCCTGATCGTCTTGTAGAAGCTAAGAAGAAGACAGGATTGGAAGATGCCATCTCAGTTGCCGTTGGCAAAGTCAACAAGAAGCCATTAGTAATTGCGGCGATGGATTTTTCATTCATTGGAGGATCGATGGGATCCGTGATGGGGGAGAAGATTGCTCGTGCAATAGAATTTTGCATTGAAGAGAATTTCCCTTTGATGATCATCTCCAAGACCGGAGGTGCCCGGATGCAGGAGTCTGCTTTCTCCTTGATGCAAATGGCTAAGACATCGGCACTGTTGACATTATTGGCTGATGCAGGATTGCCCTATTTCTCATTTCTGACAGACCCAACAACAGGTGGAGTAACAGCTTCATTTGCTATGTTGGGCGACATTAATTTTTCGGAACCAAAAGCATTGATCGGATTTGCCGGGCCAAGAGTCATAAAAGAAACAATCAAGAAGGATTTACCACCTGATTTTCAGTCAGCAGAAGCAGTATTGCAAAACGGATTTCTTGATTTTATCGTCGACAGAAAAGATCTACGTGATCGTATCGACGATATGCTGACCATGTTTAGCCCAGCTGCAGTTATAGTCTAATAGTCTATACTTCGGTATAGAACAAGAACTCCTTTTTGAGCGGATCCATTATTTCCAAAAGATCGTCAAGCACGTTTGTCCCTAGTTGCGACAGTAAGGTGAGAAAGTAATCAGTTCTTTCTTGTAGGCTATCATTCGGAAATGTCTTTGCAAATATTTGTTCGAGTTGCTTTAAAGCAACTTCATGTTTCTGTTTGAGAGCCCTTGTAATCTTTTGCTCAAGATGTTCAATCCCTTGTATTGATTTAGCTAATTCAGCCAGGGCTGATTTTTGCAATGTCGAATCAACACTACCTGCTTTATTTGCGATAGCCTCAAATATTGATGCAAGCTTTTGTTTTTCTTCAAGGAGACCATCGGGATTTGTGGCGTGGCTATGTAAGTAGCGCTTCACTAATGCATCGAAGCCATTAAGCAGATCCTCATTTTCAAAACCGGTTTTTTGCAGTTTTTTCTCAGTTGTTGAGCCAATATATACCGCCGAGTTTCTTCTGATCAGGACTGGAAATGGTATGCCAAATGCTTCAAATTGAGTTTTTCGCTCTAGCCAATAAGCAATTTCACCTCCACCTCCAACATAAGCCAGATTTGGCAATATTGTTTCTTGCAATAATGGTCGCATCACGACATTTGGGCTGAATCGATTAGGTTCTTGCTCCAGCATTGCCCTTATTTCAGCTTCCGAATAAGTTTGCTCCGTGCCTACGATCTCATAGCTACCATCTTGAAGTGAAATTCGATTTCTACTGTGATCGTCCATCAGAAACAGATTGATATCCCTTACATAAGCTTGCGATTTGTAGCCCAAGCTCAACAATTTGGACTGACTGTCTGCTACTATGGTGGATGAAATCTGCTCCAGTAGCTCTCTCTTCATGCTTGCTTCAAATTGGCGCTTGAATGCCAGATTGTCCATTTGAACCACTACCAATCCAAATCTGCCAAACAGAAAATTGATCCATTCTAAAGTTGCCTCATTGTATGTCCTGCCCGGCCTGTAGGCTGTGGCCAAATGCTGGAGTAGATCCCTGGAAATTTCATTTGATCCGACGATTTCCTCGATTTCCTTCAAAACTTCCTGAAGCGAATCAGTTGCCAATCGACCAACTGGCCCATGAGAATCAATTGCCCAAATGGCCTTTTTTGTTCCAGAATCGAAATGATTGATTTCTTCAAAGTCATGGTCTTCACCACCTATGACATATACAGGGACGAAGTTGTCATTGGGCGAAGAAGCTTTTAGCTGTCTACAGAGATTGATCACATTGAGAATCTTATATAGAACATATAGCGGGCCACCTGCCAAGATAGGTTGGTGTGCTGTGGTTATCGTAAAGGTATTGTTACGATCTAGTAGTGCTATATTATCGGATACAAGAGCAGAGGTGCTTATTCCATCGTATTGTCGCGTGATTTCTGTTCTAAGGACAACTCTATTCAACTCAACTGATCGGCGATCAGAAAGGGCTATTAAAAGCCCCTCAATTGTTGGAGAATACTTGTAAAAGGGTTTTAGATCAATATTTTCATCGATATATGCAGCATCAGTTTTGGCAAATTGACTTACCCTACTCATGGGAACACTGGAATATTTAATCATGCTAATAATCGGCTTTTCAATTTTTCAGATTCCTCAAGATGGTCTGGCTGAATGGATCAGGCCAGATTTCAAAATTTGTAAGCGTAACAAGTTGACTTCAAAAGAGTTTGAAAATAGCCTTTTTTGATTCATTTATTTATGATCAGCGAAACTGATATATTTGAAAGACATTTGCAGTAACTATTCCGAGGTCCTTAATCTATGCTGAAATATTTTATTCACAAAATTGGCTACAGCATACTGGTTTTAGTTTTGGCGGTCGGAACGATTACCACGATCATATTCCTAGCGCCTGTAGATCCAGCGCGACTGACATTCGGACAGAGGGCAGATAACGCTATGATTGAAGCCAAACGCAAGGAACTTGGCCTTGATTTGCCACTTTCAGGACAGTTGCTCAAATATCTTCGCGACATTTCTCCAATCAATTACATCAGTTCTGATGCTGGCATCGTGAAGCGATATGCGATATTGGGAAGCCTACAAATAGGGGATAAGCTGCTATTACTCAAAAAGCCATATCTCCGAGAATCATTTCAAAGTGGCCGGCCAGTATCAGAAATTCTTGCTGACGCGGTTCCAAAAACGATCATACTGGCCTTTTCCGCCATGGCGATTGCGATGTTCCTCGGTATTTTGCTTGGTATCATTTCGGCGATCAAACAACATAGTGCAGTGGATCGAATAGTTACCGCAGTATCTGTACTAGGTTATTCCATTCCCAGTTACGTGATGGCTGTATTCTTGGCACTGATCTTTGGATATCTGCTCAAGGCACAGACAGGACTCAATCTGCAGGGAAGCTTATTTGAAATGGATGACCTAGGAAATCCAATTGTCGTTTGGCGCAACTTATTGTTGCCATCAATCGCTTTGGGCATAAGACCTGTTGGTGTGATAGCTCAAATAACTCGAAGTTCGATGCTTGATGTGTTGAAGATGGACTTTATGCGAACAGCGAAGTCTAAGGGACTGTCTCTCAGAGTACAGCTAGTAAGACATGCATTGAAGAATGCTCTAAATCCCGTCTTGACAGCGGTTTCATCCTGGTTAGCCGCCTTACTTGCAGGCGCATTTTTTGTTGAAAATGTCTTTAGCTTTAAAGGGCTTGGTGAAGTGACGGTAACTGCCTTGTTAAATTTTGATTTGCCGGTGGTAATTGGAGCGGTGCTATTTATTGCAACATTCTTTGTGCTAATCAATCTGATTTCAGACTTTCTATATACAATGCTCGATCCCAGAATATCCTTTGATTAGAACAACAAGCCGGCAGAAAATAGAATACGAGATGGATTGTTGGAGAAGGTGTACTGATTTCCAAAGAATCGAAAATGTTCTCCGGCTTTATTAAAATTGCCTTCGTACCGTACCTCTAGTAGAATCTTCCAAATATTGATTCCAACTCCTCCTTGCCAACCAAATGTTGCTTTCTTAAATCGTTCTTCGAATTGTGTGATTGCTTTGAGATCTGAACTACTATTGAGATAAATGTGCGCGACTGGGCCTGCATTGAAACATAGAGGACCTGCTTTGAGGCCCAATATTAGCGGTATATCAAGATTATTATATGTCTCCGTCAAAATCGATTTTGGTGCCGTATCATCGAGATTCTCCCATGAATAGTCCACCTTATTGGAGTTGAAAAGCGCCTCTGCCTGAAGAAAGAAAGCTTTGCCCATCATCCCACGTAGTATAATCCCCGCATGAAAACCAAAATTTGCTTTATCGATTCCTAGACGAAAAGTATCTAATGTTGCCTGATCTACCACTAATAGATCGCCAGAGCCAAGGTCATAAGTGCTGATGCCGCCTTTCACGCCGATTTTGAGCTGAGCTTGAACTGAAAAGCTGAGGCAACAACACAATATGAACAAAATACTAAACTTCATGATCTCCAATATTATAAGGAATGACTGAATATCAAATGATTACAAAGGTAACGGTTTTTATATATAATATTGGCATTCCGTTGTGTACCTTTAGTGCATAACGAATTTACTAACCCCAAAAATTGTACATATTGATAATTCGCGATGCTAAATATGTAGGAAGTTTTGTCAAAATGAGTGACTGCCCTCCTGAGCAATACCCCGAGTATGTATTTATTGGGCGCTCAAATGTTGGTAAATCTTCATTAATCAATATGTTATGCAATCGTAAAGGATTGGCTAAGATATCCGTGCGTCCGGGTAAAACTCAGACAATAAATTTCTATGAAATCGATCAGGAATGGTATCTGGTTGACATGCCGGGTTATGGATATGCTAGTGTATCGCAAACTCAAAGGGCAGCATGGGAAAAAATGACCAAATCATTTCTAACCAAACGGCAATCACTAGTATTGGCCTTTGTACTCGTGGACGGTAACATACCACCACAGAAGATTGATTTACAGTTCATTAATCAGCTAGCTGAATGGGAATTACCATTCTGTGTAGTCTTTACAAAAACAGATCGCCCAGGTAAAATGGAACTTCAGCGTAACCTGGCGGCATTTAATAAGGAAATTATGAAGTCCTGGGAGGAATTACCAAGACAATTTATAACTTCGGCATCTAAGGCTACGGGCAAAGAAGAGCTATTGGCATTCATTAGCGAATTAAATGACCAATTTGAGTCCAGTCGATAATATCGTTTCTTATGGTTAAGAGAGTCCGTTCGCAGGAACATATAATCCCAGATATAGAGGAGTGGCCAATATTCAAGTTGAGCCAGGACAGAGAGAAATTTGTTGAAGAAATTAATGCCTTTACTTTCCAAAAAATTACCGGTAGACACAATGAAGTAGGTGATTATCTCGCTAGATCGATATATCAGGAGTTGATCAGGATCAAAGAGGAACCTTGGAGAGTTGATCCACCGAACGAAAAGATATTCTGGAAGCGGCAACAAGAGAAATTGAGCCGAGAAGACAAAGACTTTAGTGATGCCGAATACAAAGTCATTGAAGAAGAAGTACTCCGTGCGATAATCAACAGGTATTCGGAGGAAATAGTCGGAACTTTTAGCATTTCGACATTTCTATTTGCAAGAAAAGTACTGACCTCGTTCTTCAAACGCTTATTGACAAAAGTCACAAGTCGTGGTATTTTTAGATTTTGGGGACAAAAGAAAGCTCTTTACGAGAAGCTTAAAGTATACGGCCCTCTGGATGACATCAGAGAGCTAACCAAAGATCATGTGATTGTGATCTTACCCACGCATTTTAGCAATTTGGATTCCGTACTCATAGGATATGCGATTGACCAAATAGCGGGACTACCTTCATTTTCTTATGGAGCCGGGCTAAACCTATATAATTCTGGCTTAGCAGCTTATTTTATGAATAGGTTGGGCGCTTATCGAGTCGATAGGAGAAAGAAAAGTCCTGTATATCTGGAGACGCTCAAATCGATGTCTACCTTATCGCTTTTGCGCGGCACCAATAGCTTGTTCTTCCCTGGAGGCACACGTTCTCGAAGCGGTGCTTTGGAAGATAGATTGAAGTTGGGATTGCTCAATACGCTTATAGAATCACAACGCAATTTTTGTGGCGAGAATAGTGACAAGAAGATCATTGTTGTTCCCTTGGTACTATCGTACAACTTCGTGTTGGAAGGGAAATATCTCATTGAAAACTATTTGCGGAGAACGGGCAAAGAAAAATACATTAGATCGAGAGATAACTCGAAGAGTTACAGACAAGTGACAAAATTTGCAAGCCAATTCTTTTTTGAGAGTTCGGAGATTACCTTGTCCTTCGGAGCACCATTTGACGTGATGGGCAATGCCGTTACTACTGACGGTAAGAGCATTGATCATCGTGGCCATGAGGTGGAGATCAAGGACTATTTCCTGCTCAATGGCAAGATTAATGAAGATCCGCAAAGGGAGGCAGAATACACTAAACTATTGGCTGAAAAGGTAGTAGCGCAGTTTCACAAAGAAAGTATAGCCCTTGCAAGCCATATCGTTGCATTTGCGGCATTTGTGGTTTTGCAAAATTCTTACAAAAATCTAGACCTATTTGGTGTGTTGCAATTGCCTGAGGAGGAGGTAAAATTTCCATTGGCAGATTTTGTGCAGGTCATAGCCGATCTGCGGGCAGGCTTGTCAATATTAGAGGCCAATGGCGAAATTCTATTGCCAGATGATATGCGTGAAGATAATACGGCATTTGTGCAAGAAGGGGTCACAAAACTGGGAACATTTCACGACAAAAGAGCACTATATCTATTGAAGGATGGTGATCTGGCATCGGAAGATTTTAAATTGCTATTTTACTATCACAATAGACTTGAACACTACGATCTTGCGAAATATATCAAACCGGAGCACATGCGATTGGTAGCTCAGGAACCACCAATTCATTGACCCGCTAGCTTTAATGTTTTGAACTATATCATATTTGACTTAGAAGCCACATGCTGGCGAGGAAGACCTCCAGGCAACGTGCAGGAAATCATCGAAATTGGTGCCTATCGCATCAACTCATACGCTGAAGTAGAAGATACATTCGCTCGGTTTGTATTGCCAAAAGTCAATTCGATACTGTCGCCATTTTGCAAACAACTTACTGGTATATCTCAGGAGCAAGTTAACAGAGGAAAGTCATTTGACAAGGTGATCCAAGATTTTCAGGACTGGGCCTTGATCGGGGAGGAAGATTATACTTTGATTTCCTGGGGCAATCAAGATCAAAAGCTATTTCAAAATGATTGTAAACTGCATCGAGTTGATCATACTTGGGCTGAAGGAGTCGTAAATCTAAAAGACGATTACATACGACTTCACAAAATGTTGAAGCCACTTGGCCTCAAGGCAGCAGTTGAACGGGAAGGATATGAATTCACTGGTGAACAACACCGCGCGATTTCAGACGCAGAGAATTTGGCTAAGATATTTATCAAATATTTCAGTGAGTGGCCTTTCTGAACTCTATGTTGTTTCAGGTAAGTAGCCCAGAATCTTAAGCATTGACTCCGGCGTCTGCTGTTCAGCAATTTTTATTTCTACAAGATTTCCTTCCTTGTCTCGGTCAACTAACACATGCTGAGGGGAGGGGATCAGACAATGTTTGATACCACCATAACCGCTCAGTGCATCTTGATAGGCTCCAGTATGGAAGAAGCCCAAGTATAATTTTTCGCCTTTGCGGATTTTTGGCAAATAGACCTGATTAGCATGCGCTTCTGAATTGTAGTAATCAGCGTTGTCGCAGCTCAAACCACCGATATTGACACGCTGAGCTTCACGTTCCCAAAGATTTACTGGCAGCAATATGAATCGCTCGTTGATGCCCCAACTGTCTGGCAAGGTATTCATCAATGAATTATCGACCATATACCAAAGCTCAGAGTCATTCTGTTGCTTCTGACCAATGACTGAAAAGAAGGTAGCGCCACTCTCTCCAACGGTATATTTGCCAAATTCGGTAAATATGTCCGGTTCTGGAATCTCTTCTTCATCGCAAGACTGCTTGATCAATCGCACAATTTCGCTGATCATATATTGGTAGTCAAAATCAAAACTCAATGAATTCCTGATGGGCATACCACCACCGATATTGATTGCTGTCAATTCAGGACAGACTTTCTTAAGTTGACAGTAGGTCTTAATTCCCTTGCGCAACTCGCTCCAATAATAGATATCATCTTTCATACCAGTGTCCACGAAGAAATGCAGGAGTTTGACCTTGAATCGTGGGTTAACGGCAATCTTGTGTTTATAATAGGAGAGCAGCTCCGAGGAGCGAATCCCTAAGCGAGAGGTGTAAAATTCAAAATTTGGCTCTTCCTCTGTGGCCAGACGAATACCTATCTGGATCTCGTCTCTTATACAGAACTGATCATAATAGTCGAGTTCCTCCATATTATCTAATACAGGGATCACATGTGTGTATCCTTCGTTGATCAGCGAACTGATCTTCTGTGCATATTCACGAGTTTTGAATCCGTTGTTGAGTATGAAAGTGTCCTTTGAGACTTTGCCTTCGAGTATTAGTCGACGGACAAGATCAATATCAAAAGAGGAGCTGGTTTCGAGGTGAGTTTTGGCTTTTAAAACTTCGTCCAAAACGAACTTAAAATGGCTGCTTTTCGTTACATAACAATAGTAGTACTTGCCTTGATAGCCAACTTCCTTAAAGGCTTTATCAAACCATTTCCTGGCTTTGCGTATCTGATCACTGATTTTGGGCAAATAGGAAATCTTCAATGGGGTGCCATATCGCTCAAGCATATCATACAGATCAATTCCATAAAATGTTAAATGATGATCCTCGAGTTGAAATCCTTCTTGTGGAAAATAGAAAGTCTGATCAACCAAATCAAAATAGGAATGCTTCATAAGATAGTCAATGATGCAAATTAGAATGCAAGGTCATAAAGATATAGAAATCAAATAATGATTGAATCAAAGGCTATGCCAATAGTAGGCGATGTGAAGATGAGAGGCATAAATTAATCTGTGGAAGGGCATTAAGAATTATCAACTTAACATAATATTAATTATGAAACAACAAATGCCAAGTTCTGAGACCCATCAAACATTGTATTGCCCACTAATCTTTACATTCATCAGTGTAGCGTGCGCTGTAAATTAAAAAGTTGTAGTTTTGATGCATATAAAATAACCTTAATACCATAAGCATGGAAAAGGAATTGTTAGGTGTTGGGTCGAGAGTGAAACACCCCGCATTTGCCGAAGGAGTTATTATCCGTTTGCATTTGACATCATATGAGATCTGTTTTATTCAGTTTGGGATCAAACTTGTCGGTAAGGATTATGTCGGCATGGAAATCATTGAATTGATTGAGGCCGAAGAAAAAGTCACATTTACGGATGCCGAGAAATCTCTGATAAGAATACTAAAGACCTGGTCTGATTTTTCGCCTAAGATCGAGCTAGGTCAGAAATGGGTTGATGGAGAAATGATACTTCAACCTGGCGATAGATCAATGAAAGCTAAAGTAATTCCCGTCGATACTTTCTTTCACAAGATCGTGATGACCCGTGATCGTTTGCGAGTGCTGGAGCAAAACATTAACGCTCACAAAGTGTTAACTGACGAGGAAAAGATCAATTTGCAGCAGTATATCACCAAGGTATATGGCAGTCTTACCACTTTCAACGATTTATTCAAAAACAAATCAGATCACTTCGTTGGTGAACGATCTGAATAGATTGATATTCAATCAAATATGACCACTCAGTTCAAGTGTTTTCTTATTGCCGCCTCTCTCCTGCTGCTTAGTGCTTGTTTTGTGGTCGACAAGCCATTTACCAAACTTCCTCCTGGTATATGGCGTGGTGTGTTGTATCTGACTGAAAATCACCAAGCTGACCAAGTGGATGAGAAAGGTGCACTCAATAAGCAATTCAAATTTGAAGAAGTTAGTGAGGGTGAGCTTCCATTCAATTTTGAGGTCATCTACACCAATGATACAACCTTCTATATCGAAATCATAAATGGCTCTGAGCGAGTTAGATGTGATAGTATCATTTATGCCCTAGATCGCCGCATCGCAAAGGATACCATGCAATTTCACTTTCCCTTGTATGATAGTTACATCAAAGCCACCTATGAGGAAAATGATCTTGCTGGGGAATGGATAGTCAATACTCGAAAGGATTATAAGATTAAATTTCGTGCTACCTATGGTAAGGGATATCGATTTACTGATCTCAACAAGACTCCAGTGCGCAATATCAGCGGACATTGGAAGGCAACTTTTGGGCTTGGCGAAGATGAACCTTACCCTGCTATTGCTGAATTTGAGCAAAAAGGAAACGACTTAAGTGGAACATTTAGAACAGAAACTGGTGATTTCCGATTCCTGCAAGGGACTGTACAAAAAGATAAATTTTACCTATCGTGTTTTGATGGTATTCATGCCTATCTTTTTGAAGGCAAAATGATGCTGGATAGCAGCCTCACTGGTATTTATCGCAGCGGGTCACATTATCGCGGGCTTTGGGGAGCAACAAGAGATCCAGATTCCAAGCTTCAAGATCCAGGCAACATCACGCACGTAAGTAATCCAGAAAAACCTGTTGAGTTCCAATTCCTTTCTTCAAAAGGAAAACTGGTCAACCTGAACGACTCAAAATTTGCAGGTAAAGCAAAAATTATTCAGATCATGGGGACTTGGTGTCCAAACTGTCTGGATGAAATCCGTTTCATGAATGAATACTTCAAAGCGCATCCCATGCCTGATGTTGAACGCATCGCAATTGCATTTGAGAAATACCCCGATACTATCAAGGTGCTCAATCATCTTGAGAAATATAAAGAGAAGTTGGACCTAAACTATGATTTGCTGTTTGGTGGGCAATCTGGCTCAAAAAATGCAGGCTTAGCCCTCCCCTTTCTGGATAAGATTAATTCTTTCCCCACTACCCTATTTTTGGATAAAAACAACCGTGTGGTATATATCCACAGTGGTTTTGATGGACCTGCTACTTCAGAATTTAAGTCCTATCAAAGCAAGTTTGAGCAAGTATTAAGAGACATTCAAGCCTCAAGAAAATGAGAAATATATTGCTGCTAACAATTCTGTTAGCTAGTCCTTTTGTCATGTTATCTCAGAGATCTTCCGCGAGCTACCTGACTTTTCTCGATGAAAAGATTAAAGTGCCAAGCAATTGTATTGCTGAATCGCCTTTCGAACTAGCTTGTGAAGATGTTCAAATGTCATGGATCTATTACCCTCCTAAAGATTTGCCTGATTTCATTGCTACCAATTGGCTGAAAGTCAAGGAACGGTATCCGACAGCTTTCAAACATCCAGTAGAAGTCACACTTTATGGCAAGAAGGCCATTGCCCAGAAGATCATAATCAGAGGTAAGGATCAAACTATATTTCAAATATGGGCCTATGCCACATTTGAGGAAAAAGGAGTCTTCTTTCAATTAGTGACTGCCGAGGATCCAGTGGATACAAAAGCAATTCCAAAGATTGCGCGGAAACTAATCCAAATCGAGAAGCAATGATGACATCAAAAACTGTTTGGATTACCGGAGCTAGTTCAGGTATTGGTCGAGCTACTGCTCTCCTGCTTGCCCAACATGGATATCGATTGGTGTTGTGCGGACGGAGAAAAGAGAGACTCCTAGAGCTTGACGAAATGATTCAGAAGAATTCACCGACCGACACGCTATTGCTTTCATTTGACCTACAGAATCAAAAGGAAACTGAAGCGGCAATTGAAGGAATTAGGGAAACTTGGAAAGTTGCGGACGTATTGCTGAATAATGCTGGCCTTGCTAAGGGATTTTCGCCAATAAATGAAGGAGATCTGACGCATTGGGAGACCATGATCGACACAAATGTAAAAGGTTTGTTATATATCACGAGGCTCCTCTCCCCTTGGATGGTTGCCCAACAATCTGGTCATATCATCAATATTAGTTCTACAGCAGGCAAAGAAGTCTATCCAAATGGAAATGTCTATTGCGCAACCAAATTTGCCGTCGAAGCTTTGACGAAGTCGATGCGTATGGATTTATACAAGCACAATATCAAAGTGAGCAGCGTTAGCCCCGGACATGTCGAAAATACCGAATTCGCTCTTGTTCGTTATGATGGTGATGCTGATAAGGCCAAAATATATGAGGATTTCAGTCCTTTGAGAGCCGTTGATATCGCAGAAACAATTCTATTTGTGTTGAGCAGGCCTGCACATGTCAATATTCAGGACATATTGATAACTAGCACGCAGCAGGCAAGCGCTACACTGATCAATAGGAATGGTCGTCAGGACTAGTCTTCGATAAACAGATTGCGGATCTCTATTGCGTCTTTAGGCTTGATTCTTCCGCTCAGGATCAACCGGAGTTCCCTTCGACGATTGGCCGAATCGTACATCGATTGCTCTTCAGCCGTCAATGGGATAACTTCAGGCACTGGAATTGGCTTAGAGTCTTTGTCATCAATAGCCACCATCGTAAAGTATGCGTGATTGCATCGACGATTATTTCCGCCTTTCATATCAGCCGCGAAGACTTCGACATATATTTCAACAGAAGTATTGAACGCCCTCGCCACTCTGGCATGTATCGTTACCACCTCGCCAACTTTGATAGGTTTCTGAAATGAAACGTGATCGACGGAAGCAGTAACCACAATGGCCTCGCAATGGCGTCCACCAACAATGCCGGAAGCAATATCCATCCAGCGCAGGAGGTTGCCTCCCATCAAATTGCCCAGAGGATTTGCATCGTTAGGCATTACCATTTCAGTCATAACAGTAGCTGATTCACTGACCTTCTTTGGCTTTAGTTTGTTCTTTTTGTTCATTAGGATATTACTTATTTGATCATCACCCCGATCTGATTGCCGATCGGTAGAGTGATTAGGTGTTCCAATTGTATTGCCCCTTGAACAAATACATATCGCTTGTCAAACATATAGTCATTCAATGAAAAACTGATCCAGTACTCATTGTTGATCGAAAATAGTTCGGGTTGAATTGGCTCAATTAAGGCCATAGTTTTGCCTGGTATACTTTCAAAGAAATAGCGCAAAGTAGAGGAATTGATAGGCCCACCTTCATCTTCAGCGTACCCTTTTGCAACAATCAATACGTTGCTAAGGCTCTCCTCTTTGAGGTTGAGTAAATACACGTCCCATAGATTATTCATCGGGTCCGCCAATGATGTAGGCACCATTGCGATAGCTATATCTTCGACTTTATGTTGTTGGATGTCCTTAATCATAAATTAGTTTGCAAATCTAAATCAAATACCTGACTTAGATATCCGAGTAAAATGTTTTCGACTTCCTTTATGTTGAGCTTCGTTCCAAGTTCTGCCTCCATCGAAGTGACTGATTTCTCTAATGGATCGATTCCACAAGGAATAATTGATTGAAAATATCGTAGATCCGTATTCACATTGAACGCAAATCCATGGAGAGTGACCCATCTGCTAAGATGCACTCCTATAGCACAGATCTTTCGCTCTGGTAGAGAATCAGTAGCCGGCAGCCAGACACCTGTGTATTTGGGAATTCTGAATGCCTCTATCTGATACTCCTGCAGAGTCAGAATGATCGCTTCTTCTAAGCAATTGACATACTTGTGAATGTCGGTGAAGATGTAATCCAGATCCAATATTGGATAGCCAACTATCTGACCCGGGCCATGATAAGTGATGTCACCACCTCTATTGATCTTATAAAACTGAACTCCCTCTGTCAATAACTCTTGTTCAGAAAGTAACAGGTTGTCCATACTTCCACTTTTGCCGAGCGTGTAGACCGGATTGTGCTGGCAAAGTAATAGGTAATGCAATTCGGTACTGCGCTGATCTACAGGCAAATCCCGATTCTCAAGTTTACGCGTGATAAGGCTTTGTTGCAATTCGGTCTGATAATCCCAAGCAATTTGATAGTCGATGAGTCCCAGGTCTTTGTAGATAGTCGGATGCATCATTAATTCTCAATTTTCCTAACGCGTTGAAGCTTCAGTACATTTAAAGCATTGCTACTAAAACCGGTATACATCTTATTGACAGTCAAAGAAGTCTGATCATAAAAGAGGAAGATACAGGGAGCGTCCTCGATAATCATCTTGTCTAAATCCTGATAGGACTTGTATCTCAAGGTATCATTAGCAATATTCATGGCCTGGTCGTACAAGTTGTCGAAGTCCTTGTTGACATATCTTGTATAATTGGGCGGCGCGGGATTTGGGCCATAAAATACCGTCAAAAAGCTTTCAGCGTCAGGATAATCTGCAATCCAACTAGCCCTGAACAATCCTATTTCTCCTTGTCTCATTTGTTCTCTCAATGTGGCGGTTTCCAATACTTCCACCCTATTGCGAATTCCGATATTTTCCCATTGCTTGCTGACATAAGTACATATGTCAAGATAATCCTTGTTGGTATGTATCACAATCTCCGGCAAACCTTTTCCACCAGGGTAACCAGCTTTGGCCAATAAAGTTGAGGCCTTCTGCGGATTGTACTCATATCCGGGGGCCACAGAAGGATCGGTAGATGGCAATCCTGCTGGAGAAAATCCACTATTAGCAGGATTGCCAATACCATTGCGCAATGTCCGCATCATCGCCTGACGATCTAAAGCATAGTTTAGTGCTTGCCTTACGGGTCTGGTCAATGCCTTATAAGCATTGTCACCAGTTTGCAGTATTCCGAAGTATTCAGAATTTAGATAAGGGTTTTTGAGAAACTGCAGCTTACTGGTATGTTTCTCTTTGAGATAACCATCCTTTGTCAAAAGATCATTAGTATAAGAAGCCTCTAGACCGCTGATCAAGTCAAGCTTGCCATTGAGCAACTCGAGGTAAGCAATTTGTTTGTCAGCTATAAACTGTATTCGGACTCCATCGAGATATGGTAAGCGTCGATCCCCTTCAAATTCAAAATATGATGGGTTGCGCTTGAGGAATAGCGATTGATTCTCTATCCATTTGGAAAACTGAAAAGCGCCGGTCCCAACAGGATTCTTACGAAATAAGCTTCCATAAAACTGCAAGGCTTCCTTAGGCACCACAGAACAATACTGCGTACTTAGTATGCTTAAGAATGGGGGAAATGGTCTGCTGAGTTTTATCTGGAAAGTGCTGTCATTCAATGCAGTAAAGGGCTTATCAGCTATGACTTTGTCCTGAAATATCCAACTTCCTGGTGATTGAATAAGCGTATCGATGATACGGTTGAAGCTATATACAAAGTCAGCGGCTACCACTATCCTTCTCTTTGCGCTGCCGAAGCAGGAATCCTGATGAAACCAAACGTCCTTTCGCAATTGGAAGGTGTATACTTTGCCTGATTGATCTATAGTCCATGACTTAGCTATGCAGGGCTGAACTCGAAGTTGATCATCCAATTGCACTAAGCCGTTGAACAAGTGATCAATCGCCCAGATATTGTTTTGACTCTTGGCAAACGCCGGATCTAACGAAGTGATATGATTGGGCTGATTGTAACGAAATACATTAGCTGTCACTGACCTTTGTTCTTGCGCACAAGACAGTGTAAAAATCAGCAATACAGACCATGTAAGGTATTTTGCAGCAGCCACTTATAGTATCAATTTTCTATTTTTCTTTAATATCAAAATGCAAGAAAATCTTCGACTTGCTCGATGAGGACTTTGTCAGTATACTCATTGGGAAAGCTTCCGTCATCGCCGCGTTGGTTGTGAATACTCGACAGCGGAATCATATTAGGTAGCACTACCACCTTGAGGAAATGCAGAACGCCAGTCAAATGTTCTAATCCTCTAAGATTACCTGCCCGGCCGGTGGCTATTCCTGTCAAACAGGCCTTTTTACGTTGAAATATCAACTTCATATCAAACACGGAACATGCATCGATGAATACTTTGAGTACACCCGGGTAGCTGCCATTGTATTCAGGCGCGACGAACCAAAATTTATCGCTTGGCATGAGCATTTCGGTAATGATGCTGAGCAATTGCGGGTGTACAGGTTCATCTTGGTACATATGATCTAGAATAGCTCCCATTGGTAACTTGTCTAGGCTAACAACATGAATCTGTTCCTCTGTTCGCTCCTTTAGAATTGACTGTATGCGATTGGCAACAAGTGAAGTGTAACTATTGGGGCGATTAGTAGCAGAGATTATGCTGATCATAGGGTCAAATTTCCACATTTTTTGGGATAAATTTGAAAAGGCAGCAGCTTTCTGATTCAACTTGGTTTTCCCTTGCCACGCTTTTCTTGTACCTTTGCAGCGTTTTACGACTGAAGTTTCTACTCATTTGGAGTTATGGAGTCGTTTATGAATTCCCTTTCTTGCTATAAACATTTGACAGCCGCAGCTTTATGAAAATCACATATTACGGTCATTCGTGCTTTGGGATACAGATTGGTCAAAGCAACATATTGATTGATCCATTTATTAGTGGAAATCCACACGCTGCTGCGATCGCTATTGATGATATCCAGGCGGATTATATATTCCTTAGCCACGGTCATACTGATCACGTATTGGATGCTGAGCATATCGCTTCGCAAAAGGGCTCATTGATCATATCGAATTATGAAGTGGCGAAATGGTATGAAAACAAAGGTCTAAAGACTCATGGCCTTAACATCGGTGGCGCTATTACTTTGCCATTTGGCAAGGCCAAAATGTTGGTGGCTGTGCATTCAAGTACAATGCCTGATGGTACATATGGTGGTATCGCAGGTGGATTCGTCTTTGAGACAACCGAAGGAAACTTCTATTTCGCAGGAGATACTGCTTTGACAGAGGATATGAAACTGTTGCCGATCATAGCCGCACCGCTGGATTTTGCAATATTGCCAATAGGAGACAATTTCACGATGGGATTTCAAGATGCTGTTCATGCGGCTAGATTTATTGGGTGCAGCAATATATTTGGATGCCATTACGATACGTTTCCTCCGATCGAAATCAATCAAGAGGATGCCATCACAGCATTTTACAGTCACAATTGTCAATTGACACTGTTGAAGATCGGTGAGTCATTTGATTTTGCAGAAGAATCGAAATAGCAATATCAAGAAAGCTGAGAATTTAAGAAAAGAAAATGGGTAAAGTAATTGCTATAGCCAACCAAAAGGGAGGCGTCGGAAAGACAACAACAGCCATCAACCTAGCTGCTTGTCTAGCTATTTTAGAAAAAAAGATTTTGCTGATCGACGCAGATCCTCAAGCCAACGCGACTTCAGGTGTCGGGGTTGACCTTACCGCAATCGAAAACAGTTTGTACGACTGTATGATCAACGAACTCGATCCGCACTTGGCCATATTGGAGACAGAAACTCCAAATTTGCATATTCTGCCATCACATATTGACCTAGTCGGGGCAGAAATTGAGTTAGTGAGCAAGTTTAAGCGAGAATATATACTCAAGCAGGTCATTGAGCAGATCAGAGACGAATACGACTACATATTCATCGATTGCTTGCCGTCACTAGGAGTTGTAACGGTAAATGCATTGACTGCTGCTGACTCGGTATTGATACCAGTTCAATGCGAGATCTTTTCATTAGAAGGATTGGGCAAGCTTAAGAATACGATTCAGCTAGTGAAGCAACACCTTAATCCAGAATTACTTGTTGAAGGTATCGTGCTTTCGATGTACGACAGCAGGCTGCGCCTAGCAAATGTGGTTGTCACTGAAGTGCGCGAGCATTTCAAAGATCCTGTATTTGATACGATCATTCACCGCAATTCAAAAATCGGCGAAGCACCTAGTGCACATATGCCAGTGATCCTGTACGACGCAAGCAGTAAAGGAGCAATCAATTTTCTCAACCTCGCCGACGAATTTTTAAAACGCAATACAGCTCCACAAGAAGCAGTTGAGCTGACTAATGTGTGACCATAAAAAGAAGATGGAAGAACAAACGAAGCAAATAGGTAAAAAGAAGGAATTGGGTAAGGGCATACGTGCGCTATTGTCCTCAATGGATACAGAATTGAGCAAGAATCCCAATGACGTGATCCGCGAACTTTCAGGATCGGTCATTCCGATACCCTTGAAAGCCATTGAGGTCAATCCGTTTCAGCCACGAACGGAGTTTGACGAAGTCGCTTTGAAGGAACTAGCAAATTCGATAAAGATTCACGGGCTGATACAGCCATTGACCCTTAGGCGATTGAATCAGGATGCGTATCAGTTGATCAGCGGCGAGCGTCGATTCCGCGCAGCAAAATTGGCTGGGCTTGTTGAAATTCCAGCCTATATCAGAGTTGCCAATGATCAGGAAATGCTGGAAATGGCTTTGGTGGAGAATATCCAACGTGAAGACTTAAATGCGGTCGAGATCGCAATAACTTATCAGAGGCTATTGGATGAGTGCAATCTTACGCACGAAAACCTATCTGGTAGAGTCGGAAAAGATCGCAGTACGGTAACAAACTATTTACGTCTACTGAAACTTCCACCGGAAATTCAGGCGAGTATCAAAAACAAGCAAATCAGCATGGGCCACGCAAGAGCTCTAGCTGGCGTGCAAGACATTGCTTTGCAATTGATGCTATTTCATCAAATAGCGAAAGAAGGACTATCGGTGCGCGCTGTCGAAGCCTTGATCAAGAAATATGGGGAAGCCAAGGAGCTAAGGAAAGAGAAGCCTGAAGGAATCCGTGAGGTATACATCAAGGTTCAACAAGACTTATCAGCACGATCCGGCGTTAAGGTAAGTGTCAAAGTACAGGCAAATGGCCAGGGCAATATCACATTTCCATTTAAGAATGATGCGGAGCTCAACCAAATCCTCGAAGCTTTAGGCGAATAAATCACTTTGCATTGAAGATTACCAAATCTTATCTGACATTACTGTTATGCTTTACTTTAAGCATGATAACTAAATCAGTTGATTGTCAAGTAATTGTAGATACCACGATCGTGATTTCGACCATTGTTGATAGTACCGGTGCCAAAGGCGATAGTTCCATTTCTAAGAATAGCTTCTTCCGTGGAATGCTTGCCTCGTACTACCCAAACCCAAAGAAAGCAGGACTGTTCTCATTCGTTGTACCTGGAGCAGGTCAGATTTATAATAAGAAAGCATGGAAAATTGCGATTTGGTATCCACTATATGGTGCCTTGGGCTATTCGATAGTCACCAATACCAAAAGGTATAAACGTTATAATACGGCCGTGGAGCTTAAATTACAGGGCCTGCCTACAGAATTTGATGACGTTATTAGCACAGTAGCTGGACTTAGGGCTTATCGCGATCTCTATCGCAAGCGAAATGAGCTATCCTATGTGGGAATAAGCCTCACACACATATTGCAAGTGTTAGACGCCTATGTTGATGCTCATCTCAAGACATTCAACATGAGCGATGAGATCGGAATGCAAATAAAGCCTGTAATTTTTCCGGGCCCACAAGGATTGCCGATTGCTGGAATTGGATTAGTGATGAATTTGCGGAAGTCCAGTAGGTAAGTATCTACATCAGGCCAAAAATTTTGGCGTATTTGAGCATTTCTCCCTGATTGGATATCTTAAGCTTACCCATCATTATGGCCATTAAGGGATTGGTTTCGCCCTTGATGACTTTCATAAGATTTTCTGAGCTCGCCTTGACAGTGCATTTTGGCTCGCCTATAAAACCTGGACTTACTGTCAATTCGTTGTTGGCCAAGTTAAGCGTGAATTCACCACCATCCTCACCAGCGATATCGAAATGAAAGCAAGTCTCCAGTCCTTCGACGGCAGCCGGGTTTATTTTTGATGGAAGCTCCTGTATAAATTCTGCTGCAGTTTTCATGGTTTGAAATTTAATTGAATCCGAAAATACAGGAATTCAATTTATTTCCCATAGTTCATTTGAATGCTACCTTTGAGGGACTCACAATTAATTGCAAACCAATTTAGATATATGCGCATAGTTTTCATGGGCACTCCTGACTTTGCCGTTGCTTCCTTAGAAGCATGTATATCCCAAGGCCATCAGATATTGGCTGTCGTAACTGCCGCTGACAAATTGGGAGGCCGTGGCCACAATCAGTGGATGCATAGTGCTGTCAAGAAATACGCTCTGGATAATGATTTGCCTTTGCTTCAACCTGAAAAATTGAGAGATGCTAGCTTCATCCAACAACTTAAAGACCTGAAGGCAGATGTTTTTGTTGTAGTGGCTTTTAGAATGCTACCAGAAATAGTGTGGCGCATTCCAACTTTAGGCACAATCAACGTTCATGGCTCATTATTGCCAAAATATCGAGGAGCTGCTCCAATCAATTGGGCTATTATTAGAGGTGAAATTGAAACAGGAGTTACGTCCTTTCTCATTTCAAAAGAGATCGACACAGGTGGCATTCTAGCTCAGAAGGCCATTCCTATTGATCCTCAGGATGATTTTGGTTCCTTGTACGACAAAATGAAAGTGCTGGGATCGGAATTGTTAGTTGAGACTCTTGATCTAATGCAAAAGGGCTCGATAAATCCAATGGAACAAGATGATTTACAAGCTAGTAGTGCTCCAAAATTGGACACAGACACAGGCAAAATTGATTTTAATCAAAGTGCATTAGATATACACAACTTAATACGTGGATTGAGCCCAGTTCCTGGAGCTTGGTTTGAACATAATGCCCTCACGTATAAAATATTTGAGAGTAGATATGAGCTACTGCCGCATCAGTATGAAATAGGCTCTATGCACAAATCCGACAAAAAGACTTTGAAGATCTATGCAGTCGATGGCGCGCTTATGCCAACTGTACTACAGGCGGAAGGAAAGAGGAAAATGAAAGTGGAAGAATTTTTGAACGGTTGGAATCCGGCGTAGATCTTAGATCCTCGCAGTTGCTTCAAAAAGGCCTTTGATCTTATCTAGAACGACTTTGAGAACGTAAAACTCGGGCATTACGGCAGTCTTTTCTTCATCAAGTTTAACTTCACAATTCTCTTTGCAAACAAATTTATCGGAAGCATTGATATTGACTAAAGTCAGGATCAAGACACTGGCAACAAGTAGTGCAAAGAAAGCAATCGACCTATTCCATTTCTTAATCATATGAGTAGATATTTTCTGACAAATACAAAAATACTAGCTTAATAGAGAGCCTCCAAATGTATTCGACGAAATACGTCATTTTCACAAATATTTAACATTAAGTGGCACAGAATCAATCAGTAATCTGGTATAAAGAGCCTTAGGGCGTTCAATGACTTCATCAACCCATCCCAATTCCTCGGTATTTCCCTGATTGAGAACCAAAACTCGGTCACAGATGTACCTTACAACTGACATATCGTGTGTGATAAATAGGTAAGTAAGGTGAAATTGATCTCGAAGATCGGCGAGTAGATTGAGCACTTGCGCCTGAACACTGACGTCTAATGCTGAGACAGCTTCATCACAAACGATAAATTCAGGTTCGACTGCCAAGGCGCGGGCAATCGCAATTCGTTGACGTTGTCCTCCTGAAAATTCGTGGGGATATCTGTAGAACATGTCGCCACTCATTCCGATAACTTCCAATAGCGAAATTGCTTTGTTTTTGCGGTCTTTGGCATTATGCTGTAGACCATGCACCGTCATTGGCTCAACTATTGCATCGCCTATAGTCATGCGAGGATTGAGCGATGCAAATGGATTTTGGAAGATCAGCTGAATCTTTTTGCGATAGGGCTTAAAGTCTTGGTGATTAAGTAAGAGGATTTCCTGACCAGAGTATGTGATCTTTCCGGCACTTGCTTTTTGCAAACGCAATATCGTCCTGCCCAAAGTAGATTTGCCGCTGCCCGATTCGCCGACTATGCCAAGGGTCTCCCCTCTTCTTACATCAAAACTTACATCATTGAGCGCTTTGAGATATGCTTTTGGTTGACCAATCCAGTTTTTCTGTAAGGGATATTGGACACTCAGATTTCTTACTTCAAGCAATGGTTCAGCATTGTCAATCTGTGCTTTTCTTTGCGTCCATTGTTGGTCAGTGATGGCTATTCTCGGAATTCCCTCAGGCATTGCATTTGATTCGAACACAAAGCCGTTGGCATTGACATTCTGATGGATATGAACGAAGTCCTGCACAACTGGCAACCTCAGCAGTTTCTGATGAAGATCTGGTGCGCATTGAATCAAGGCCTTAGTGTATATATGCTGAGGATCATTTAGCACTTTGGCGGCATCATTAGTTTCCAGTATTTTGCCTTTGTACATGACTGCAATTCTGTCGGCAATTCTTCTTACTACTCCCAGATCATGCGTGATAAATAGTATACTCAGATCTCTGCTGACCTTGAGCGATCGGATTAATTCGAGTATTGTCTTCTGCACCGTCACATCTAGTGCCGTTGTCGGTTCATCAGCTATCAGTATTTCAGGCTCGCAAGCGAGAGCCATGGCGATCATGATACGTTGCAGTTGACCGCCTGACAGTTGGTGAGGATATGACCTAAACATCCGTTGTGGGTCAGGCAATTGAACTTGTTCAAATAGTTCAAGTGCTCGCACTTTAGCTTGCGCTGCAGAATATTTGAGATGCAGACGCATGCCTTCGCATACTTGATATCCACAGGTCATGACGGGATTCAATGCGCTCATCGGATCTTGGAAGATCATGGCGATATGTCGACCGCGGATTTTTCTAATTTCAGACTCAGAAATCTTTAATAGGTCCTGTCTAGGCATTTGGCCATTGTCAAAGAAAATCTCCCCGGAACCAATGATTGCTGGAGGTGATTCTAAGAGTTTGAGGATAGATAGGGCAGTAACTGACTTGCCTGAACCCGATTCGCCAACGAGGCAAAGCAATTCGCCTTTCCTCAATGAAAATGAAATGCCATCCACTGCAGTATTGACTCGGCCTTTTTGCTGAAATGATATCTGCAAATCCTTTACCTCAAGTATATTTTCTTGTATAGAATCGCGTTTCATCAAGGTTTGACCTCCCAATTTTGATTTGTCGATTGTACATCCAAAATCCGTTTACTCGGATCTATGCTTATAGACTTAATCAAGGCCGGATTGATATCTAGATCCATTTTGTATTGCATATTTACCCAATGCCAAGCTGGCAATTGAAGCATTTGTTTGCCATTGTCGACTTTCTTGACGCCCCACATGATATCTAAGGGAATAGTATAATTGGTCACTGATCCATCGGTCCGAGTCACGGCAATATCTACAGGCATTGGAAAATCCCCTTTGCGGGAAAGGTAAATATGAGTCTTGTCGCTGCCATTGACGCTGTCAATGGAGTAATCTATCTTCTTAGTCGTGTGTACAAAGTAAGTATAGAACCAATCGAGCTCCATGTTGGCATTTTTCTCAAATACTCGTATCACATCCTTTCCCGCGGGATGCTTAAATTTCCAAGTATTGAAATAGTCAAGCATCGCCTTGTCAAATGTTTCCTTGCCTACGATGTAGTTAAGCTGATTGAGAAATACAGAACCCTTGACATAAGCGTCTACCCCATATGCCTCATTGGTATTGAAATGGTCGGCATTGATGGCCATGTTTTCATTCTTAGGGGAATCGAGGTAACGAATCATCCTGAGATTGCTTTGAAGCTGTGGGTCACTCGGCGCTGGTTCAGACACAAGTCCAGACTTCTTGAGATACTGCATAGTTTCGCTTTCAGCGTAGCTGGTAAATCCTTCATCCATCCAAGGATACTGAGCTTCATCGGATGCAAGCGCTCCTTGAAACCAACTGTGAATAAACTCGTGAACCGAGACTCCAACGAGGCTACCGATATTGCGTTCGCCAGTGATGAGCGTCGCCATTGGATATTCCATGCCGCCATCTCCCCCTTGAATAAATGAATACTGCGGCCATGGATATTTGCCGTAACTCTTATTGACGAAGCTCAGGGCCTTGTCCATGATCGGAGGCAATGCACGCCAGGAGCTGTCGGTATTTGGTCCGGGTTGATAGTAAAATTTCAAAAGAATGCCATCTGCACTCATGCGTTCGATAACTTTGTAATCCGCGTCAGCGGTCCAAACGAAATCATGAACATTGCCAGCTTTGAAGCGCCAAGTTTGTTCCGGCATCTTTACCGCTTTCTTGGATTTCTTCTTGACCTCAATCGGCGGTGTTGTAGAGATTTCCGCGGGATTTTGCAAAACACCAGTTGCAGCTACAACCATTTTCTTATCTAAGGTGATGTTTACTTCATAATTGCCCCAAATGCCATAGAATTCTCGTGCGATATAGGGATTTGGATGCCAACCGTCCTGGTCATATTGACAGAGTTTTGGGTACCATTGTGCCATCGAATACGCAATGCCTTCCTTGTTATTGCGCCCAGAGCGGCGGATCTGTTGTGGCACCTGCCCCTCAAATTGGATGTCTAAAGTAGTTGCAGACCCTGGCAAGATCGGTTCTTGAAGTGTTACTTCTAGTATTGTTCCTTGTTCTTTGATTATTAGCTCTTTACCAGATATAGATAGCTTAGAAACCTTCAAAAATCCCTGATCAGATGGCGGCAATGTTGTGATTCTCTTGCCAATTCGGCCATCGGGGTCGGGGAGCCAAATGGATCTGAGATCCATGTCACTTCCAGGTTGAAATGCATTGAAGTACAAATGAAAGAATAGGCGTGTAATAATATCGGGAGAGTGATTTTCGTAGATCAATTGTTCATTTCCCTTGATCTGGTGATTTTCAGTATTGAGTGATACATCAATCTTGTAGGCCACTTTTTGTTGCCAATACTGTGCAAAGATGCTGCACGGCAAACTGAGCGCAAAAATCAAGAAACTTAGCCGAATTGTCGGCTGCATTTGAATTCTCCTTTGAATCATTCCGGTCCTCTTTAGATTTATATGATCAAAGCTAACATATATCCTTCTTGAATTGCCCTCTCGGCATCCAGTTCATGAGCTCCTTTTGCGCCACCAATCACATGAAATGGTTTCCCGCTTTGTTCTAAGCCTGGAAGTAGCTCCAATTGTGGCAATTGTCCAGCGCAAATTATCACTGAATCAACGTCAAGATTTTTGGCCTCACCCTCATGTTCAATCCTAAAAGAGTCGCCTGTGATTTCCTTATACTCTACATTGCTCCACATTGTCACCTTATGGTTTTGGAGATGGGCCCGATGGGCCCAGCCAGTAGTTTTGCCAAGTCCTGCACCTGGTTTGCCACTCTTTCTCTGCATCAAATAGATCTGCGAGTCATCTGGGGTCAATTCTCTAGGCTTCAATGCGCCTGGTTTTGCAAAACTTGTATCGATGCCCCATTCCTTTTGATACCCTGCGATAGTGTCAGCTCCATCTCCCAATAGATAAGTAGCCACGTCAAAACCAATTCCTCCCGCTCCAACGATTGCGACATTTTTGCCCGCCCTCCTAGCGCCTGACAAAAGCTCCTGATAGCTGATTGTTTTACTAGATTGTTCTCCTGATATGCCACTTGGTCTAGGTATGACGCCTGAGGACAAGACCACTTCATCGTGGTCAGCCAACATATCTAAAGAAAAGGCCGTGTTGAGGAGTAGATTGACCTTCCACTTAGTGATCATGGTGTTGTAGTATCGTAATGTCTCGTAGAATTCAGCTTTTCCGGGTACTTTCTTTGCCAAATTAAGTTGACCTCCTATTTCAGCACTTTTTTCGTAGAGAGTCACAACATGACCTCGTTGGGCAGCTGTAATTGCAAATGATAGACCAGCTGCACCTGCACCGATGACCGCAATTTTCTTGACAACAGTTGTGGGAACGAGTTCAAATTCAGTTTCTTTGCAAGCTGCAGGATTGACCAAACAGGAGGCTGTTTGGTGTTTGAAAATGTGGTCAAGGCAAGCTTGATTGCAAGCAATACAAGTGTTTATCTCATTTTCAAGACCCTTTTTGGCCTTGATGATAATATCTGGATCGGCGAGAAATGGTCTGGCCATTGAGATCATATCGGCATGACCTGCAGCCAATATTTCTTCCGCCTGCTGTGGACTATTGATTCTATTTGTTGTGATCAGTGGTAAAGCGATTTCTTGTTTCAGCTTGTGTGTCACCCAGGTAAATGCTCCTCGGGGAACCATGGTAGCGATTGTAGGCATTCTTGATTCATGCCAGCCGATTCCGGTATTGATCAGATTTACTCCAGCTTGTTCCAAGGCTTTTGCAAACAATACAATTTCTTCCCAGCTATTGCCATTCTCCACTAAATCGATAAGCGAGAGCCTATAAATGATGAGGAATGACTTTCCACACGATTCTCTGATCTTATTGACTATCGCCAAAGGCAGTCTGATCCTATTTTCGATAGGACCTCCCCACTGGTCCTGACGCTTATTGGTCTTAGGAACTGAAAATTGATTAAGGAAATATCCTTCTGAGCCCATTATTTCTAAGCCATCGTAACCGGCTTTTTGAGCCAATGAAGCTGCGCAAGCAAAGGAGTCTATTGTCTTAAGAATGCCAGATTCTGTAATTTCCCAAGGCTTAAATGGCACTATGGGCGCTTTCAAGGCTGAAGGCGCCACTATAAATGGATGTACGCCATATCGTCCAGCATGCAAAAGTTGCAAACAAATATGGCCACCTGCTTCATGCACAGCATCGGTGATCAATTGGTGCTTTGCTGCTTCGTGATTGGTAGTCAATTTGGCTCCAAAAGGTGTCAATCTACCAGCACGATTTGGTGAAAACCCACCAGTTACTATCAGACCTGCTTCACCCTCCGCTCTTAATTTGTAAAATGCCGCGAGCCGTCGAAATCCGTCTGGTGCTTCCTCTAGGCCGGTGTGCATGGACCCCATTAACACACGATTGCGTAGAACGATAAAGCCCAGATCCATCGGCTGCATTAAATTTGGGTAGGAATTCATCTTAACCGAGTGATTGTCAAATAGATATACGAATCATTTGGAATTGTAAAATAGAACGGATTATTCTTTTTGCTCATAAATCCCTAATTTGCGACAAATATTGAATCCATGGAAAAGAATGAGGTAAGAAGTTCAGTGAAATTAATCATTTTGATGATTTTTGTCGCTGCCTTATCAAGGCTATTGCCACATCCTAATAATTTCTCTCCTATATCAGCCATAGCATTGTTTGGTGCTGCTTATTTGCGACCAAAATGGACAGCGGTGTTGATACCATTTATTGCCTTATGGATTAGTGACCTACTTCTTGACAATACGATCTATAACATGTATTCTAGCAAGGAAATAGGCACATTCAGCATTTTTGGAGATTCTTGGGTTTATACAGGATTTCTTTTGATAATTGTAATGGGTTCATTCAGTCTACAAAAGGTAAAATGGCCAAAAGTCGTAGCGTCAAGTATTGCTGCATCCTTGATGTTTTTTGTCGTGTCAAATTTTGGTACCTGGGCTTCAGTCATTAATACCTTGTACCCGCGCAATCTTTCCGGCTTAACTGCATGCTATGTGGCTGGCATCCCCTTCCTTTGGAATACATTGGTCGGTGACCTATGTTTCACCCTGATTCTATTTGGTACTTACGCATGGATTCAAAGAAGAAAGCCGGCTCTGGAAAGGGCGACGAAGAACTAAAAGAGGCTTCTCAAGCCGAATCTCTGCCTAATCCTCTGATCGAAGGAGAGCATTATTACTGGGAGGGAGATCTTTTTGTGTTTACAGCTAAATATTTATTGGCTAGAAGCTATTGCTGCAAGAGTGGTTGCAGGCATTGTCCGTATGGGTATGATAAAGGGGCCAAAGAGGGGTAGAAGGAGTTTGAAAATATGCTTAGTTGTTTAGTTGAATAAGAAAAAGTGAAGTGCCTGCTTAAAAATATACCAATATTCTCTTTGACAATTTGAAGCCATGCAGTTAAACCTGGTCAATTAAAAGAGATTTCGATTGGAATCTAAGGGGATCATTAAAATCGGAATCAAGGACTAGAGCTTCTTAGTACCTGCTTTTTGCTCCAGCTGTTTTGCCTTTTCTTCTAGTTCCTTGATCTTGTCCTGCAGAGCCTTAAGAGTCTCCTCTTCCTTGACAGTCTGGAGTCTGATTTGTTTTTGAGTTAAGCTCGACTCTTCTTTGCTTTTAGTAATCTCGGCAGTGGCCTGCTTACGAGTCAAATACACTTCTTCTGAAGCTGCCTTTTTTGCCGCTATCGTTTCGTCAGCGATTTGTTTTCTGGTCTGTTGGTAATCTGATTGAACTTGATTAGTCTTGGATACTTCATCCTTCTTGATAGCAAGCACTCTACTGTCAGCAAGCTTCTGCATACTATCGATGCGAGAATTTGCATTTTGTTCGCTCTGCGCTACTTCGATCAATAGCTCAGTTTTGCGTTTTCCGGCCTTTTCCTGTGCTTCCTGAATGGTTGCATTGACTTGATCTTGCATCTGCTCTATTTCAACCAAGGATTGTTGCATCGTACTGGCTATCTTTTGGGCTGCTGCTTCTCTTGCCTTGATTAACTGATTTGAATACTCCAGTTTGAAGCTGTCCAGCTCAAGACGCATTTTGCGAATCTCCACAGCCTGCTTTTCTTCACTTTTGCGAAGTTCCTGTTGACTGTTCTCTTTAAATTTGAGAACTTGCTCTGCTATTGATTTTCTCTCGTCGGCAGCTTTTTCTCTTTCGGCTTGAGTTAAAGCCCCTTCCTCGCTTCTAACCCTTATCAGGCTCTCAGCTATTCTCTTCTTTTCATTTGCCAATTCAATTTCGGCAGTTTCACGAGCCTTGGCTGCGTCTGTTCGCACTTTGGCAATTGCTTCAATCTCTAGCCTTCGTGCATCGCGTATGCTTCCCGTTGGAGTCGTACTTGGTGTTGCTGGCGCATCTGTTATTGCATTTGTCTCTGCAACTTTCTGACTATCAATCCTCGTCTGTTGGGTGTTGTAAGCTTTTTTGGCTTTGTCCAGATCAGCTAGATAATTGTCTTGAGCCTTTTGTGCCTGAATCTTGGAGGCTTCAATAGCTTTTAGGTTTTCAGCCTTGATCCTCGACAGTTCTTCGTCCGCGCGTGATTTAGCAGTCGCTATATCTTTCAACAGCTGCTTTTGAAGTTCTTGCTCCTTGAGTTTTCCAGCAGCCATTTTTTGCTCAAGATCTTTGGCAATCTTGACCTTCTCTTGCTCTGACTTTTCACGGGAGGCCAATATTTCTGTTGCATTCTTGGCTTTTTCCGCTTCTGCGGCTTTATTACTCTTTTCTATTTCAGCTTTGATCTTGAGTTTTTCTTCTTCAAGTTTTTTGATTTGGTCAGCCAATTCTTTTTTTGCGGCAGCATTGAGCGAATCTCGTTTTTGTTGATTGAGTTTCCTTTCATTTTGAAGTGCTTCATCCAAACTTGCGCGAGCCAAAGCGCTTCGCTTGTTTACCTCTACTAGATCTAGCAGTAGTTTTTCCTTTTGCGTTTCAAAGTTTTCACGCAAGTTGCTGATTTCGCCTGCTTGCTTTTCCATGATTGAAACCATTTCCTCTTTGCCTCTTCTTTTGGATTCAGCTAAATCCATCGAGATCTTTTCGCGCTCGTTGATGCCTTTTTCTCTTGTCTTGGCTACTTCAGCAGCTTCATCTTCTCTTACTTTCAATATTTGATCCGAAGCGCTTTTTCGGGATTCGATTACATCTTCGGCGGTTTTAGTTTTTTCAGAAGTAGCAGTTTTGCGAGCTTGATCGATATTATCTGCGGCAACTTTTCTAGCATTATCAATTTCTGACCTTGACAATTCCTTTATTCCTGACACTTCATCGGCGTATTCAATTTTGGATTGCTCCAGAGCTTCTTTTATTCTTGTGATTTCAGCGGCGGCCTCTTTTCTAATCTTTAGGACTTGCTCAGCCGCCTCCATTTTAGCCTTTTCGATTTCTTTGGCCCCATTTAGGCGTGCCATTTCTACCTTATTGGCTATCTCCATTCGTATCGAATCCGCTTTTTGTCCACTGGCGGATATATTATTAGCCTCACTAAGCCTGATTTTATCTATTTGATCTTGTGATTTCCTGCGTTCACCCAATACTTCATCAGCATAGTCAGCGATTCGTTTAGAAGCTATCTCTTGCGCGCCAGTTACATCTTGCAGTAATTTTCTTTTGATAGCATCTGATTTCTGTATCTCCGCTTCGATTTCAGCCCTCAATTTCCTTTTTGTCTCTTCCAGACTTGCTTGTAGCTGTCTACTTTCAACATCTCCACCCATTCCTTCGGACGGAGTACTATTCGCTTTTGCACCAGTGCTCTTAGTTGTGCTATTGATTTTGACTGGTTCTTTGGTAGACTTGGTTGTGATGGGCGCGTTCTGCGTATTGACCATCATTGATTTATCCAATGTCTGGTAGAAACAATTTGTCAGATTAAGTATTTCGGTTTGGCGATTGGGCAAGAGTGTAAACTTGCGCATCTCCAATTGTACATTATTCTTGATATAGATGGCCAACAATGGGTTTTTGGCTAGCCATTCAATGGTTTCAATTCCACATTGGAAATAATTGACATAAACCGGAAGGCTTTGTGTGCGGTTGACTTCCCCCAATTCATTAAATCGAAAGCTATTACGAACAAGATTATTGTCGAGGAATACGATCTCGTCGTCTTGATTGAGCGATTCTGCACCTGCGGAGGATACCCTTACCCTAATACCTTTCTCGTTATGTTGAAATTGTATACTGTATGTAAACTCACCTCTGATCACCATCACCTGGTTGGTGGTACGCAAATAATGCACACCTGATATCACTCTATTATCTTCGAAACTGCTACTACAGTTCTGCGTTATCCCAAGTAAAGGAAGACAATTAACCAGCAGATAAAGACAAATTTTGAGGTATCCAGACATAAGTTAGCTTTCAAAACCTACTAAAAATATGAAAATCATTAGACACAAACCGTATAAAATCAAATATTTAAGAAAATACTTGAAAGCATTTCTTTAGTTCAAATCGAATTTAACGACGGCTAGCTAGTAAATAGAGCACTGCCATCCGGATGGCAACACCGTTTTCGACCTGCTGGAGAATTATGCTTTGATCAGAATCGGCTACATCGCTTGAGATTTCGACTCCCCGATTGATTGGGCCAGGGTGCATGATCACGACAGGGCTATCGAGGCTATCAAGCAGTTTGCGGTTGATGCCATAAAATCGCGTGTATTCACGTATTGAAGGAAAAAACTGAGTTTCCTGACGCTCCATTTGAATACGCAGAATATTTGCTACATCAGCCCATTCCAAGGCTTTGCGAACATCATGCTCTACGCCAACGCCTAGCTGATGGATATGTTTTGGAATTAAGGTTGGTGGCCCACAGACTTTGACCTGAGCCCCTAATTTTTGGAGGCAGAAGATATTACTAAGTGCAACCCTTGAGTGAGTGATATCGCCGAAAATACAAACTTTCTTACCTGCCAGATCTCCAAGTTTTTCTCGCATCGAATAGGCATCGAGTAGGCCCTGTGTTGGGTGTTCGTGGGTGCCATCGCCAGCGTTGATGATATTGGCCTTGATATGATGTTGTAAGAAGACCGGAGCTCCTGGAGCAGGGTGTCGCATCACGATCATGTCGACTTTCATCGACAGGATATTATTGACAGTATCGAGCAGTGTTTCACCCTTGCTGACAGATGATGAGCTGGCGGAAAAATTGATAATATCAGCCGAGAGTCTTTTCTCTGCTAGTTCAAAGGAAATTCGTGTACGAGTTGAATTTTCAAAAAACAGATTGGCAACCGTAATATCTCTCAGCGATGGAACCTTCTTGATAGGTCTATTTATGACTTCTTTAAATTCGTCTGCAGTTTCAAAAATTAAAGCAATATCTGAGGGGTTAATATATTTTATCCCGATCAGGTGTTTGCTTGAGAGTTCGGTTGCTGCCATAAATAGTTGGTCAATCGGTTTTTTCGGGATATATCAGGATGCGATCTTGTCCTTGTTCAGAGGCCCATTCGACCTTGACATAAGCCTCATCAAGTGAATCTACGGTGATGCCCTTATAATCGCAGCGTATCGGCAAATGACGGTTGAATCGGCGATCTACTAAAGCTAATAGGCGAACGGAATCTGGACGTCCGTAATTAGCTAATGCTGCCAAAGCAGCACTAATTGTTCGTCCAGTATAGAGCACATCGTCGATTAGGATTACTCTCTTATGATCGACAAGGAAATCCATTTCTGTCACATTGGCCTTAAGAGGCTTGTCACGCATTCTGAAATCGTCCCTGTAAAAAGTGATATCTAATTTGCCGTAGGCGAAATTTTGAATTGGAAGTATCTGATTGAGCGCCTGCACAATTCTATCTGAAAACAAGGTGCCACGCGGTTGGATTCCTATTAAGCAGGTATTTTCAAAATTGCCGTAATCCTCTATCAATTGATGGCAGAGCCGGGAAATCACCCAGTTGAATCTATCAGTTTCAAGAATTATGCGATTTTCTTGCATCTTAAGCGGACTCTATTTTGTAGCCATTTTAGCCCAATGATCTTTCAAAGTGACCGTCCTATTGAAAACCATTTTGTCATCAGTTGAGTCAGGATCCACACAAAAGTAACCTTTGCGAAGGAATTGAAAAGTCTGACCTGATTTTCCTTCTGATAAATATGGTTCGATCAACACGTCTTCTACGATTTCAAGTGAATCTGGATTGATTAATTCGGTGAAATTTTGGTCCTTATTAGCAGCTGGATTCTCGTCTGTAAACAATCTGTCGTAAAGTCTCACTTCAGCCTTGACAGCACGAGTAGCTGAAACCCAATGCAAGGTTCCTTTGACATTGATTCCACTCTCATCATGCCCACTCTTGCTATTGGGAAAATATGAACATCTGATTTCAGTGATCTTCCCATTTTCGTCTGTACTATAGTCATCACATTGGATGATATATGCATTCTTCAGGCGTACGATCAGACCGGGGCCAAGTCTGAAGAATTTCTTGGGAGGGTCCAACATGAAATCTTCGCGTTCGATAAATATTTCAGGACCGAAATGCACCTGGCGATTGCCCAATTCCGGTTGTTCGGGGTTGATCTGGCATTCGAGTACTTCCTCCTGCCCTGCCGGATAATTGGTGATAATCAGCTTGACGGGATCAAGCACAGCCATTGCGCGCTCGGCTTTGTGATTGAGATCTTCGCGGATGCTAAATTCAAGCAAGCCGACATCTATTAGGTTTTCTCTTTTAGCTATGCCGATTCGGGTAGCAAAATTTCTTATCGACTCTGCAGTATAGCCTCTTCTACGAAGGCCCGAAATGGTAGGCATGCGTGGATCGTCCCAACCTGAGACATGATTGCCGGTTATCAACTCAAGCAACTTGCGCTTACTCATGATGGTATAGCTGAGGTTAAGTCGCGCAAATTCGATTTGTCTGCTTCGAAACACATCAAGTTCTTCGAGAAACCAATCATATAAAGGACGGTGATTCTCAAATTCCAAAGTACAGATAGAATGTGTGATCCCTTCTTTAGAATCTGACAATCCATGTGCAAAATCATACATTGGATAAATGCACCATTTGTCGCCAGTACGGTGATGATGGGCCTTTTTGATACGATAGATCACTGGATCGCGCATCAACATATTTGGCGAAGCCATATCGACCTTTGCCCTTAGTACCATACTTCCCTCATCATGCAGGCCCTCTTTCATTTCCCTAAAAAGCCTAGCATTTTCTTCAATGCTTCTAGATCTTGCTGCGCTATTGGTTCCAACCGAAGTCGGTGTACCCTTCATTGAAGCAATCTCTTCGGCGCTAGCATTTTCAACGTAAGCTAGGCCCTTTTGGATTAGAGCCTCAGCCCATTGATAGAGGTCATCAAAGTAATCGGAAGCGTAGAATTCATTGATCCATTCAAAACCAAGCCAACGCACATCCTCACGAATAGAATCGACGTATTCGGTATCTTCTGTGACCGGATTTGTATCATCAAATCGCAAGTTGGTTTGTCCTCCAAATTTCTGAGCTAAGCCGAAATTTAGACAAATGGACTTAGCGTGCCCTATATGAAGATAGCCATTGGGCTCAGGCGGGAAACGTGTCAAAACACGTCCACCATGTTTGTTGTTTTCCTGATCTGTTTGTACAATTTCTTCGATGAAATTCAAACTCTCCTCGTTACTCTCTATTTTGCTGTGCTCCGTCATTCTCGTTTTTTATTCAATTCAGTGTTAAACAATCACTTATTGAAATGTGTTTAACTATTTGATATTCAATAGGCAAATCAGTCTACATTCTCTCAGGCATTTCGATTCCTAGCAAATTCATTCCATCTCTCATCACATTGGCTAGTCCTGCGATCAAGAGTAGACGCATTGTTCGAGTTGCTCCTTCGGCTTGCAAGATACTGTGGTCGTGGTAATAACGATGAAAGCTTTTGGCAAGTGCATAGTTGAAATTGGCGATGAGACTTGGATCTAGCTGATTAGCTGCTTCCACAATTAAGCCCGGATATTGATGCACCAAGCTCAATAGTTCTTTCTCAAGTTCGTTGAGTTCAATGGCGCCTTCTGATGCAATACTAGGTAGATCAATCGCTTTGCGTAAGATCGATTGAATCCTCACATAGGCGTTCTGAATATAAGGTCCAGTCTGTCCCTGCATATCCACTGATTCCTTAGGATCGAAGGTCATTCGTTTGCCCGGATTTACCTTTATCAAATGAAATTTTAGTGCAGCCATCCCAATCTTACGGATAATTTCATCTCTTTCTGCGGTAGGCATAGCATTGAGATCGCTTCGTTCTTCAGAGATTACTTTGGCCTCCTCTATCACTTCTGCCATCAGATCATCTGCATCAACTACAGTACCTTCCCTTGATTTCATTTTACCGGTAGGCAGGTCAACCATACCGTACGACAAGTGATGTAGACCATTGGCATAAGGCTCTTGCAGCTTTTTCATGATGGCAAAAAGCACCTGAAAATGGTAATTCTGCTCATCAGCGACGACGTACACCATTTGCTTGGCTTGGTATTCCTGATAGCGGATGCGCGCGGTACCAATATCTTGGGTGATATACACTGATGTGCCGTCTTTTCTCAAGACAAGTTTATGATCTAGTCCGACATCTGTCAGATCGATCCAAACTGAACCATCGTCTTTCTTGTAGAATACACCTTTCTTAAGTCCGTCTTCTATAATTTCCTTTCCCAACAAGTAGGTGTTGGATTCATAGTATAGCTTGTCAAATGTGACTCCCAGGTCTTTGTAAGTTTGTTCAAATCCTTGATAGACCCATCCATTCATTTTATTCCATAATGCACGGGCATTTGCTTCGCCATTTTCCCAATCAAGCAATAGTTCACGTGCTTCTCTTCCAAGTACACTATACTCATTGAAATAGGTATTCTTGTAAGCTGCAAAAAATGCATCCTCAGTTTGATCGGCTTTTTTCTGTTGGGAATGTATTTGCTGCCCTTCTGGACTGCTTTTCCAAGTCGAATACTCCTTTTGAAACTCTTGTTCAAATAGGACGTAGTAATCGCCTACAAAATGATCAGCCTTAGTTGATGTTGATTCTGGACTCGCCCCTGCGGCAAATTTTGACCAAGCCAGCATGGACTTGCAAATTGCTATTCCACGATCGTTGACGATTTGAATTCGTTTGACAGTCTTACCTGATGCTTCTAATATCATCGCTGATGACCAGCCCAAGAGGATATTTCTGATATGACCTAAATGGAGAGGCTTATTTGTATTGGGAGAGGCAAACTCTACTAAAACTGTCTCTCCATCTGGATCTTGGTGTCCGAAGGACTTGGTTTTGGCAAAATAATCGAGAAAATCAACCCAAACAGAATCTTCAAGACTTAGATTGAGGAAACCTTGCACCATCTGAAAGCCGTTGATGATTGGATCGTCCTTGGTCAAATATTCGCCTAGAGCATTTCCAATCTCCATTGGGCTCTTGCCCAGCTTCTTAGCTAAGGGAAAGATCACAACAGTAAAATCGCCTGTAAACTCCTTTCGTGTCGGTTGAATCGAAATGTCATCGGCATGGAACTGTGTTCCGAACAAAACATCAAGAGATTTTACAACACTAGATTTAAGCAAAAAAATAATATCCATAGGAACCGTTTGGCAGATTGACCTGCAAATTTAATACTTTTGCACTCTGATTGGGCAGCTATCGATTAAAGGCCCTATTTAATACACTGACATATCATGGGGAGAGCATTTGAATACCGCAAAGCCACGAAAATGAAAAGGTGGGCCAACATGGCTAAAACCTTTACCAAGATCGGTCGCGAAATAAATATTGCGGTTAAAGAAGGGGGAACTGATCCAAAGTCTAATCCTCGTTTGCGGATGGCATTTCAGAATGCCAAGGCTGCCAATATGCCCAAAACTACTGTCGAGAATGCAGTAAAGAAAGCTTCGGCCAAAGACTCAGAGAATTTCACCGAAATGGTATATGAGGGCTATGGCCCACACGGTATAGCGATCATCGTTGAAACAACTACTGACAATCCAACACGGACTGTGGCCAATATCCGAATGCACTTTAACAAATGTGGCGGTTCAATGGGCGTATCTGGAAGTGTAGACTACTTCTTCAATCGCAAAGGAATATTTAAGGTGAAAGCAGAAGGGCTAGATGCCGACATGCTCGAACTCGAACTCATCGATGCCGGACTTGAAGAATTGCGCCAAGAGGAAGATGAATTGGTTTTGACCTGTGCTTTTCCTGATTTCGGCTCCTTACAAAAAGCCTTAGAAGACAAGGAAATGGACGTTTCACAAGCTGAACTCTTGCGCATTCCAACTACAATCAAAGTCTTAACTGAAGAGCAAGTCGAAGATGTCATCAAATTGATTGACAGACTTGAAGAAGACGAAGATGTCAGCAATGTATTCCACTCGATGGATATGAACGAAGCCTAAGGGCTTTCCTATTGCGGCCAATAGCCGCGCATACTCCAAGGAATTGCAAATAGCGTAATTGCCGTTGCCAAGCCAAAGAAGATTAGTCCAATCTGATGCTTTTTATAGTCAGTTGCGGCCTTCTTGATTTTGGATTTGCCAATATGTACTAGTACGAGAGATATTAGCATCATCAAGGAGTGCTCCACAGCAAAGAATCGCAAATTGGGATCTTTCATCGCTGCTCCAAAATCCTGCATTGCGGCAGCAGTCAGAGGACTAAATACCAAATAAAGCAATATTCCCACTAGGAACATCAGATCCCAGCTTATCATAAAGAACAATGCTGATTTGGCGTTGCCTGCTGTGTATGACTTTTTCTCAGTGATACCCATAATAGACTGGTAGATAACAACAATCGCAAGAAGTAGGACGACATAGCGAAAGATTGAGTGGAACTCAAGTAGGAAGTTGTACATATTAGGAGATTATGCTTTGCTAGGATTCAATTTGCTGTGCCTAGCACCATAAATGAAATAGAGGATCAAACCAATTCCCAACCAGATCAGGAATCTCTCCCAGTTACTTGTGCCCGATTCGCAGAGTAGATAGCTGCAACTAAGAAATCCGAGAAGGGGAATTAGGGACAGATTGTAGATATAAGTCAACACTGCCATCACTAGTACGATCACTGCAAAAAAGTAGTAAGGCACTTTTTCCCTTAACGGAATCCCATTCGGATCGTTCCTTAAGTATGCTGCAATTGTATCATATTGAAACATGTACAGGTATACACAAACGATAATTACTGCAAGTGGAAGTATGAATTTGGCGTTGATATATGGCACTTTGAAGGATGACTTGGGAGGATTTTTACTGACTTGAAGCTTCAATATCCCGCCGCAAACCAACACAAAAGCAAATAGTGTCCCCACTGAAGTCAAACTGATTACTTCTTGTAAATTGAGAAACAAGGAGGGAACGGCGACTACAATACCAGTCAAAATAGTTGAAAAGGAAGGCGTTTTATACTTTGGATGAATCTTAGAGAATTTTTTTGGCAACAATCCATCTCTACTCATAGCCATCCAAATCCTTGGCTGCCCAACTTGAAATACAAGTAAAACAGAAGCCGTGGCAATAACAGCGGAGACAGCTACAATCCCAGCTATCCAGTGAAGACCAAGTTCTTGAAATACGAATGACAATGGATCACCGACGTCCAGTTTCGAATAATTTACCATTCCGGTGAGCACTAAAGCGACCAAGACATAGATGACGGTGCATATGATCAATGAATAAATCATCGATCGAGGAAGATCGCGTTGAGGATTTTTGCATTCTTCGGCAGTTGTCGAAATGGCATCAAATCCAATGTAGGCAAAGAACACTGCAGCGGTTCCTTTTAGAATGCCCCCTACTCCATTAGGTATGAAGGGATTCCAGTTGGCAGGATTGATGTAGAATGCTCCTAGGATGATTACAAAGATGATAACTGCGATCTTAAGCATTACCATTGCGTTGGCGGATCGCTTGGTCTCTCTGATCCCCAGATAGGTAATATAGGTGATCAATACAACGATGGAGAAAGCAGGTATATCGCAGATGAATTTGAAATTTCCGATGCTAGGAGCATTTGTCCAGGCCGCAATCGCCGACTCTGAGCCACCATCCTTGGCCGTCCAATAATCCATGCTGATCCAATCGGGAAGATGCAGACCAAGGCCATGGAGCAAACTGGTGAAATAATCGGACCAGGAAATTGCTACTGCAATATTTCCAATAGCATATTCCATGAGTAGATCCCAGCCTATGATCCAAGCAATAAGCTCGCCGAATGCGACGTAGGAATAAGTATAAGCGCTGCCCGAAACTGGAATGATAGAGGCGAACTGAGCATAACAAAGCGCCGAAAATCCACAAGCAATAGCGACGAAGAGAAAAAGGAAAATTATCCCAGGACCTCCATCAAAACTGGCCTTGCCAATCGTTGAAAAAATCCCGGCTCCCACTATAGCTGCAATTCCAAAGAATGTAAGGTCCCTGACTGTCAATGTGCGATGCAGTGTATCGATTAATTCACCATCGCTGTATCCTGACTTGACGTCAGCTAAAACTTTCTCTACGGATTTCTTTCTAAATAGATCTAGTGCCATGCAGGTGAGGGTTACATTATGCTTATGCTGTAATAATACAAAAAATCCACTTTAAGCATTGATCCCTATTTATCCATTAATACAATATTTGGCTTTGCTATTCAAAGAATGTAAAATGTGTCCCTCCGTATTTACGCATTTGAGAAAAGTGCTCGTGATTGGAAAAATCATGCTGAGCATTGTGTTCGAGGATAAATAGACCATCCTCATTCAACATTTTATGAGCAAATATTTTGTCAGGAATAGAATCCAAATTCTTCAACGGATACGGCGGCCCAGCGAAAATATAGTCATAACTCGCGCCACTATTATGGATAAACTGAAACACATCAGACTGAACAATTCGAATCGAATTGGCTTCGCCAAGGCTCTCTATGGTCTTCTTAACAAATGCAACGGCAGGAGCCAATTGGTCTACATATGTCACGTCAGTGCAGCCTCTACTAATGAATTCGTAACAATGACTGCCTGTGCCGCCAAAGAGATCAAGTACGGAACTCTCTTCAAAATCCAAAAGGTTATTTAGAATATTGAAAAGCGCTTCTTTTGCAAAATCCGTTGTTGGACGTGTCGGCCATTTGTCGGCAGGCGGGCTAAAACGACGTCCTTTGTATTTCCCAGAAATGATCCTCATATCAAACCTGCATAGAGGTCAAGGTGATAGTGCACATATTGACTTTGTGGAATTTTGTCCTCAAAATCACTGAATACATCCTTGAGAATAAGCATATCAGGAAAGTACACGCCTAATGTATTCCAATATAGACTTGCTTCCTCAATCATTCCTGTGAGGTTGAGGCGTGTCTCCTCCTGTTCTGTTCCCATTTGCTTAAGCGCAAGCAATGCGAAATACAGCAGATCCTTTGGAGACGATACCGGATAACTTACTGCAAGTCGAAGCGATCCATACTTGAATCCAAACACTAGTAAACGGTTCTCTTGAATGTGCAAATAGATCTGAGGTTCTCTGTTGCCATCAAGGTGTTTCAAAAATATGGGAAGCAGCAGCGACAGCAAGTGACTTTGTCTTGCAGTGGGATATCTCTGCGAAAGCCAATTGGCAGCGTATTGGTCGATTTTGTACACATTTAGAAGATCAGTCTCGCGAATATCTTCATCATTGGTCTGTAGATTGGAAAATGTAGGCAACAGCAAATTGGCACTCTCCATGGCCATCTCACGGAAACGCTGACCAGAGGGCATTAGATTGAAATAAGGGGAAACCCAGATAATTTGCAGTTGATCAAATGGCATTCGCAACTCAGGATATAGATCAACTGCGTCATGAATATTGTCAACAAGTAATCGTGATTCCGGAAAATCTATTTTTCCTGTTTGGAGGGATAGGCCAGCTTGATCCAAATGAACCCAGCGAAGAGAATCGCTCTGTATCAGAAAAGCTGCCTGCATAAATTCGAGGGATAAAGTATTGCAAAAGTACTATTTTAGATTTAGTTGAAAATGTCTTCTTTGAAAGCAAGGTTAGAGCTCGAGCTTGAATCTTTAAGTCTTTCGTACTTTTGTGTCATGGCTGTCTGTATTCTAGCGATTGAAAGTTCCTGTGATGATACTTCTGTTTCTGTCATTTCCGATGGCAAGATTCTGAGTAATATCACGGCAACTCAGCTTGATCACAGTGCTTATGGAGGTGTGATACCAGAATTGGCCTCCAGGGCGCATTTGATGCAGATCATACCTGTGGTCCAGCAGGCATTGATCAAATCACAGGTCGAACTATCACAACTAAATGCTATAGCATTTACCAAAGGTCCAGGGCTAATTGGGTCACTTCTAGTGGGCTCAAATTTCGCCAAGGGCTTAGCCTTGAGTCTTAATATTCCGCTTATCGAAGTACATCATATGCAAGCGCATATTTTGGCTCATTTCATTGACGATCCAAAGCCCAAATTTCCATTTTTATGCCTGACGGTGTCAGGAGGGCACACTCAATTGGTGTTACTTCAAGATCATTTGCAAATGAGAATACTCGGCCAGACGATAGATGACGCTGCCGGTGAAGCATTTGACAAAGCTGGGAAATTACTAGGACTGCCCTATCCCGCGGGGCCTTGGATTGATAAATATGCCAAGAACGGAACTGCAAGATTTTCTTTCCCAAGTCCACAAGTGGCAGAATACGACTTTAGCTTTAGTGGCT
>JBDSUZ010000332.1:0-3799 GCA_039927395.1 Saprospiraceae bacterium | reverse complement strand
ATTTCAAGATCACAAAGCTACCATCTTGGCCCAGCAAGATGACCGCCAGCACTCTTAGTTTAGAATTGCCATGCTCGCAGGCATTAGTCGAATTAGCCAATTTGCCGCTAAATCGCGTTAAGCGGCTGGAACTGTCTGACGACCGAAGGGAGGAGTTTTTCAGACGTAGCGATTTAGCGTATCAAATTGGCGTTAAGATTCGGGTAGCCGGATCGAGGACGCCTTTTTTTGTTACTTTTTTGTGGCTTGGACAAAAAAGTAAGGAGAAGCAAAAAAAAATCTGGAGAATCTGGAGTGTGGGAGAATTGGGAGACGAATATTCGTTTTCACAGGGGCAACCGCAAGGGATTGCCCCTCCCGCATTTTCAATGCGATATTTCGTATCGTGATCGGGATTTCCTACATGCGACCCCGCTGGGGTCGAAGAAATATTTTCATTTCTAGTGCTACCAACATTTGACTCCTACGGAGTCAGTCTTATATGACAGCGGCCGCAATGAGTCAACAGGCTTCGACTCCGCTCAGCCACCGGATTTGATATTCTAAGTAAAGCGCGTGGAAAATCAAAATTGATTTTCCACGCGCTTTCTCTTTTAGATGATAAAACGGTCCCTGAGCGGAGTCGAAGGGCCTGCGTTGAGGTTGGATGCTCAAATTTGCTTTACACAAATGAGCAACTAACCAGAGCGAAGCGATTCTTTTCACATCATCAAATCATCGAATCATCAAATCAACAAATCAACAAATCATCGGCGCTCAGCGCCGCATTGAAATACCTAAAAACAATCTCCCCCTTCTTTAGCCCCAAAAATGTTTGGAGATCCTCGAGGGGTAAATTGCGGATGATCTCGACGGACTTGTATTGCTTGAGCAGTGAATCGGCAATCTTGGCGCCCACGCCGGGGATATCTCTTAGTTGGGTCTGGATAAACTTTTTGGAGCGCTGATTGCGGTGAAATGTGATGCCAAATCGATGTGCCTCATCCCTGGCCTGCTGGATCAATTTGAGGGATTCTGATTTCTTGTTGATGTATAAGGGCAGGGAATCTCCCGGAAAATATATCTCTTCGAGCCTTTTGGCGATGCCGATTATCGTGACTTTGTCTTGAATTTCTAAGGCCTCGAGGCTCTTGACTGCGGCGCTTAGTTGTCCTTTGCCTCCGTCAATGATGATTAGCTGAGGTAGGGGCTTGTTTTCTTCGAGCTGGCGTTTGTAGCGGCGATACACGACCTCTTCCATAGTGGCAAAGTCATTTGGTCCTTCCACTGTTTTGACATTGAAGTGGCGGTATTCTGACTTTAGGGGCTTGGCATTTTTGAATACGACGCAAGCTGATACAGGATTTGAGCCCTGTATATTGGAATTATCAAAACATTCGATGTGAATGGGCATCGCATCCATCTGCAAATCGGCCTTCAGAGTGCCCAATATTCGCTCGGCAGATGTTTGCTTGCCAGTTCGGTTGATTTGTTCTTTCCTCTTTTGGAGCAAATGATAGTGCACATTCTTCTCTGAGAGCTCGAGCAATTTCTTCTTGTCGCCTATCTGGGGAATGGTAACCACAAATTGCTCTTCCGGCAAACTCAATTTTATTGGCGCTATCACTTCTTCAGCGATACTATTGAATTTCTCTCGCATTTCCAGAATGGCAAAAGCGAGAATGTCGGACTCCTCTTCATTGAGGTTTTTGATGTACTCCTGCGTAAATGTATGAATGATGGCACCATTGACGATTTTGAGATAATTGACAAATGCTTCTTTGGGATCTGAGGCAATCGAAAACACATCGACATCTCTTATGCTGGCACTTACTACCGTTGATTTTGACTGATAATTGTCAAATATTTCCAATTTAAGCTTTAATTCCTGCGCTAATTCAAATTGAAGATTTAAGGCATATTCCTGCATTAATTCCTTCAAATATTGCTTTACGGATGCGAAATTTCCTCTTAATATGTTCTTGATTTGCTGAATCTTGTCTGCATATTCTGCCTCCGATTCATATCCTTCGCAAGGGCCCTGACAGTTTTTGATATGATATTCGAGACAAACTTTGAATTTGCCTTTGGCGATAGATTCAGGATTCAGGGGCAGATTGCAAGTGCGCAATTGAAACAACTGATGAATTATTTCGAGCAACACATTCATCCTGAATTTGGAAGTGTATGGCCCAAAATAAGTCGATCCGTCACGAATGACTTTTCTTGTGAAAAAGACTCTGGGGAATTTTTCATTTTTGATACAAAGGTAGGCGTAGGTCTTGCCGTCCTTGAGCATGATATTGTATCGTGGCTGAAATCTCTTTATCAGCGTATTTTCCAATAATAAGGCGTCCTGCTCGGTATCGACCAGGGTAAAATTGAGCTTCTTGGCATGCCTGATCATCACCCGGGTCTTGAAGGAGCTGTTTTCGCCTGAAAAATAGGAATTCACCCGATTTCTGAGGTTCTTGGCCTTACCGACATATAAAATAGTGTCATCCTCATCGAGAAACTGATAGATGCCAGGATCCAGAGGCAAGGTGTGGGCAAATATTTCTCTAAACTCTTCTTTTGTCATGGATGCTGAGCTACCTGAGGGCTTGCTATAGGCTTGTAATATCCGAATAATCGCAAAAAAGTGCGATAGATATTAAACAATTGCTCTAAAAACACATCTAATTGCCTCAAGGTTGCCGCTGAAAATCAAGTAGTACCTTTGCGCATCGAATGTGTACTTTTGTAACAAATCGAGTAGGTATTTATGGCATTGGATCAGGTAGATGTGGACAAATTGGATTCGAAAGGACGAGGCGAAATGTCCTTTATGGATCATTTGGAATCCTTGCGCTGGCATATTCTGCGCGCCTTCCTCGCAGTAATGGCGGGTGCCGCGATCGTCTTTATGGCCAAGGATTTTGTTTTTGACAAGATCATTTTCGGACCAAAACACGCCGATTTTCCTACATATCGGATCCTTTGCAGTTGGGGCGAAGCGCTCTGTTTCAGCCCTCCTACTTTTGAGATCATCACCCGCGACATGGGCGAAAAAATGAATACCCACCTGGTGGTGTCTTTCATGATGGGGGTGATCGTAGCATTTCCATATATTTTTTGGGAATTCTGGAGGTTTATCTCACCAGGTCTCTACGACAAGGAAAGAAAGGCTGCCAAGGGTATAGTTTTCATCTGCTCATTGCTATTCATGATCGGCGTGTGCTTCGGATATTTCGTCATAGCGCCATTCTCCATAGCGTTCCTCGCTGGATATGAACTGGCAGGAACCACCACCACCGCTACCTTGTCGTCCTATGTCGACTATCTGGTGATGTTTACTATTCCGATCGGGTTGGTCTTTGAAATGCCTGTCGTCGCTTATTTTTTGGCCAAATTGGGCGTTGTAACTGCCGATTTCCTTCGACAATATCGTCGGATAGCATTTGTAGTCATATTAATCGTTGCCGGTATAATCACACCACCTGATGTGGTGTCACAGATCATCGTCCAAATTCCCTTATACAGTCTGTTTGAAGCCAGTATATTTGTAGCTGCTCGGGTCGAAAAGCGCAAAAAAGCGCAACAACTGATCGACGATGCCCTAGAACTTGAAGAAGAAAATTCCTCTGAACAAACGACTTAAGTTGCTATGAAACTAGTCTCTTCTTCTGCTACATTACTTCTCAAGATCTTCTTTCCCACCTTCTGGATTGTATTTTTCGGCGCATTCACCTTTGGAGTATTGCTCGCCGGCACCGACAAAAGCCCACTACTTGGTCAACCGGCATTTAAGATCGGCGTCCTCGTTTTCTATCTCTGTGGC
>JBDSUZ010000331.1:0-2994 GCA_039927395.1 Saprospiraceae bacterium | reverse complement strand
AAAGTAACTGGATATGCATAAAATCCCGATAGGGGCCTTGCTTTTTGACATGGATGCTTCGTTTGTTCCAATTTAAAAAAAGCAGCCCGGAATAATACCAGAATTAATAAAAAAAAAATAAAAATCTAATTGAAAATTAAGACTTGACTAAGGAATGGGAAATAAATCAGCCTTTGATCAAATTGTAAAATAGCCTAACTCCATAAGCTGTTGCGGCGCGCATCGTCGAATATTCAGAATCAGCAAATGCGACCCCTGCAATATCCAAATGTGCCCAAGACGTATGACTATCTGTGAATTCTTCAAGAAATTTGGCAGCAGTAATCGCCCCTGCAATTGGTTTGCCACTATAGTTCTTGAGATCAGCGATGTCTGACTGTAGATCGTCCTGATAGGCATCCCAAAGCGGAAGTCTCCACACTCGTTCTCCGCAAGACATTCCAGCTTCAAAAATCTGCTTTGCGAGCGCATCATTTGCCGTGAACATTCCGGCAGCTTGATAACCTAGCGTTTGAATAATGCTGCCTGTCAAAGTAGCTGCATTAATCAAGACTTTCGGTTGATAATTTTTGACCAAATAGGCAAGGCCATCAGCAAGAATCAGTCTTCCTTCAGCGTCTGTGTCAATCACTTCGATCGATTTGCCGAGATAAGATCCAATTACGTCGCCCGGTTTTACAGAATCTCCATCGACCGAATTTTCTGTAAGTGGAATTGCAGCGACGACATTGATTTTTAACTTCTGCTTTGCTATCATTTCAAATGCTCCTAGCACTGCCGCTGCACCGCCCATGTCACTCTTCATAAAGTGCATATTGGTGGAGGATTTCATTGAAATTCCACCTGTATCGAAGATCACGCCCTTTCCTACAAGGCCATAATGATATACTTCTGTGCCTGGATCGCCTTGATATTCCATCAAAAGCAAAATTGGGGATGCCACTGATCCTTTGGAAACGGCAAGTAAAGCCGATAAACCCTCTTTTTCGAGATCGCTTTTCGCCAATATCCTTGCGTGAAATCCATTTTGCTTGCCACTTTCGATGGCCCATTGACCGATGGACGTTGGGCTCTTTTTATTTGAAGGGGCGTTGACCAAGTCTAAGATCCGTTGCTGTGTCAATGCCATTTGCTTGCCAATCTCAGCCGCTTCCTGCAGATGGTCCTCCAATCTTGAGGAGACGATCACGATTTTCTTTTCAGCACTTTGTGCCGAATTGTTGCCTTCTTTCTTTGTCTTGTAAAGTTGGATGGAGTACGATGAAAGCTGTATACCATTTGCCATCGCTTCGACCACCTCTGTCGATATATCATCTGCTAAGTGTCGTAAGTCGATTGCAATCTGTAGTGGCAAAGTGAGTCTGCGCTGATAAAAATAGCTGCGAAATACTTTTAGATATTGCCCAAAATCGACTTTGCTTCCAAGTCCAATCAGGTGAATTTGTCTTCCATTTGCATCAAATGTGCTCAGACAAGATTTTGATTCGCCGGTGAACACATTTCGAAGTGCCGCGGAGGGAACTCCTCCTAGTCCTTCAGCATTTGACTTAGTGAAAGTATCCCATTGTGCAGGGGTGAAAGGGTATAATATCGCCTGCGCGTTAGCAGGTACATCTGCAATAATCGTAAAATCCATATAGTTCAGCTATTACTTGCCAAAGTACAACCATTCGACGGCCTTAGGAAACTCCAGTCCCCATTTATGCTCGTTGTGTTTGCCTTTGCTGTCGGTTTCTAATGTGCTTGTAATATTTGGGTGGAAATGGTGCTGAAGGTCTAATGCCTTCTTTAGCATTCGCATTTCGGGGAGCATGCTGCGACTTTCTTTGCCCCCAGCGTATAGATAAATCCTCAGAGGCAAGTCATGTCGCAATTTTTCCTGCAATTCCTGCTTGATTCTGGGAGCGATCCAAAGAGACGGTGAAAAAATGAGCCACTTGCTAAATATATGTGGACGCAATAGTGCTGCATATAGGCTAATCAAGCCTCCCATCGAGCTGCCTCCAATACCAGTGTTAATCTGATCGGATAGTGTTCGGTAAGTCTTGTCGATAACCGGTTTCAAAGAGTCACAGATAAATTCAACATACAAAGCTCCATCGCCTCCTTCAAAATTGAAAGACTGATAAGGCGAAAATTCCTTGATTCTCTCCTTGCCACCGTGATCAATAGCAACTACAATCAGGTCACCCATACCTCTTTCTGCCAACATCGACATCTTCTTGTCTACACTCCAATTGCCAAATGGTGCCCGATCATCAAACAGATTCTGACCGTCCTGAAGATAAAGAACAGGGTAAGACTTTTGGCTTTGGTGGTAATCGTGTGGCAAGAGAACAGATACACGACGAGTCCGATCAAGCTGAGGAATCTCAAAATGCTCGGAAATAATTTCAATTACCGGCCTGAGCTTGGATTTGTATGATTTGAACAAATGGCGCCAGTGCTTGACCACGTCTCTTCGCCAACCTTTGCTCTTACGGCATTTGCGATTAGTAGTAAGTTGTCCAGCTTCATCGAGCTCTACCTCTGACCAACCTCCTTCTTTGAGGTACTTATACTCAATCGGTAAGGGCAGTGACATTTCCGTAGGAAACGCAAAATAGTAATATCCATTACCGGCATTTTCCATTTTGAAACGCTCGTCATCAGTCTTCCACTCGTTGAAATTGCCCGCGAGATACACTGGACGGTCATCTACTTCAGGGGTAAACATCTCGATACAGAGTGAATTGGTGCGAACACCATATTTGCGGGAAAGTGGGGAAGTAGAGGAGCTAGAAGCCATGCATTTGATAAATCAACCTTCAAGTCAATCAATAAAGATAGTGATTGCCTTAGAATAAAAAACCCCATTCCGTGAGAAATGGGGTCGAATTTTTTGAACTTACCGCCAAAAATTACAGAGCAATCACTGCATTTTCAGTTGCTGCCATACCAGCAGGACTAGTGCTGTCGGCCTCTAAGTCATTCATCCATACTGAATCATTGACC
>JBDSUZ010000330.1:0-15188 GCA_039927395.1 Saprospiraceae bacterium | reverse complement strand
ATAGTCTCTTAGACCTTTGACTTTTAACCACCCTTTGCCTGCCCTTTTTAAGTTGCTGCGATAGAGGATCCAACCGTAACCCTGACCTAGACTTTCCATAGTCCTTGGGTGTTCCGAAGGAATACCTTGCGGCAAATTATTTAGCAAAGCTACAGGAGGGCTAAGCTGTATTAGCGGTATTCTTATTGCCTTAGGTATGATTGGAATCTCTGCAATCGCTTGATTATCATTTTGATAGCTCTTGAGTAATTCACGGATGGCAAGATACTTCGGACTTGGGTCACCAGATTCGGTCAGTGGTGCGTCGTAGTCATAGCTGGTGATATCAGGTTGGATAGCCATCTCGTGATTGTAATTTGCGCCGCTCATCCAGCCAAAATTTGTTCCGCCATGAAACATATAAAAGTTGATATCGACACCTCCATCAAGCAAGATTTTTGTTTCATTTACAACTGACTCAGTCGATACATGTGCCTCTTTTTCAGACCAATGTGTAAGCCAACCGGGATACAACTCAGCTACAAAAAATGGACCTTTCCCATAATTGTATTTCTTGATAGTATCCATGGCAGCTTGTGGATTTCCCTCTCCATTTACGCAAGGCAGTATTCCAGGAATAGCTCCATATTGGGTCAAACTATTGCCGTCAGCAGTGAAAAATGGACCTTCAAATCCAGCAGCTCTCAACTGATCGGCGGTGTTGCCCATAAGATTTTGATGCAAAGAATCGACCCTTGCTGTTGCTCCGATTTGTGCTGCAAATGATCCGTATTCATTTTCGACCTGTGTTAAGATGATCGGACCTCCATATTGCCATTGTAGATAGTGAACTTCCTTATGTAGCGCTTTGAAATAGGCCAAGACCTTGCTTTGATAGTCAGGATTTAAGCTTCTCAATTCCATTCCAGGAATATTCAGTAGCCACCAAGGCAGACCGCCCAAATCCCATTCCGCACATACATAAGGTCCCGGACGCAAAATCACAAACATGCCCTCTTCCTGAGCTATCGTAATGAATTCGGCCAAATTTCGATTTTCTGATTTGAAATCAAATACACCCGGACTCAATTCATGATAGTTCCAAAACACATAGGTCGAAATGGTATTTAGCCCCATCGCCTTCGCCATCTTTATTCTTTGACGCCAATAAGGCTTAGGGATCCTCGCATAGTGCATTTCTCCGCTTAGTATCTTAAATGACTTGCCATTGACCATAAAATGCTCTCTGCCTAACTCAAATTGGATTGGCTCTTGTGCATTTGCTATTTGCAGAAAAAATATGATGAAAATCAGGAGATTTAGCTTGCGCATTCGCAATTTTTGTTGAAAAATACAGCTTTTGAAAGTAGGTTTACAACAATACTGCTATGCTTAGTCTTGCAGGTTTTGAAATAGGTAATCACGCTAAATTCGTAATTGAATGAAGAACGCAAGTACGCTGGATAGATCAATTCTAATTTCCTTTCTTACGATGATATGTTTCGCCATAGGTTGCAGTCAACCCACCGGAGATGGCAAGCTAGGTAATGGGGAAAAGGCTGTATGGAAAGCACCAGATTCAACAGGAATATCAAAAGAGCCCGAAGCAGATCTGATTATGTACGGCCGCGAACTGATTCGTCATACGGCAAGTTATCTCGGCCCAAAAGGCTCCGTAGCTCAGTTGAGCAATGGCATGAATTGTCAAAATTGCCATTTGGAAGCAGGTACAAAAGCATGGGGAAATAATTATTCCGGCGTACAATCTACTTATCCAAAATATAGAGCTCGATCTGGTGAATCTGAGACGGTCGTCAAAAGAGTTAATGACTGCTTTCAACGCAGCCTCAATGGCCAGGCGCTCCCTGTCGATGGAAGGGAGATGAACGCCATCCTTGCCTATATCAAGTGGCTTGGTAAAGACGTAACCAAAGGAGAAAAGCCCAAAGGAGCGGGGCTTACAGAATTGGCCTATTTGGACAGGCCTGCCGACTCGGTAAGTGGCGCTGATGTATTCGCGAGAGAATGCGCAAAGTGTCATGGTGCCGATGGAGCGGGAGCAATGGCTGGAAATGGTCTTGAGTACTTGTACCCGCCTCTTTGGGGACCGCATTCGTACAATGTCGGTGCAGGATTATTCCGATTGTCGAGATTTGCTGGCTATGTCAAGAGCAATATGCCTTACGGCGACAATCAAGAATATTTGCAACTTACGGATCCGGAGGTCTGGGACCTAGCAGCATTTGTCAATTCAAGACCGCGTCCAGGCTTTGATATGAGCGCAGATTGGCCGAAGATTAAGGAGAAGCCTATTGACCATCCATTTGGCCCTTATGCTGACGCCTTCAGCGAAATGCAACACAAATTTGGCCCATTTCAAATAATCAAAGACAATCAATAAGGATCAGGTATGTACCTTGTCGGATAGAATAACATATGATGCATAAAGACCAATTACATCAGGAATCAGAGGATTGCCAATGCTCGGGCTGTCATTCTAATCTGCCTATAAGCGACTCCAGTAGAAGAAATTTCATAAAGCAAAGCGCTGCCCTAGGATTGAGTTCACTAGTTGGACCCAAATTGGCGGGATTTGTTGAAAATTCAGGCAATGTTGGTGAAAAACTCAGCTCATCTCCAACCGTAAGGGCAGGCAAGGCTAAGCATTTTACACTACTTCATACCGCTGACATTCACGCGCAATTGTATACCCACGATGAATTCTTCTTGGAGAAAGATCGTGCCGTATACAAAAAGAGGGGAGGATTTGCAGTGCTAAAGACCATGTTGGATAGCTTGCGCAAAGAAAATCCTGCCAATACTTTGCTTATCGATGGTGGAGACTGTTTTCAGGGCGGAGGTGTAGCGGCGATGTCAGAAGGAGCGGCGATCGTGCCCCTGGTCAACAATATGGGCTATGATCTTGTGCTTCCTGGCAACTGGGAAGTGGTATATGGCAAAGAGGCAATGTTGCGTGACCTAGGAGCCTATCAGGCGCAGAAAATATGCGCAAATATGTTCCATGCTGATAAGGATACGTCATTTGATGATTTCCTGTATCCACCGTATTGGATCAAAACGCTTGCAGGCTTTAAGATTGGTTTCATAGGCTACAACGATCCACTTACCCCAATACGTCAGTCGCCTGCCTACAGTGCTGGAATCCAGTTTACAAAACCAGTAGTCAACGCTGCGAAAATCATAAAATATCTGCGTGAATATGAAAAATGCCAGATGGTATTTGTCCTCTCTCATATGGGACTTGCACAGCAAATAGATCTGGCAAATCAATCATTTATTGAAGGTGTAGACTATATTTTGGGAGCCGATACGCATGAACGGGTTAGGCAACCTCTTCAAGGTAAATATGCCAAGGTCACTGAACCTGGTGCTTTTGGTTCTTTTGTTGCCAAATTGGACTTTGTCGTTGAAAATGGTGTTGTTAAAGATCAGAATTACCAATTGCTTGATGTGGATCCTGAGCGATACAAGCCCGATGAGGGAATGAGCAGATTGGTGGAGGAAGCTCGAGCGCCATATAGTAAGCAACTTGATAAAGTGATTGGGCAAAGTAAAACGCCATTGGTAAGATACTATGTGATCGAAAACCCTATGGACAATCTGGTTACCGATGCATTGATGTGGAAATTCCCGATTGATGTGGTGCTATCCAACGGCTTCCGATTTTGTCCACCTTTGATTCCCGATCCGAAGACTGGTTTGGCCGACATCACCAATGATTACTTATGGAGCATGCTACCTGTTGATTCGGAGGTGAAGCAAGGTGAGGCTACTGGCAAGCAGATATGGGATTGGATGGAAAAGGAGCTAAATAATGTATTCGCTGTCGAACCAGCTGAGAGATTTGGTGGCTGGGTGGTTAGATTTCAAGGTATGAAATTGAAATTCAGCGTGTTCAAAGGAAAAGGAAAGCGGGTCGAATCAATTGAAATCCAAGGCAATCCCATTGTGATGGACAAATTATATAGTATTCTTGCCTGTGAACGCGAAGGGGATCCAATTGATACTTTGTGTCGAATGGTTAAGATCAAGAGTCCTCATATGGTCGGAGTCACTTTGCATCAGGTGATGAGAGAATATCTGGCGGTTCACAGCCCAGTATCACCTAAAGTTGATGGACGAGCGATCGCCTTGGACGCTCCACATGACTTGCTATCGCAATTGGATGGATATCCCTACACTTTTACCTAGTTGAACCTTGCGTTAATTGTTGGCCCCAAGGGCATTCATTTGACTAAAAAGCATTTAGATCATTAGCTTTGCCCGAAATCTACAAGTCCTTATGATTCCAATTCCGTCACATATCCAGACACTAAAAGCGTACAAGCCCGGTAAGCCACAGGCCGATCTTTTTGATGGAAAGGAAAGCGAATCCACTGCCATTCTCTGCAGCAATGAGAATAATTTTGGCCCTTCACCTAAGGCAATTGAGGCTATACGAGCAAACCTGGGCAATTTGCATCTGTATCCGGACCCAACGGGATCAGCTTTGAGAGAGAAACTCAGTAAGAAACTGAATGTGCCTATCAACCAAATTTTGCTGAGTAACGGCTCTGATGGTATTTTGTACACCTTATTTAAGGCATTTTGCCAACAAGGCGAATCATTGCTTACTTCGGCGTCAACCTTTGTGTCAACTGCCGTGATGGCCAAAATGCACAATATTGAATGCGTAGAAATACCAATGTTGCAAGGTTATCGCTTCGATTTGGATGGGATCCTGGCGGCGATCAAATCTAATACAAGGATCATTTATTTATGCTCCCCAAATAATCCCACTGGTGCTATGATTACCCGTGCGGAATTGGATAGGTTCTTGCCACAGGTGCCAGATCATATACTTGTGGTAGTAGATGAAGCCTATTTTGAATTTGCACAGTCACTGAGCGATGAAGACTTCGTCGATGCAAGTCGATATGCCCAAGACAATCTACTAGTGTTGAGGACCTTCAGCAAAGCTTACGGACTGGCAGGAATACGTCTTGGCTATGGGATTGGCGCTACTTACCTTATAGAAGCGCTTACAAAGGTCAAATTGACCTTCAATCCAAATTATTTGGCCCAAGTAGCAGGGATTGGAGCACTTGAAGACGATGAATTTCTAAGCAAAACTCTTGCCAACAATAAGGAGCAAATCCAACGCTTTTATGCATTATTTACGGATCTAGGCATTGTCTATGTTCCTTCTTATGGCAATTTTGTGATGATAGATTTGCTCTCGGAAGCAGCTGTCGAGCAAATGTATGAGCAGCTAAAAACTAGAGGGATATTGATCCGCAGATTAGCTTCTTTTGGACTACCACATTGTGCAAGGGTATCAGTTGGCACTCCAGCCGACAATGACTATTATATCCAGGTGATGCGGGAATTGTATTCCTGAACTATAGTCATTTGAGTTTAGGGCATAAAAAAAAGCATACTATATCCTCAGATACGGTATGCTTTGGCAGCCAAAATCAATTGGCCTATTGGGCTGACCTGGATTAAGCGTGGTGCTCGTGCGCGTGGCGCATAAGCTTGCTTTTCAAGTTACCTGCTTTGTTTTTGTGGATTGAATTGTTCTTTGCCAACTTATCAATCATGCTCAATACCTTTGGTAGAAAGGTATCGTATTCTGTGCGATCTTTGATCAAGCGCAAATTTTTGATCGCTGTTCTCGTACTCTTTTTGTAGTAACGTGACAACAGACGACGCTTTGCATTTTGACGGATACGCTTGAGGGCTGATTTGTGGTGTGCCATATCGAATTGAATTGCTTTGTGCTGCGATTTTTAAATCGGAACGCAAATGTAGCGCATTTCCCAATAATTTTCTACTATCTGATCTACATTTTATTTTGGGGTACGCATACTTTTTCGCCAAATTGGCTGGATAGACCGCTAAAACACTGAATAGTCCTAAAGTTTTTACGATTTTGGTCAAAAATATTAAAAAATTTACATATTATTTATTCATACCTGTATCTCAATGTCTTACAATTAATTACATAAGAATAAAAATATCCTTTGCTGTTTCATAACAAATTAATTACGTCTTAAAACCCTTGCTGTATCTTAGTTTTCAACAAAAAAACTTGTCTGTTAGTATTGGAGCCTTTACATTTGGGTCGTGTTAAACCATTTTCCTCATTCAAAATCATAATAAAATGAACAAAGGAGATCTAATCAATGCTGTTGCTGATTCAGCAAAATTGACTAAAACTCAAGCTAGCGATGCAGTTGATGCTGTATTCGGTGCTATCTCAGGCGGATTGAACGCAAAAGACGACAAAGTAACTTTAATCGGTTTCGGTACATTTTCTGTAAATGAAAGAAAAGCTCGTACAGGTCGTAACCCTCAATCTGGTGCTGAGATCAAAATCGCAGCTCGTCGTGTAGTTCGTTTCAAACCTGGTAAAGGTTTGTCTGACAGCGTGAAATAATCATAACTGGTTATTGAAAAAGCAAAGGCAATCACGTCCGCGTGGTTGCCTTTTTGTATTTTTGCGGCACCATACAGAAAGTAAACAATCCATGGAGATCACTCAATTGCAAAATATCGCCTCACAAGTAAGGCGTGACATAGTCCGGCAAGTTAATGCTGCCGCTAGCGGACACCCAGGTGGATCGCTTGGTTGTGCTGATTTTTTCACCGCATTGTACTTCCATGTGATGAAGCACGACCCTGCCTTCAATATGGAAGGCCATGGCGAAGACATGTTCTTCTTGTCTAATGGTCACATATCACCAGTATGGTATAGCGTATTAGCACGTTCAGGATATTTTGAGGTGTCAGAATTGGCAACTTTTCGCAAATTGGATTCAAGATTGCAGGGTCACCCAACACCTTATGAGCATCTGCCTGGTGTTCGTATCGCCAGTGGTTCCTTAGGACAAGGAGTTTCTGCAGCGATCGGCGCCGCATTGGGCAAGCGAATGGACAAGGATCCTGGATTAGTCTATGTACTGACTGGTGATGGAGAATTGGAAGAAGGTCAGATATGGGAAGCTTTGATGTCTGCGGCTCACTATCGTCTTGACAATATTATAGTTACAGTCGATTGGAACGGTCAGCAAATCGATGGTTCAACGGAGCATGTCATGTCCTTGGGCAATTTACCCGCTAAAATGGAAGCCTTTGGATGGGAAGTCCTACTGATGAATGGCAATGATATGGAGCAGGTTGTGCACACGCTCGAATTGGCAAAATCCAAGACCGGTCAGCAACGTCCTATCGTAATCCTAATGAGTACTGATATGGGCTATGGCGTGGATTTCATGATGGGATCTCACAAATGGCATGGCATCGCACCAAATGCTGAACAAATGAGAATTGCGCTCGAGCAATTGCCAGAGACCTTGGGTGACTACTAGAACCTGTGCTTCAGACAATCATTATTTCAAAAATTAGCTTTTTTTTATGTCATTAGATCAATATACCAGCCGGGGCAACAAAGCAACTCGTGATGGATTTGGAGATGGATTACTCGAGGTAGGGAAGGAAAATACCGAGGCAGTGGCACTTTGTGCAGACCTGTTGGGATCTCTTAAGATGGATGCGTTCAAGGAGCATTTCCCAGATCGATTTATCCAAGTTGGCATAGCTGAAGCTAATATGATAGGTATAGCAGCAGGTTTAGCCACAGTTGGGAAGATTCCTTTCACAGGAACATTCGCCAATTTTTCGACTGGCCGCGTGTATGATCAAATACGTCAATCAGTAGCCTATTCAGGCAAAAATGTCAAAATCTGTGCATCGCATGCCGGATTGACATTGGGGGAGGACGGAGCTACACACCAGATACTAGAGGACATTGGATTGATGAAAATGTTGCCTGGGATGACAGTGATCAACCCTTGTGATTACAGTCAGACTAAAGCTGCCACCATCGCTATCGCAAAGCATAAAGGTCCAGTATATCTAAGATTTGGTCGTCCATCATGGCCGATGTTTACCGCTGAAGATCAAAAGTTTGAAATCGGCAAGGGAGTCGTAATGCAGGAAGGTAGTGATGTTAGTGTTTTTGCAACCGGTCATCTGGTTTGGAATGCACTAGAAGCCGCCCGTCAACTTGCTCAAGAAGGAATCAGCTGTGAAGTGATCAATATTCACACAATCAAACCTATTGATTCAGCAGCAATCTTGAAATCCGTGGCAAAGACCGGAGTTGCCGTCAGTTGTGAAGAACACAATCGTCTCGGAGGAATGGGAGATAGTATCGCACAGATATTGGTCCAAAATCATCCAGCACCTATGGAATACGTAGCCGTTGACGATACATTCGGCGAAAGTGGTCTTCCAACTGAGCTAATGGAAAAATACGGACTTGGCATTTCAGATGTGGTGGCAGCTATTCGCAAGGCCATTTCGAGAAAAAACTAATTGAGACACAAATTATTTTACCACTAGTATGGATCGCGAGACAATCTTAGTTTCATTTGCAGCTCCGGTTTATATCGCAGCCATTGGATTGGAACTGATTATCAGTCATTGGCGCAAGACAAAGCTATATACCTTCAAGGAGACAGCCACCAATGTCTATCTGATGGCGCTCAATATCACCTTCGACCTGCTATGTCGCGGTATCGCTTTTGCAGCAATGTACTTTTGCTACCAATGGGCACCAGTCCAGTTCTCGACAAGCACCGTACTATATTGGTTTTCCCTGATCATCTTGGTCGATATCATGTATTATTGGCTGCATAGGCTCGACCATTATTCTCGGTTTTTCTGGGCAGTGCATGTGACACATCACTCCTCCACACATTACAATATTTCAGCAGGATTCAGATCCTCAGTTTTCGAACCACTTTACCGCTTCGTATTTTATATACCATTGGCATTTATTGGATTCAATCCTTTGGATGTTTTCTTCATCCACTCACTTTTGCAGACGATCGGTGTGCTGGTGCATACTCAGCATATTGGTAAATTGCCAGCCTGGATTGAATACATTTTTGTCACTCCTAGTCACCACCGGGTGCATCATGGCTCCAATGTCCAATATCTTGACAAGAACATGGGCATGACCCTGATAATATGGGATCGTTTATTTAGCACATTTGCGGAAGAAGATCCTTTGGAACCGATCGAATATGGCTTGACCAAGAATCCCGAAGACAGAGGCGCAGTAAACATAGTGTTTCATGAATGGCGGCATTTGTGGAAGGACCTAGGCAAGTCCAAATCATGGTCTGTCAAATGGAAATATATCTTCAAGCCACCGGGCTGGAGTCACGATGGCAGCAGCCTCACAGCGGATCAGATGAGAGCATTAAAGTACAATCAGCACCCATCAGTACCTGATGAAATTAGTTATCCCAGCGTTGGCGAAATCCAACACCCTTAATATCGCGATATGAAATTCGGAACAAAGACCATACATGCCGGCATCACGCCGGATCCAACTACAGGGGCGATCATGACCCCAATATTTCAGACCTCTACGTACGTGCAACTCGGCAACGGGGAGCACAAGGGTTTTGAGTATGCTCGTACACACAATCCAACACGTAAAACCTTGGAGCAAAATCTAGCTGCCCTCGAGGAAGGTTATGATGGAATCTGTTTTGCAAGCGGCATGGCAGCTATGGACGCAGTCATTAAGATGCTAAATAGCGGCGATGAAGTGATTGCTACAAATGATTTGTACGGTGGGAGCTATCGTCTATTGACCAAGATCTACAACAAATTTGGGATCAAATCCCATTTTGTAGATCTGAGCAATCCATTGAATTTGGAGAAGCATATCAATGAGCGCACACGATTGATCTGGATCGAAACTCCAACCAATCCGATGCTCAACATCGTCGATATCAAGGCCATTTGCAAAATCGCGGACAAACACGGTATTCTCACTTGTGTCGATAATACCTTCGCTTCACCATACTTGCAGCAGCCTTTGACTTTGGGTGCCGACCTAGTGGTACATTCAGCGACAAAATACCTTGGTGGTCACTCTGATGTAGTGCTTGGTGCAGTGATTGCTTCCAATCCTGAATTAGCTGATCAGTTGCATTTTATTCAAAATGCCTCAGGTGGAGTGCCAGGCCCTCAAGATTGTTTCCTTGTGTTGCGCGGCATCAAAACCTTGCACCTGAGGGTTAAGAGAGCTTGCAAAAATGCTCGAAAGATTGCAGATTTCCTGGTTGGACATCCCAAAGTAGGCAAAGTACATTATCCAGGATTCACTGATCATCCAGGTCATGAAGTAGCCAAAGCGCAAATGAAAATGTTTGGCGCAATGGTCTCTTTCGAATTGAAAGAGGATTCTGTCAATGCGGCCAACCAGGTGATGAATAGCACGGAACTTTTCAGCCTAGCCGAATCACTGGGCGGAGTCGAATCATTGATCGGACATCCAGCCACTATGACGCATGCATCAATCCCTAGAGAAGAGCGACTCAAAGTTGGTTTGAGCGATTCACTTATCAGATTGAGCGTAGGAGTGGAGGACGTGGAAGATCTTATCGAGGACTTGAATCAAGCTCTCGGATAAGACCACCCATCTAGTACCCCTTTCCTATCTATTTAGTCCCCTTATCAATGATTGCATTGAAGTCTTTTCATTGACTCTCGCCGCTATCTCTGAGATTGGGATTCTGATCTGTGCCAAAGTGTCGCGATCACGGATCGTCACTGTATCGTCTTCGAGTGTGTCGAAGTCAATAGTTATGCAAAATGGCGTTCCGATAGCGTCTTGACGACGATATCTTCTACCGATTGCGTCCTTTTCATCGTATTGACAAGGGAATTCAAAGCGTACATGATTAAACACAGCTTGAGCTTTTTCTGTCAATTCAGGCTTGTTCTTGACAAGAGGCAAAATGGCACATTTGATCGGCGCTAGCGCCGGATGCAATTTTAACACAGTCCTAATTGATTCCTTGCCATCAGCATCGGGTATTTCTTCTTCCTGATATGCCATAGTCAGCATAGCCAGAAACATCCTATCGCAACCTATTGAAGTTTCGACTACGAATGGTGTATAAGATTCATTGATTTCCGGATCGAAATATTGCAATTTTTTGCCCGATAGCGCCATATGTTGAGTCAAGTCAAAGTCTGTCCTAGAGTGAATTCCCTCCAATTCTTTGAATCCAAAAGGGAAATCAAATTGAATGTCTACTGCCGCATTGGCATAATGTGCCAAATTATCGTGGTCGTGGAATCGCAGTCGATTGGCAGGAGTGCCCAAGGCCAAGTGCCAGTTCATGCGGGTTTCTTTCCATTTTTTGTACCAATCAAGTTCCTCTCCAGGACGAACAAAGAATTGCATTTCCATTTGCTCGAATTCGCGCATGCGGAAGATGAATTGACGTGCTACGATTTCATTTCTGAAAGCTTTGCCGATCTGGGCGATGCCAAATGGTATTTTCTGACGGGTTGATTTTTGGACATTGAGGAAATTCACAAAAATTCCCTGTGCCGTCTCTGGCCTCAGGTATAATTTGCCTTCTTCGCCTGCTATGTTTCCAAGCTGAGTCGAAAACATGAGGTTAAATTGACGAACTTCAGTCCAATTGCGGCTGCCGCTATCTGGACACGCAATTTCCAGTTCTTCGATCTGAGCTTTTAGATCCGCCATGTTTTCAGTGCGCATAGCTTCAGCCAAACGTGCAGCTATCGCTGTCGCTCTTTCAGCCCATTCCACGACTCGTGGATTAGTGCTGCGGTAAAGTTCAGCATCAAATGTGTCACCAAATTTCTTGGCAGCCTTCTCTACTTCCTTTTCGATTTTATCTTCAAGTTTGTCGATCACGCCTTCGATCAATTGATCGGCACGGTAGCGCTTCTTAGAGTCTTTGTTGTCGATCAATGGATCATTGAATGCATCCACATGCCCTGAAGCCTTCCATGTTTTAGGGTGCATGAATATGGCTGAATCAAGGCCCACAATGTTGTCTTGGGCCTGAGTCATGGATCTCCACCAGTATTCTTTGATATTGTTCTTGAGCAATACACCGTAGGGACCATAGTCATACACAGCACTTAATCCGTCATAGATTTCGCTTGAGGGAAATATGAATCCATACTCTTTGCTATGAGAAACGATCTTCTTGAATAAATCTTCTTGTAATGCCATGTCGATTGCCCTGTGATTATTGGAAGCACGAAAGTAAGGAAATTACAAGTTTTGCACCCAATCCTGTGGCTATAAGCAGAAAGCAGCATGAAAAAAGGCAGATTGTGTGTAACAATCTGCCTTATATTAGTTCAATTTGAAATGGGAGTCTACCGTATCAAGGTAATATCTCCTTTTTCAAAAATAGTCTTACCATCGATAGTTTCTGCTTCGGCCCACCATACAAATACGGCAGGATTGAGTGGTTTGCCTCTGAATTTACCGTCCCATCCGATCGAAATGTCGTTTGGATCAAAATTGTTGTTGACAAATATCTGCTCACCCCAGCGATCAAATATCATGAACTGCTTGATTCGTTTGATGCCCAAAGGATTTGCAAATACTGTGACAAGATCATTTTGTCCGTCGCCATTTGGAGAGAACATGTTTGGAACAAATATCTGTGGTCGTTTGACCAAAAGCCTGAAGGTACCTTCGGATTCGCAGCCTTGAGAAGTGATCAAAGTCAGAGTATATGTAGTACTCACGTATGGACTTACAATCGGATCAAGACAATTTGTACAGCTCAGTCCTGTCGTGGGATTCCAGATGATAGTATCAATCTGATCTAGAGGAACATCAATGGAAGCCTGTAATTGATACGATTCGCCTAGCTGTATCGTGTCGAAGCCTGTTAGAGCTACTTCAAAAGCCTCAGGAGAATCTACTTCGAGCGTCTGGTTGTACACACAACCCAAAGCATCGCGGACAACTACTTCGTAGATGCCAGGATCGAGGTTGTTAAATGATTGGGTAGAACCGAATGCTCCTTGATTGAATGAAAACTCATAAGGTGGTGTGCCGCCCTGAATTCCCAACACTTGAATATTGCCGAAATAACCTACACAAAGTGGAGAGCGAACTTCTATCTCGGCGACGGGAAGGTCGCGTAATACTTCTACTGTCGATGTATCACGGCAACCATTGAATTGATTGACTACTATCAACTGATAATTTCCTTCTGCATCAACAGTAGGATTCACTGCATTTGGATTGGAAATGGAACCGCCATCCAATGATGTCCATTGATATTTGAACAAATTACCTTGCGAACTACCAGATCCATCAAGCAAAGCTGAATTTCCTGAACAACTGATCAATACTGGTAGACCGGCATCAGCTGTTGGCTTCTGGATATCTTGAACAATCTGTACAAATGAGGCATTGTCGCATTGACTCTGTGAATTAAACACAGTCAATTGATATGTTCCTGGCGCATTGATCACAGGATTTAGGCCCGCGCCACCAGACACTATATTGCCATTCTGTGTGCTCCATTGATAGGAAAAATCAGTTCCAGCACTTGAACCCTGTCCGGACAACTGGATTTGAGTGATCAGGCAGGTTAAGGTATCTGGTGCACCGGCTAAAGCAATAGGCACACTCGCATCTTGTACAACATCGACGGCAAAATCACCGATACAACCATTGACCGTATTTTCGATATGTAGTACATAGATTCCAACGGCGTTTACTACAGGATTGAGCGTATTGCCTCCTGATTGGATATTGCCATTGATTGTGGTCCATGAGTAAATGGATGGTCCAAGATAGCTTGTCGAACCTTGTAAGGTGATCAGTTTTTGAGTGCAGGTAATCGTATCTGCCAGATCAACTAAAGCATCTGGTGCTAGCTTATCCTCTGTGACAATTACCTGTGCAGTGTCCTTACAATGATTCTGAGGATTGGTAACGACCACTACATAATCGCCAATGGCATCAACTTGAGGATTTGGTGTTCCTGGGCCACTGACGATATTGCCATTGCTGGTACTCCAATCGAAGGTCAGATTTGCATTCCCACTGGAGCCAGTAGCATTGAGCGGTAAAACAGGATTTTTACAAGTAAGCAAGATAGGATTGCCAGCACTTGCAATTGGTTGTACGATATCCTGAACGATAGTGACCTGGTCGATATTGATACAGCCATTGACTGTGTCTGTTACAAGAATCTGGTAGGTCCCTGGAGCATCGATGGTTGGATTGAGAGATTGTCCACCGCCACTAATATTTCCATTTGCGGTGCTCCATAGATATGTGAAATTGTTGCCAACACTACTTCCATTTCCTGACAAGGAGAGAGAGGATATCGCGCAATTCAGTGAATCTACAGCACCAGCTTCGACAGCTGGCAATGTTTTGTTTTCGCTGATTTGAATGCTAATTGCATTATTACAACCATTGATCTTATTGGAACTGCTTAAGGTGTATAATCCCGTTTGATTGATGGTTGGATTGAGCGTATTGCCACCAGATTGGATATTGCCATCTACTGTACTCCAGTTGAAAGTATAATTCGTGAGCAAGGTATCCGAACTCAGAATTCCCTGCAAATTGATGCTTGGATTCTTACATGTGAGGATATCACCGATTATCTGAAGTTTGGGAGTGATCGTGTCGGCAAGTACGGTAATAGATTTACTCGCGGTGCAATTATTGGATGGATCAAATACTGTCAATGTATAGGTTCCAGCTGCTGTTACCGTCGGTGTCAAGCCATTTGTGCCACCACTGTATTGCCCATTAATTGTTGACCAGTTATAGGTGATTCCAGGACTCTTTGAAGAGCCGTTGCCATCTAGCATTAGACTGGTAATATTGCAGGTAAGGACACCAGTGAACTGAATGTTGGAGACTGGTATATTTGCATTTTTGCTGATCGTCACCATCGACGAATCTGTACATCCATTTTGAGGATCTACCAACACCAACCAATAGTCACCTGATGCATCGATTGTAGGTGTCAAGGTATTGCCTCCAGACACGATATTTCCATTTGAGGTATTCCATTTGATTTGTATCAAGTGGTTTGTACCCGAAATCGTCCCATTGAGGTCTAGCACTGATACAGAGCAAGTCAAGGAATCGATATTGCCGGCATTGGCAATCGGTGTCAGCTTGTCGACAGGTACAAAAATCGAAGCTGTATCTGAGCAATGATTAACAGTGTCGATCACAATCAACTGATAATTGCCGGTCAGGTCCACATCAATATTTTGACCTGTTGGGGGGCTTAAGATATTGCCATTTGTACTTGTCCAGTTGTATTTTATTTGCGGTCCGGTCGTTGATTGATTGCCCAGCA
>JBDSUZ010000329.1:0-20821 GCA_039927395.1 Saprospiraceae bacterium | reverse complement strand
TTAGGTCACTGCCAACGAAACTTTCAGCTTGATAAGCATTGAAATGGTTCATTTTGGCGAAGCCTTGTATGTCAGTTGGCCTATCAAAGGCATCAGATGTCTGAATACTAACTTGCAAATCTTCTTTGGTATCGTAACCCCGCCTCTCCCATTGATAATAGGACATCACTTGATAGACCGAACTAAGTTTGCTGACACCATTCAATTTATTGAATCGCACAGTGTCCATCGATTCGCTGAACGAATCCCAACCGTAATGATCTCCCAAGTATGCGATAATCGAATAAGTTCTTTCGTACATGGTATCATTCATTACTCTGTCGGTTGAATCCTTCAAAAGCATTAGCTTTCCATCATCCATCATTTTGGTAGGCTCCAACAAAGCACTTAATTCTGACTTCTGACTTCTCTGAGATACAGAAAACATGCTCCAAGGACCAACAACAGATATCAGGGAAATGATTGCCAAACTCACGGGAATGACTACGATATTGTCTTTTCTGGAAATTAGAAAATAAAGGGCCATAATTAGCAACCATAGTCCTAGAGCCGCAACGGCATAACGTTCTTCGGTCCATCCATAATCAGAGATACGTGTTCCAATGGCGATGAATAAAACCACTAGCAGGGGCAAGAGCAACACAAAAAACCATTTGATAAACTTCTGAATCCAGTCTTGTCCAGAATCATTGCGTAGCGGAAATACAAATAGATATGCCAAGATCCCCAATACGGAATAACACATCACCATGAGTGTTAGGTATCCATTAGGAAGGGACCAAGCCAAGCTAATCTTCAGAACATAAGCATATAGTATGAATAGATATAGCAAAACCAGCGGAATGAGAATAAATCGTGAGAAGATGCTAAGTCCCTTAGGATATGGAGCAATCTCTTCTTGGCCTTGCAACTGAGTATGTTGACCGTTGAGGAAGAACAAGGTATTGAACCCTATGAAGAGAAAAATGGCAAGCCTGCCATAATTTTCCACTTCAACCGATATACCGAGTAGGAAATCAAAGGCGGCAAATGCTAATGAAATACCAGCCATCAATATCGTACTGTAGAAGACTCCTATGATGAAACGCAAAAATTGCTGCACATTGAACTGCCAGAAAAGATGTATTTGATCCAGACTTCTGTACACACAGAATGATACCAAGGCATGCGCTCCCAACGCAATAGCCAGGTATCGAAAGCCTTGAAAAATGGGCAATTCCTCGAGGTCACCTGGCAATGTGAAATAGTATCCCACCAATAAAGCAGTAGCAATCAAGCTCCCAGGCAGATAGAATCGATTGTATTTGGCCTGGCTTTCTGAGAACAACCTTATTGCATAGAATAACGGAATTCCAAGTAAACTTATGGCGAGTACCTTGGCCAAAATGGAAAAATCACGGGACTTATCATTGTCCTGATTGATGAGCAACCAAGCAGTAACTAATGCAACAAAAGTAGAGGCAATAACCCACGAAAACCGCGCCACGCTTGACCGTAGCCCATCTACCCAAAATTCCTCAATTCGCTTAAATAGGGCCATTGAATGATTATTTAGTCTTCTGATCTATGTTATTAATTCTACCTGCTTCCAGGAACCTTCATATTGAATTCAACCATTCGCTGCTCCGCAAATGCCTGCGTCCTCTGCTTAATATCAAGCAAGTTAAGTCCTTCAATATCGTCCAAATCTGCTACCAAATCCAAAAGAAATTCATTTTGGGCCCTTCCCCTGATCATTGCTTCCTGATAGGGTAGATCTTCCCTGAATGTAACCATGCTATATTTTGAAAAATAGTCTGGAAATGTCTGCTCCAACTTGGTTTCCAATTTGCCTTTCCTCTGAAACACTGGATTGGCAGTTTGATCCCTCATTTCATAAAAATTATCAATTGCCAGATCTGCAATTGCATCTGTGTTTGGCTTGCGTATCTCTTGGAATTCCTTGAATATGGTATCCCAATCCTGGCCATGTCGGTCTATCAATTCGTCTAGCACCACCACGTCTTCAAATGAGGCGTTCATTCCTTGTCCATAGAATGGAACGATCGCATGCGCTGCATCACCCATCAATAAGCTACCTCCTCCAACTTGCCATGGGAAACATTGGATAGTACCCAGAATTCCTGTGGGATTGCTTTCATATTCGTGCAAGAGATCAGGCATATGTGGGATTGCATCGGGAAAATTAGTTTCGAAGAATTGTTTGACTTTTTCGGGAGTATTCAGGTGGTCAAATCCATTTTCTCCGGCAAATGGGAAGAACAAGGTCACTGTGAAACTGCCCTCTAAATTGGGTAATGCGATCATCATGAAACTGCCTCGCGGCCATATATGCAATGCATTTTTCGCCATTCGAAATCCAGCATCTGGCAGCGCGGGAATTTCCAATTCCTTGTATCCTTGCTCAAGAAAATGCTGGCTAAAGTTGAATCGCAATTGCGCTGTCAGCGGCATCATGCTTTGGCGCACCGCCGATCCAGCCCCATCTGCACCAAATATACATTCTGCGTCAACTTCTATTTCGCTCTGATCCTGCGCATTTTTTAGAACTACTTTCTTCTTGTCAAATGCTACATGAACACAATTCATTTCAAAATGAAAGTGAACCTTTGGATACTTCTCAGCCTCATTCATCAAGGCGATATTCAAGCCCCTGCGGGAAATGGAATTGATGTTTTCACCCTCTCTGCCACTGTACTTTTGCAACATGGGTTCGCCGTGCTTGGGATGAATCATGCGACCTGTCATCGGTATTCCTTCTCTCTCAACAATTCCTTCCAAACCTGCCAGTTTCAAGCCTTTGATTCCACGATCCGATAGTGCAAGATTGATCGATCTACCTGCGACTTCTTTTGAAAGGCGCATGTCAGGACGGCGTTCATAAACTTCGACTTCGAATCCTCGTTGCGCAAGTCGAATAGCGAGTAATGAACCGCAGAGTCCGGCTCCGATAATTACCATTGGGGATGACATATGCAGATATTAGTTTTGGTCGCCCATGCTAGGGCTTATTTATCACAGTGATTCACGCAAGATCTCTGCAAATCGATACTGCTCCTCGAATGTATTATATAACGGTACTGGAGCAATCCTGATCACATCAGGCTCACGCCAGTCTGCTATCACTCCTTTACGGCCGATGGTACCAAATAGGCCTTTGTCTGCTCCTTTGACCCTGATCGACAGTTGACATCCTCTTTGCTGAGGATCTTCGGGGGTGATTAGTTCTATTCGTGTAGATTGGATTTGTTTGAGCAGGTATTCAAGATATGAAGTCAATTTTAAAGAAGCAGTCCTCAGACGAGCAATGCCAGCATGCTGAAATATCTCAAGTGAGGCGCGAAGTGTTGCCATAGGCAATATTGGTGGATTGCTCAATTGCCATCCTTCCGCCCCTGCCATAGGTACAAAATCTGGGCGCATCTTAAAACGAGTTTCTTTGTCATGTCCCCACCATCCGCTAAATCGCGGCAAATCCGGATTGTTTGCATGCCTAGCATGGACAAATGCTCCCGAGAGTCCACCTGGACCAGAATTGAGGTATTTATAAGAGCACCATACTCCAAAATCCGCCCCATTGTCATGTAAGCCAAGATCGAGATTGCCGGCTGCATGCGCATGGTCGAAGCCCACTACACAACTCTTTTTGTGTCCTGCCTCTGTGATCGACTTGAGATCAAAAGCCTGACCAGTGTAGTAGTTGATGCTTCCAATCATGATAAGAGCAATTTGGTCACCTTCCTCATCAATTTTGCGGAGTATATCTTCCGTTCGCAAGGCACTTTCTCCTTCTCTTGGGTAGAGTTCGATAAGTGCATCTTTGGGGTCAAACCCATGAAATTTGATCTGCGAAACGACGGCATACCGATCGGATGGAAATGCATTATACTCCATCAAAATCTTAAACTTTGTGTTTGTCGGACGATAGAATGAAACCATCATCAGATGCAAATTGGTCGTTAGTGAATTCATCACAACCACTTCTTCCGGCATCGCGCCCACTACTTCTGCCATTGGCAAGGTTAGGAATTCGTGATACGGCATCCAGGGATTTTTTGCTTGAAAATGCCCTTCAACCCCCAGTTTTGCCCAGTCATCGAGCTCTTGTTGTACATAAGTCTGCGCTTGACGAGGTTGGAGACCCAAGGAATTGCCACATAGATAGATCAATGGTTCTCCTTGTTCATTTTGCGGCAAATGGAATTTGTCGCGAAATCCTTTCAATGGATTTTCATGATCCATTCGAATTGCAAAATTCTTGTCGGCTTCAAAATTCATGTATCGGTATTTTTCGAAGGGGAAATATTCTAATTTCAGCTAAGCTGGCTTGCAAAAAAATCTGCAGGCATGCCTAGCCATTCAAGGGCCGTGCCTGATAGTAGTCGTTGTTTGACGTGATCGGCGTATACCATCTGGTCAATCAGAGCTCCAGGCTGCAATTCACCTAGCGGAAATGGATAATCTGTCCCAAGTGCAATTTTGTCAGCTCCCATGATATCGACCAAATAGTCCAGTATACGTTCGTCATGGACAAGTGAATCGATGTAAAATTTGCCGAGGTAGTGGCGAGGCTCGTGCGGATTGTCAATAGCTACTAAATCAGGTCTAACTCTGAATCCGTGCTCGATTCGTCCTATGGTGGCAGGGAAAGATCCTCCGCCGTGGGCAAAAGCTACTCTCAATTTGGGAAATTGCTCAAAAACGCCTCCAAATATCATCGAGCAAATTGCGCGGGCCGTCTCAGCAGGCATTCCAACTAGCCAAGGCAGCCAATATTTGGCAATACTGCCCTTGCCCATGATATTCCATGGATGAACGAATATTGCGGCGCCCATTTTTTCGGCGGCTTCGTAGAAGGGAAAAAACTGCTTCTCGTTGAGGTTGACATCGTTGATATTGGACCCAATCTGCACACCGCGCATGCCCAAATCCTTGACGCAACGTTCGAGTTCGATGATTGAAGCGTCGACATCTTGGAGCGGCACTGTGCCCAGACCAATAAATCGGCTGGGATATCTCCTAACAATATCTGCTATATGATCATTGAAAAACCTTGAGGTGTCAAGAGCATCTTGTGCTTTGGCCCAGTAATTAAATAAGACAGGAATCGTGCTCAAGACCTGAACATTAATGCCACTAGCGTCGCATTCTTTCATTCTGGTCTCGGCTGACCAGCAATTGTCTTCAATGTCGCGAAAATGCTGATTGTCGATCATCATCCTAGCGCAACACGGTGCGTTATGCTCAAGGCCAATAAATCCTCCATAACCAAATTTGGCCGTCCAATCAGGCATTCGCTCGGGGAGGATATGTGTGTGAATATCTATTTTGAAGAAGGGATTCATTCAGATGGGCTTACTTGGTTGCTGAGTTAAGTTTGATACAGACATTCTTGGCTTCAGTGAAAAATTTCATCGCCTCGAATCCTCCTTCGCGGCCAACACCGGAGTCTTTGACTCCTCCAAATGGTGTGCGCAAATCTCTCATAAGCCAACAGTTGATCCAAACAATTCCAGCTTCCAAAGCGGCAGCAACTCTATGTGCCCTGCTCAGATGTTCTGTCCACACCGTAGCAGCGAGGCCATATCTTGTCGAATTGGCTAGTTCGATCGCTTGTGCTTCTGTTTCAAATGGTGCAATGCTTATGACTGGTCCGAATATCTCTTCCTGATTGCAGCGGCTATTGACTGACAGACCCTCGATGATGGTCGGCATGACGAAATAGCCCTTGGCACAACGCCCTTCAAGTTTAACTTGCTCACCCCCAACAAGAATAGTTCCGCCTTCTTCTTTTGCCAGTCTGATATAGGTAAGCACTTTATCCATATGTTCTTTAGAGACTAGAGCGCCAAGCTTGGAAGCAGTTAGATTTGGATCTCCCACTGAATATTCAGCTACAGCAGCAATCAGTTTTTCTTTGAATAGGTCATAAATACTGCTCTCGACATACACGCGGGATCCACAAAGGCATATTTCACCCTGATTCATGAAAGATGAATTCAAAGTAGTCTTGACAGCTATCTCCAAATCACAATCTGCAAAAATCAGATTCGGATTCTTGCCACCGAGCTCCAAGGACAATTTCTTGAATACTGGGGCTGCGGTAGCTGCGATTTTGGCACCTGTAGATGTTCCCCCGGTAAATGAAATGGCCTTAATTTCCTTGTGTTCCACGATAGCCTGTCCAACTTCGTGTCCATAGCCATGAATTATATTCAACACGCCGGGAGGCAATCCTGCTTCAACACAAATTTTGGCCAACAAATAGGCCGTCATTGGCGTCAGTTCACTTGGCTTGGCTACGACACAATTGCCGCTGGCCAAAGCGGGAGCGATCTTCCAGGTAAATAAATAGAGGGGAAGATTCCAAGGTGAAATACAAGCAACGACTCCTATGGGTTGTTGCACGGTATAATTCACAGCCCGATTTTCGGAAATATGCGACTCGCCTGAAAATTGCATTGCTGCAGTGGCAAAAAAGCGGAAATTCTGTGCAGCACGGAGGATTTCATTCTTAGCCAGCCAGATCGGTTTGCCCTGATCTTTGCTTTCAGCTTCGGCTAATACTTGATTTGACTCATCGATTTTTTCCGCTATTCGGTTGAGAATCTTAAATTTTTCTTCTGCCGGCGTATCAGCCCAAGCCCTGAATGCCATTCGTCCCGCGTAAACGGCCAAGTCAACATCCCTCATATCGCTGGCTGGACATTGAGCATAAACTTCGCCTGTAGCTGGCTCGTACATATCAAGCCATTGGCCGTTGATGGCTGACTGAAAATGCCCGCTGATATAATTTTCGATTTGCATAACTTACTTGCTGAACTTGAGGTATGCTCGATTATGCGTTGTGAGCGCTGAAATAAAAGCCCAATTCGCGCTTTAAATCTGGCGGCAATACAGGCAATTCTGATCTTGGGATCAACAAGGTGCTGATATTGTGCAGATCGATAAATATGTGATGTTTTGCGGCTGTTGCCTGCAAATAATCATATCCGCTTGAACCGCCAGTGCCGATCTTGCGGCCCAACATTCGGAGGACCATTTGGGCATGTCGATAGCGCCAAAGAGTAAGATATTCGTCTATATCCATAAGGCGACTCAACATCGTAAATGGTGTGTGCAGAATTGGTTCATCGCGATATAGGTTGATAAACAGCGCTGCGATGGAAGCTTTATAAGAAAGCTTTAGTCGACCATCGGCTATCATCTCTTCATGTTTTACCGGATCAAGCACTGATTGGAAATATGTATCAGTATCGCCCAACATTTTGAGCCTCTGTTCTTTTTCCGCATCCGTCAATATGTTTGTATCAAGGATGGCCGTTTTCTCTTTTTGGATCATATGTGTGACCGCTTCGCTGTATTTCTCAAGGAAAGGATAACGGCCAGTTTGGATAAATGGAATTCGCTCGAGCCATCGCTCAACTAATTGGAGCATGGACTGCCCGTTTTCAAGCTCGTTTAGAAGTTCCTTTTCTTGTTGGCCGAATACCTGACTGTAGTGAATGCTGTTGTAAGTGATTCTGTATGGATTTTTGAGGCCAAGCAGGACTTCAATCATTCGAAACTGCAAGCTTTGAAATCCTGATGCAGGAAACAGATAGTTTCTGAAATCGAGAAAATCTAATGGTGTCAATGATTCCATCACACGGATTTGCTCGATTAGCAGCTTTTGGATATCAACGACGCGTTCCATTCTGGCCACAGTCGTACCAATGCTTCTTTCGTCGACATTGTCCAGTTCAAACATTTTCATTACGGACCTGAGTTCATGCACGATTTGCTTGAACCACAATTCGTATACCTGGTGTACTATGATGAATAAATGTTCATCATGAGCGGGGTCGCCAAATGCGACGCTTCGCAGATTTTGGGCGGTCAATAACTTATCTAGATTGAGATAGTCGCTGTAATGTACGGCGGAATATTTTTCGTCTGGAGGCGGCATATGGGCAGTTTATAGCTGCACAAATTAAACCAAAATTGCTAGGATGGGGCCAAAATTCGCAGAGTTTATAAGGATATTTGGCAAAATTGACTAGGCTTCGTATATTTGCGAGCCTTTAGGAAAAATGGCGCGGTAGCTCAGCTGGTTAGAGCGCATGATTCATAATCATGAGGTCGGGGGATCGTGCCCCCCTCGCGCTACAACAGGGGGTTTCGGAGTGTTTCGGAACCCCTTTTTTTATACCTGCAACTAATGTAGTTGTTTCAGCAAGTCATCAGCCGCCTTGCTATTTTTTAAACGGAAATTCCCGTGAATTTGACTATTCCGTCGTAGCACTCGCAGTTAATACAATCATCTTTCCTTATAGAGTAGCCAGCACCGTTCAGGTTGCATACTAGTATTCCCCCAAATGCCAGCCTATCCTTTCTGATACTATATCCGTATCTTAGGAAGTTAACTCAAGCACGGTTTTACAGTAGATTGTATGAAGCCACATTTTTTGATCGAATCGGATATTTATGGAGCTTTCAAGGCTCTGGACCGCCACTCATACCGAAGCATTATCCGCTTCTATGAGCAAAACCTGCATGAGATTCAATCCTTGCCCAATGTGCAATATTTTGAACTTAAGTATCAATATCTAAACTCTTTGTTCGATGCTGGCGAGTATTATCGCTTCCTTCGGCTGGTTGATGAGGCAGTTCAGCATTCGATCGAATGGAATTTAGTTGAATTTGAGGGTAAAGACATTTTGATTTCTCTGCTGTTTTTTAAAGCCGCAGCCTGGTACAATTTGCATCACATTGATTCCGCGCGCAATCTACTTGAAGAAATCCTGCGAATCGACCCATACAACCGCGACGCATATTGGTTTTTGATTCGTTGCCGCATCGCGCGTCACCATTTTCCGATCCGGATTGCAAGGGGATTAAGTATCGGGTTACTACTCATTACCTCTGCGATCATCATGGTCGAATTGTTGTTACTTAGGCCATTCTTTCTAAGTTTCGTACGACCCGTCGAGATCAGTCGAAACATCCTCTTTATCCTTGGGTTCCTGATATTGGTTTATACCGAGTTTGGTCTCTATGTGAGATATTGGGTAAATATTCAGAAGGCTATTCGACAAAATATCAAGCGTAAAAAAGAAAAGGAAAGGGTGAAGGTCCTGTAGCGATTGCTATTTGATCAATAGCAGATGTCCGGTTTTTTCGACTTGGCGACCGTTGCTCTGTTGAAGTCTAGCATAGTATACATACATTCCTGCGGGCATTATATTTCCCCCATTCATGCCATCCCATCCCTGACCAATTGCTTCGCTTTGGAAGACGAGACCTCCCCAACGGTCAAATATTTGCAATGAATAGTCCTGCACTACATTCTGAAATGTTACCACTGGTCTGAATATTGGATTGTCACCTTGCGGAGTGAATGCATTTGGAAATGACAGCGCAGCTTGTGGTTCGACACAATAGGTATTAGTCACAGAAGTAAATGTCTGATCTTGTAAGGACCCTAGCTCGTGACTAAAATTGACTCGCAATACATAGCAGGATTTCAAAAGCGATCCAGAAGGAATCAAATCAAAATACGACAAGGAATCCGCCGGCAAGGTCGCTATCAAGCCTCCTAAATCATTGAATAATTCATATGACAAGACCGTACCCGTACTGATAAAAAATGGGGTCCACGTCAAGCTATTGCCATTGCTTTGGCTGATGCCACTGAGTACAGCATTCTTTAGAGTATTTGACGATACCATGCTATCACATAGATCAGTGGTCTTGACCAGATAGTTTTGAGCAGGATCTGAAGCACTGAGGTCACTTATTATCTGATTTATAACGTTCAGCGTGCCAAGCGGTGCCAGAACACTTTCAAAACTTTGCCCATTGTGGCTCAATTCATAACTCGACAATTCCGCTGTTGCATCCCATTGCCAAGTCAATTCTAATTGATTGCCAGCGATAGCACTGACATTTGTCAGATACAAGTTCCTCATGCCCTGCACGATCACGGGATTGTCGCAGATAGTGTCACTGTACGATATGAAATTGCCCGAATTTCGGTAGGCCGCTATTCGATAGCAGTAATTTGTATTCTTAAGCAATCCCAGATTATCATATGAAATTGCTCCAGCCCCCAAGGTGGCAATTACAGCTTCAGGACCATTATTTATAGATAACAATACTTCCTGTTTCGCAATTCCGTCTGGCCAACTGTCATATAGATTCCATTCAAGATGATGCGTCCGCTGACAAGACAAGGTCTGTATTGTGGCTAAAATATTGTGATGTGGTAAGTCAAATTGGCTGGTATTGCCGCAGGCGTCGAGCGATAAGATATAGTAGTAATTGAGTGAGTCTCCGCCAGAACTTTGATCTGTATAGCTGTTGCTTGAGTTGCCATAGACTGTATCGATAGGAATCGTTCCGCTAGCGGTAGCTTTGTATATTATATAGCCAATGATTGTTGGAGATGAATTGGGAATCCATTGGAGATCGATGCCATTTGTCCCAATGCTAAGCACTTCGATAGGCGTCTTTGGAGGAGGAAAATTGTCAAGCGTGTCAGATTGATAAGCTACAAAGCCCGGACAATTCAAATCAGTTTCCATGTAATAATACCTGATCGGCCCCCCTCCCAAATGCACAAAATAAAGCTGCATTGGATCGGTAATCGTTGCCAAAAGCGAATATGGCCCTGCCTGAGTTGTGCTAAAATATATTAAGTAACTATTAAATGTCCCACAGGGATTGGGGTCTGGCTGCCAGAATAATGTATCTCCTTTGACGCATTGAAATATCGGAGGATTGATCTGAGCATTTGCCTGAAAGGCCGCCAAACAGCAAAAAGCTGCAAGCAGATAGTTTTTCAACGAAAGAAAAGAGTATGTTTTAGCCATATTATAAAGCATTCGAAATAGATGCTTTTAACTCCTTGGGGACCTGCGACATCGAATAAATATCACTTAAACGAAAATGTATTTCAGTTTGTTGGTTCAGCTTCTTTCTATACTCCACCAATCCCAAGCCTTGTGCATAGATTTCGGAGCCACTGAGCGCCAGCTCCTGAACGCCATCCTTACGAGTTTCTATACTTTCATTTAGAAGAAATTCCACAGATTTCAATTGTTTTCCCTTCCAATCGTATTGGGCTGAACCACTATATCGCCTATTGCGGATCAACGTTGTGAGCATCAATGAATCCAATGGATTGACAAATGAAGCCTTATAGATAAAGACTTGGTTGCTGTCCTTTACCTCAAATGGAAAACCAGCATTGAATTCAATTTGCAGATCTGCGGTATGAAATTGCATGTTTGAATCCGGCTCCAAAATACTGCAGGATTTCATCAAAATACCTTTTGAAATCCATTTTTCTTCCGTCAATTGGCGCAATTGAAAGAATTCGTCAAAGTATTTTCCCTTCAAGAACCTACCAGAATCCCGTTCCTCGGTCTGAAAATACCAGAAAATAGGGTGCATAGAATCTTGACCTACAGGAACATATTTGTAAACCTTGCCCTCTAGCAATTCAGCAAAAGGATAATAATAAGCGCTCAGATCGAGTTTTGATTCATTCGTGCAGGACGACAGGAGGCCAAGAATTACAATTGCGGCTATATGCCACTTTGACAGCAAATTATTCAATTTTGAGTATTGGTATGGTATATGATGAAGCAAAGAAATAGTATATCGACATCAAAGATAGAAACTTGACCTTAACAGTTCAGAACATAAGCTTAAAACCTTTGTTTTCCATTGTTTAGTCGCACGTTTGAAATTTGCACTCAGTCTGAATGTTTCTTTCAAATTGAGGTATCTTTGCGGCTCGAAATGTAATATTGTCAGGAAGAAACGAATCATCCGATCCAAATTGTGGATCATCGAAATTTATAGTAGCATGTTCAATTTTCTCAAAAATCTCTTTGGCACCAAATATGAAAGGGATGTCAAGAATTATTCACCGATAGTAGAGATAATCACTGAGATCGGTGAAACACTCAAATCCCTTAGTCATGACGAACTTCGTGCGAAAACTCTGGAGTTCAAGGAAACAATCAGTGAATTCCTATCGGAGATCGACAAGGAAATTGCAAGTACTTCCGCGTTGACCTTAGATACAAATGATCTAGTTGCCAAAGAGCAGTTATACAAGGATATCGATGCCCTCAAAACTCAACGCGATGAGCAATTGGAGGTCATATTGCGCGAAATCATGCCTGAAGCATTTGCAGTTGTAAAGGAAGTTTCAAGGAGGTTTACTGAAAATGAAAGCATCACGGTCACTGCCACTCAACACGACAGGGATCTCGCAGTCAAGAAGGCATTTATCGAAATCAAAGGTGATCAGGCAATTTGGCAGAACAAATGGCTAGCCGCGGGCAATGAAATCACCTGGAATATGGTGCATTTCGACGTTCAATTGATCGGTGGAATGGTACTTCACGAAGGTAAAATAGCGGAGATGGCTACTGGAGAGGGTAAGACTCTCGTAGCAACTCTACCTGCCTACCTCAACGGCCTTTCAGGTGAAGGTGTACATATCATCACGGTCAATGATTACCTAGCGCGCCGGGATAGTGAATGGGTAGGACCCATATACGAATTTCTCTTGCTAACAGTCGATTGCATTGACAAATACAAGCCAAATTCTGACGAAAGAAGACAAGCATATCGCAGCGATATTTGTTTTGGCACCAACAACGAATATGGTTTTGACTATTTGCGTGACAACATGGTAAGATCCACGGAGGAACAAGTGCAACGCAAATTGCATTTTGCCATGGTCGATGAGGTCGATTCTGTATTGATCGATGATGCAAGGACGCCATTGATCATATCAGGACCAGTGGAGCATGGAGCTGAAGAAGCTGAATACATGGAATTTAAGCCTTCTGTCGAGCGGCTTTTAGATACTCAAAAGAAGATTGCGGCTGAATTTCTAAGCGAAGCACGCAAGCAAATTCGCGAAGGTAAAACTGGATATCAAGAAGGAGACGGAGGCCTTTCACTATTACGTGCTTTTAGGGCTTTGCCAAAATCTCGTCCTCTGATCAAGTTCCTTTCAGAAGATGGAAATAAGGTATTGCTGCAAAAGGCAGAAAATCACTTCATGCAGGAGCAATCCAAAAATATGCATATCGCAGATGCTCCTCTTTATTTCACAATTGATGAAAAAAACAGACAAGTCGATCTCACTGAAAAGGGAAGTGAATTTCTCGCAAAAGGAGGCAATGACCCAGGTTTTTTCTTGATGCCAGACATAACGGCGAGAATTCAAGATATTGAAGAAAGCGAGGCGAGCACGATTGAAAAGAAAGATGCTAAAGAATCCTTGATCAATGAGTTTTCGATCAAGTCTAAGCGACTTCACTCTGTCAATCAGATGTTGAAGGCCTATACCCTATTTGAAAAAGACGAGGAATACGTAGTAATTGACGGTCAAGTCAAAATCGTCGATGAGCAAACCGGTCGTATGATGGAGGGCCGTCGCTATTCTGATGGATTGCATCAAGCACTAGAGGCTAAGGAAAATGTCGAAGTTGGCGAAGCCACCCAGACTTATGCCACGATCACGCTGCAGAATTATTTTAGGATGTTCCACAAGCTTGCAGGTATGACCGGTACTGCCGAGACTGAAGCGAGCGAGTTGTGGACAATTTACAAACTGGATGTAGTAGTCATTCCTACCAATCGTGAAGCCATTCGCAAGGACATGGAAGACTACGTCTTCAAGACAGCCAGAGAAAAATACAATGCTGTCATAGACGAAATTAATCTATTAGCCGAGGCGGGAAGACCTGTGCTAGTTGGTACTACTTCGGTTGATATTTCGCAGAAATTGAGCAAAATGCTCGACTTAAGAGGCATCAAACACAATGTACTCAATGCCAAGCAACACCAACGTGAGGCCGAAATCGTAGCTGAAGCCGGCTTGCCGGGCAAAGTAACTATCGCCACCAACATGGCAGGTAGGGGAACGGATATCAAGATCAGTGATGGTGTGAAGCAAGCAGGAGGACTGGCCATCGTAGGTACTGAAAGGCATGATAGCCGTAGGGTAGACAGACAGCTTCGCGGTCGTGCAGGTCGTCAAGGGGATCCAGGAACATCACAGTTCTTCGTATCACTTGAAGACAATTTGATGCGCTTGTTCAATTCTGAACGTATCGCTAGTCTGATGGATAGGATGGGGCACAAGGAAGGTGAAGTAATTCAGCATTCGATGGTCACAAAATCTATCGAACGTGCCCAAAAGAAGGTAGAGGAAAATAACTTCGGCATCAGAAAGCGCTTATTGGAGTATGATGATGTAATGAACATCCAGAGAGGAGCTATCTACAAGAAACGCGATCACGCTTTGAGTGGCGAACGCCTCAGTGTCGATTTGAATTATATGTTTTCTTCAGTGAGCGACTCTGTCGTGGCAACTTATAAGCCAGCTGGCGATTATGAAGGCTTCAGGGCTGAATCTATGAGAACCCTAGGCCTTGACCCCGAAGTTTCGGAATATACATTCAATACAAGCAGGGCAGATGACCTGGCAGATATTTTGCAAGAGCAGGTAATGCAGCATTACAATGCCAAAGCCGCTTTCATTGCTGAATCACTATTTCCTTTGGTCAAGAATGTATACGATAATGAGGGACATCGCTACAAGCGGATCATGATTCCGTTCAGCGATGGTAGCACACATCCACTCCCGGTCAGTGCTGACCTTGAGACTGCCGTTAAATCTAATGGTACTAGTATCATGCGCGATATCGAGAAGACGGTGAGTCTTTCGATCATCGACAATCTCTGGAAAGAGCATTTGCGCGATATGGATGAGTTGAAAGAATCGGTGCAAGGAGCTTCTTTTGAGCAAAAAGATCCCTTGGTCATTTACAAAATGGAAGCCTTTGATCTATTTGAACAGTTGGTAATTCGCATCAATGCAGAGGTATCAGAATATTTGCTCAATGGCAAATTGATGATCGAAGGCAAAGCTCAGCAGCCTCAACAGGTCAAAGCAGCGAAAGAGCAAAAGACTGACTTCAGCAAAGTACAAGACAACCGACATCAAGAGAATCCAAGCCCGAGTCAAAATCGTGGACAAGCTCAAGCAATGGGAGCCGAGCGTCAAAAAGTCGAAACTATCGTCAGGATGCAACCCAAAGTGGGAAGAAACGATATGTGTCCGTGCGGCAGTGGCAAGAAATTTAAAAACTGCCATGGAATAGATGCATAGTCCTCTGTGCTGATAATGAACAGATTAGAAAAGGCCTTCGGGCCTTTTTTTGTATTTAACATTTCTGTCTAACCAATTTCTCGAGAAAAAGGCATTCAAATAGAGTATTCAGATATCTTTGCAGCACCATGAATTTAGCGAGCTATATTGATTCCACCTTGTTGAAAGCCGATTGTAGTGTAGCTGAAATAGAGCTACTCTGCCAAGAAGCTATCGAGCTCGAAATCTTCTCGGTCTGTGTCCCTCCTTATTTTGTTCCCCTAGCTATCAAATGTCTCGACAACTCCAAGATTAAGACCAGTACTGTGATCGGATTTCCGATGGGATATTCCAATTCATCAGCCAAACTCGAGGAAATTAAAAAGGCAATTGATGACGGCGCTCATGAGTTTGATGCCGTAGTTAATTTGTTGGCTATCAAGCAAATGCAAAAAAGTTACCTCCGACAAGAGATCGATAGCATGGTTCGCATACTCCACATGCGCGACCGCAAACTCAAGATAATCATCGAAGCGGGGCTCCTCAAAGCGGAAGAAATCGAATTCATTTGCCAGATTGCCTCTGATCAGGGAGTCGATTTCATCAAGACATCAACCGGATTCAATGGTCCAGGTGCCACAGTCGAAATGGTCAAAGCTATCAGAGCTTCTATCGTTGATGAGATCCAAATCAAAGCCTCCGGAGGTATCAGCACTGCCGCTCAGGCACTGACCCTGATAGAAGCTGGTGCCAGCAGAATCGGAACTAGTCACGCACGCACAATATTGACCTCGTAGAGCGTTTCAATCTCATTTGATGGTCGACATTGCAGTGCTGGCATTGCAAAACGAAAATTTCCCTGATTTGATCCCATACAGGCCTTACCTTTGTAATATGCAATTGATCAAAACATTATTGAGTATTTGCCTCGTATTGTGTCTGACAAGTTCCAGATCAGCCGCTCAGAATATTACTGTTTACGAAACGCCAAATGTCAGAGCGATGCTTGAGCGTTTTGTTCAGGTCAATCAAACGCACATGAAGCTCAAAGGATACCGAGTACAATTGATATTCACCAATGACCGCAGGGTAATGGAATCTGAAAAACGGAAATTCGAACACAAATATGAAGGACAAAAGACCGTCTGGTCATTTAACGATCCATATTTCCAATTGCGTACCGGGGCATTTGCTAACAGAGTTGAAGCAGATCAATTTCTCTCAACTTTGAAGCACGAATATCCAAGTGCATTTGTCATCGAAGATGAGATACAGGTAGTAGAACTAGTCCAATAGATGGCCGATCGTCCCAGCATTAATACCAAAGGGTTTGACTGGATCACCCTATCATTCGTCCTAGCATTGATCGTGATTGGCTGGATCATGATTTATGCCGTTGAATACAATGAGCAAAATCCTGCGAGCCTTTTTGACCTGAATACTTCCGCGGGTAAACAATTGCTATTTATCGGTATTGCCGCCGCTATATTTATGGTGATTCAGATCATGGACGCTAGATTCTGGCGGATATTTGCTTTCATAATATATGTTATCAGCTTGCTTCTGCTGGTTGGAGTCCTTTTTTTGGGTTCCAGTATTAAGGGAGCGACTGCTTGGTATCAGATAGGAGGATTTTCATTTCAGCCCTCTGAAGTAGCCAAATTTGGCACCTGTTTGGCCTTGAGCAGTTTCCTTAGTGCATACAGCACCAATTTGAAACAAAGGCGCTATATGTTGATGGCTATTGGCATCATTGCTGTGCCCCAGATCATCATCATGCTGCAGCCTGATGCCGGTTCAGCACTGGTATTCCTTTCCTTCTTCATAGTTCTATATCGCGCCGGCCTTGAATCCTGGATCTATGCCTTATTTATTTCAATTGCAGCATTGTTTGTATCGGCGCTCTTGTTTGAGACCTACAATATTGTCTTGTTTCTTGGCTTGGGGGGGATAGCCCTATTTGGCATTCAGCTAAAGCAACGCAATTATTTTATTCTGTTTTTCATCATTCTGTGCGCGAGCGTCTGGTTTACGCTGAAGTATGGTTATAAAAATGAAATATTGGTCGGCTTGTTGATTGTATTGATCATAACCGGTGTCATCACGTGGTTGCAGGGCAATAGCCGTACTGTATTGCTATACACACCATTGTTCTTTATCTGTAGCGGGATTACCTATGCAGCCAATTGGGTATTTCAGAATATGCTTCAGGCACACCAACAGGAAAGGATCAATGTGTGGTTGCACCCTGAGCGCTGTGATCCCAGGGGTTCTCTATACAATGTATTGCAATCCAAATTGGCGATTGGCTCTGGCGGTATCAATGGGAAAGGGTTCTTGCAAGGTACGTTGACCAAACTTAATTATGTACCTGAGCAGTCCACAGATTTCATTTTTTGTACTGTAGGCGAGGAACAGGGTTTTATAGGATCCATGGTTGTTTTAGGCATTTTTCTTGCTTTGATCCTTCGTTTATTTTGGATGGCCGAGCGCCAAAAATTAGAGTTTTCACGACATTACTTATATGGCGTTGCCGGCATTCTATTCTTTCACGTGATCATCAATATAGGCATGACGATCGGTTTAGTGCCAATTATCGGCATTCCACTCCCCTTTATGAGTTATGGAGGTTCGTCTATGATAGGCTTTACCTTGTTGATGAGTCTGGCGATCAAACTTGATGCTGATCGCAATTCCGGATACCGTTAAGTTATTCGCTAATCTTGCTTAAGCTTTGCTTAGCAATCCCTTTTGATATCCCTACCTTTGCAGCCATGAGCCAAGTTTCGACTCCATTTTCATTCCATATACTGGCCCGCGATGAGTCAAGCAAAGCTCGCAGCGGAATATTGCAGACGCCACACGGGGCTATTGAAACTCCTATATTCATGCCAGTAGGTACTGCAGGCACAGTCAAGGGAGTTCATCAGAGCGAATTGAGGGATAGGGTCAAGGCACAAATCATATTAGGCAATACCTATCACCTATACCTGCGTCCTGGCTTGGAGGTAATCGAGTCGGCAGGTGGATTGCACAAATTCAATGGCTGGGAAAGGCCACTACTCACAGACAGCGGTGGCTATCAGGTGTATAGCCTTGGCAAAACGCGCAAGATCAAAGAGGAAGGAGTGACCTTCCAGTCTCATATCGATGGTTCAAGGCATTTTTTTAGTCCCGAAGGAGTGATGGATATACAGCGCACAATAGGTGCAGATATCATCATGGCATTTGACGAATGCACACCCTATCCTTGTGATTACAATTACGCCAGGAAATCAATGGATATGACGCATCGCTGGTTGAGCCGTTGCATCAAACATTTTGAAACCACCGAACCCAAATACGGGTATCCTCAGACACTAGCACCAATAATTCAAGGCAGCACATATCCAGATCTGCGCAAGATCTCTGCCGAATACATAAGTGAGCAAGATCAGCCCATCAATGCCATCGGTGGATTGTCAGTCGGTGAGCCTGAGGAGGATCTCTACGCGATGACTGATCAGGTAACCGATATATTGCCAGCGTCCAAGCCAAGATATCTGATGGGAGTGGGCACTCCTGCCAACTTACTACAATGCATCTCCTTGGGGATCGATATGTTTGATTGCGTACTTCCTACACGCAATGCCAGGCACGGCCTCGTGTATACCACCCAAGGCATCATTCATATTAGAAATGAAAAGTGGAAAATGGACTTTTCAGCCATTGATCCCGAATTTGAAGATGATACAGACTTCCCATATACCAAGGCGTATTTGCGACATTTGATACATTCATCGGAGCTATTGGGAATGCAGATTGCCTCTATTCAGAATCTGCGCTTTTACCTTCATTTGATGAAGGAAGCACGATTACATATTGCAAATGGCGATTTCTCTGATTGGAAAATGGGCCAAATGGAATTGATAACCAGAAAGTTATAAAGATGCTTGGGCTCAAAAAACTGGATTGGTATATCATCCGCAAATTTCTGGGGACCTTCTTCTATACTTCCCTGCTATTCAGCCTAGTGTCAGCGGCAATTGATTTCAGCGAAAAGATCAATGCATTTATTGAAAACAAAGCTCCAATCAAGGAAATCCTATTTTCATATTACCTCCATTTCATACCACATATCAATGGTTTGCTTTGGCCTCTGTTTTCATTGATTTCAGTAATATTTTTTACTTCCAGGCTCGCTGCAAATTCTGAATTTCTGGCCATGCTAAATGCTGGGATTCCCTTTCGCCGTCTATTGAGACCCTACCTTATCGGAGCAGCGGTAATAGTGGCGATTCACCTATTTGGGACGCTCTACGCTATCCCCGAGGGAAATAAGACAAAGCAGGAGTTCGAGTCAAATGTGATTAACAAGAACAAGGACAAAGGCAAAACCAATGACGTGCATCTATTGCTCGACAAGTCATCGATTGCTTACATCAAGTATTACCGCAAACGCGATAGTATAGGTACAGACCTCCGGATCGAACATTACAATAAGGATACACTTGACAAATTGATAGTGGCCCGAAATATCATCTGGAAGGGTGAGCCAAATCATTGGCGGATTGATGGATATTCAATCCGGACATTTCATGGTCTCAATGAGAGCATCATTCTGAATGATAAGGGATTCATTGACACGACGCTCAATCTGCATCCACGTGATTTTGTGCGATATCGCAATCAGAAGGAAATGCTGACCTCTTCAGAACTCTATCAATATATCAACGACGAAAAAAATCGTGGTCTGGGGGCGCTGCGGGAATTCGAAATCGAACTTTTCCGACGATACGCAGATTCTTTTTCAATTTTTCTACTGACTATCATGGGCGTAGCTGTATCCTCCCGCAAATCGAGAGGCGGAATGGGCAAAAACCTGGCGATAGGGATTATTGCAGGAGCGGTGTTTATCATCTTGGGGCGATTTTCTATCGCATTTACCAACGGACAGTATATTCCAGCCGTCTTAGGTGTATGGTTGCCCAACATCCTCTTTCTCTTCGTTACACTCTGGTTGATCTCAAGAGCTCAGAAATAGAGCATTTGTTGAGAAATTGGTGCTAAATAGTACTTTTTCTCATGCTTTATACCCGTTTGATAGAGCACAATCTCCCATTTTTCACTTTATACAGAATTTAACATAAGTTTAATCAATCTAAATAAACATCGCATTGTATTGATTATCAATTATATGCAAAATAATCTTCTCTATTTAACAGTATCATAACAAAGGTTCTACTCCATTTTGTTTAACCAGACTTGCCTTTCATTAGACAAACCTGTATATTTGAAAAGCAATTAAAATGTTAACCACAAAATTTTTCGCAATGTCAACTATAGAATTTAATCTGAAGTTTACCGCTCTCAATCAAGTCTTAAATTCATTTGCCTATAATCTGACTAAGAATGTGGAGGATGCAAAAGACTTATTTCAAGAAACGGCTTTCAGAGCTCTAACAAACAGGGACAAGTTTAATCCCGGCACCAACTTCAAAGCTTGGATGCTCACTATCATGAAAAACGTGTTCATCAATAACTATCGCAAGAAAGTTAAGGCGAATACGATCATGGATTCAACCGACAACTTGTATTATCTCAACTCTGGCAAGAATGCGATCAGCAACAATGCCGAGTCAGATATGCATATGATGGAGCTCAATCAGCTCGTCTTGG
>JBDSUZ010000328.1:0-10008 GCA_039927395.1 Saprospiraceae bacterium | reverse complement strand
ATTGTATCGTGACGATGGCAATTTGTGTCGAAGTTGAGTCATTATATGCAACTAGTTTCTGCTCTAAAGCGTACTCGTCCGTTGCTGACAATACTCCGGCTAGGTCATTGACCAGACGCGGTGGATCAGGCCTGGGTGGTAATTCTTGGGCATTGACTGGAACTTGTCCTGCGAGCGCCAAGAAAAATAAGAAACAGGCTATTAATTGTGATTTCATTTAGCGACAGATATTGTCAGACTAGTATCAAGATTTGAAATTGCGAGCTCGGTAAAAACTCAATCTCCATAAACTATTTCGTCAGGGAGCTCATTCACATCATCATTAGCATATGGAAAATGCTCTTTAAGTGCCTTTCCTATTTCGCCAACACCGCTTACCAGTCCTTCTACAAATTCACCTTCGGCAAATTGAAGTGCGATGCCTTGAGCCAAGGCATTCCAGAATTCCTGACTGAGCACTTGATGGATGCCCTGATCGCCATAAATGGCAAATTTGCGGTCATCCATCGCGATGTAAACAAGGATACCGTTGCGATCCTTAGTCTGTTCCAAGCCCATTTTGACAAACAGTGCTTTGGTGCGATCCAATACATCATCCTGCAGGCAATTGGACTCTATGAAAATCCTTATTTCGCCGGATGTTTCGCCTTCAGCAGCTTTCACTGCTTGGGCGATAAGTTCTGAATCTGAAGCGCTGAAATACTGTTTAGGCATGGAACAGAAGAATAAGCTTGACTAAAATTTGACTTCAGGTACTTTGTCAGATCCCTCGGCTGCTGTGAAGAAGCCTTTTTCAGGGAATCCAAACATACAGGCCATGAGATTGGTTGGAAAGCTCTTGGCTTTGGTATTGAATTTCTGAACAGAATTGTTGAAATCCTGTCTCGCCACAGTTATGCGATTTTCAGTGCCTTCCAATTGTGATTGCAGCTCGAGGAAGTTTTGATTTGCTTTGAGCTCAGGATACTGCTCACTGACTACCATTAGTCGACCGAGAGCTTGGCTCAGTTGTCCTTGCGCAGCCTGGAATTCCTGCAATTTTTCAGGAGTCAGGTTAGCAGGATCAACTTTGATTTGAGTAGCAGAAGCTCTGGCATTGATCACAGCTGTCAAAGTCGATTGCTCAAAATTGGCAACTCCTTTCACTGTATTGACAAGGTTAGGAATCAAGTCAGCTCTGCGCTGGTATTGGTTCTCAACTTGTCCCCATTGGCTTTTTGCATCTTGATCCAAAGTGACCAATCCATTATAACCATTGCAACCAACCATCAATAGTAGAATTGCGACTACAATTAGAATTAAGGAATTTCTCTTCATGTTGTTTTTTCGTTTAGGTGATTCAACAATGTCATTAATCCCATCAAGGGGATTGAAGTTCCTAAAGGTAGAAAATAATCGATGAACCGATGTTCAGAGACGATTAAGGAAGGAAATATTGATAGAATGGGATTCGATGAGGGTCGCTGCGCTCCGATGATTTGATGATTCGATGAGTTGATGATAGAGAGAAGGAATCGGATTTGGCTGTTCCCCAACGCCCAACGCCTAACGCCCAAAGCCGCTTATGATTTTGGCTGTTCCCATAAACCATAGGACATACGCCTTAGGCCGCTTTTGTATCTCTATACTCTGAACCCTTAACTCTGAACATTTCGGTCGCCTAACGCCGATTTTGATTTTGGCTGCTTCCCTAGGCCGTAGGCCATATGCCGTAAGCCAATTTTCCCAGCACCCAGGACCCAGGACCCAGCACCAAAATTGCCCCACACCGAACACCAATTTTTGAAGTCGCTGCGCTCTGATGATTTGATGATTTGTGTATTTGTTGATTTGAAAGTCGCTTCGCACTGTTTAGCTGTTTAGTCGCTTAGCTGTTTAGCCGAATCAATCGAGTATTTCCTAACAAGGACCCAGAACCCAGCACCAATATTGCCCCCCACCGCACACTACACACCAATTTTTGAAGTCGCTGCGCGCCGATGATCTGATGAAATCGCTGCGCTCTGTTTAGTTGTTTAGTCGTTGATTTGTTTAGTTGAAGAAAAAGGGAAAGGGCAAAATTCATCTCTCTATACTCTGAACACTTAACTCTGAACATTTCGGTCGCCTATGGATCCACCATAGAACTTTACAATCAACTCTACCTTTCCTTAGATCTAGGCTTTTTGACAGAAAAGGATTTTCAACGATTGAAGCCACAGATACACGCTATTACTAACAAACTGAATTCGTTACATAATAATCAAATTAGTAGAGCATCAATTTGAGAAATCATTAGTGTTTCAAATTAGCCAATTGCAAAATACAAATCTTTGTCACAAGTTTCGGCTAAACAGCTAAGCGACTAAACAACTAAACTGACATAGATTCTCAAGTTCCAAATTAATCAATCAAACCGGAAATATTGCATCTATTCTTTTCATGATTTCCGGCTTGAGCAGTGGCAGCAATTCCAATGATTGAAGTGTTTCTTTGAGATGCTCAAGTTTGGAGGCACCGAGTATCACCGTGCTAACATGAGGATTGGCAACGCACCAGGCTATCGATAATTTGGGCAGCGTCGTGCCGAGTTCATCTGCTATCTTAAGCAGTTCCCGCACTTTTTGCAAATTTTCCTCCTGTAGAGTCTTCTCTTTGAGCCATTTCAAACTTTCAAGTTTGAGACGGGTATCTGTTGGATCTGCATCGAGGTATTTGCCGCTCAAAATGCCTGAAGCTAAAGGTGACCAAATCGTGGTGCCTATGCCGACTTCCTTGTATGCGGGCAAAAATTCCTTTTCTACTTTTTCTCTGGTAAATAGGTTGTATTGTGGTTGCTCCATGCTAGGCCCAATCAATCCGAGCGCGGTTGCGATGCGATCGGCCTCTAAGATTTCATTTACAGACCATTCGGAGGTTCCCCAGTACATTATTTTGCCTTGAGCGATCAAGTGATTCATCGCACGGACAGTCTCCTCGATTGGCGTATTTGGATCAGCCCTATGGCAAAAAAACAGGTCTACGTAATCGAGTTGAAAGCGCTTCAGAGCTGCATCACATGCTTCGAAAATGTGCTTGCGGCTAAGTCCTTTCTGATTTGGCTTCTGTCCGCCATCTCCAAAAAATACCTTGCTTGAAACAACGTAAGAACTCCGTTCCCAATTGACTTTTTTGAGGATATTGCCCATAACAATTTCTGACCGGCCATTGGCGTATATTTCAGCATTGTCGAAGAAATTAACTCCCTGCTCATAGGCGTAGACCATCAGCGATTCTGCTATTTCATCAGATATCTGGAGACCAAATGTCAGCCAGGATCCTAATGATAAAGTACTGACCTGAAGGCCTGATTTGCCGAGACGACGATATTCCATCTTTATTTAGATTTAGTGATTTTATTTGAGGCATTAGCTCCTTTAAATCACCTTTTGATGATAATTTTAAAGGATTTAGATTTGCCCTCGAGACTTCAATACAAACTTCATCGTTGAACAGAGATATCTCCGTGGTTGTTTGGCAATTTGTTGTTTTCCTGCTGCTTATTTTCTGACGCAATGTATCAAATATTTACAGAGTCAGCCCTTCATCAGCATTTTATAACTGCAAATTAGTGAATTGATCGACAGGATTTGCGTCTGCAAGTATATTTAATTCTGCTTCTGCACATGCTGCGCTGATCAGACAATCGGAGAAATTGGGCAATTGCATTGTGACTTTAGATTTGCCTAAATTGAAGGATTCAATAGGAATGTTCAGGTCTGAATCATACTGATTGTTTGCTACCCAGTAGTTGTTGAAAGCAAGGAAAATTGTCTCAAGCGTATAGATAATTGCAAGTAGATTGCACTTGATTTTAGTTTTTATCATTTCGTATTATTGTGATTATCAAAGCTTCTTGCTTCGAGCAGACCTAACACAATGATAATATTCCCTTAATATTCGGCAAGATAGCTTTGCAAGCGATATTGTTCTTGTTAAACCAATCCACCTTTTCTATGAAGTTTTTTTTACAAATGACAAGTCGACTGATGTTGCTTTTGTGTACCCTGTGGTCTGCCAATATGCATGCCCAAGGAAGCACTACATCGACCATCAGTGGCAAAATCACTGGAACAGATAATTTGGCTCTGATAGGAGCCAGTGTTGAAGCGCTGCATACTCCGTCGGGGACAAGTTATGGCACGATAGCTAATGACAACGGATTCTTCACCATACCCAATGTAAGAGTAGGTGGTCCTTACACGATTACTATCACTTATATCGGATTTCAAGAACTAAAGAAAGAAAATCAATTCTTAAGCCTTGGCCAGACTTTGCGCATTGATGCTGTGTTATCTGAAAGTGTAAATACTCTAAGTGGAGTTGAGATCAAGGCTGATCGAAATGCCATGCAGAATCAAACCTCAGGTCCAGAGACACGGATCGGAAAGGATGAACTTGCAATTCTGCCGACCTTGAACAGAGATTTTACTGACTTTACAAGGTTGACACCACAAGCAATTATCACGCCCAATGGCGGAATTTCGATCGCCGGAATGAACAACAGGTACAATTCTATTTTCATTGACGGAGCGGTAAACAATGATGTCTACGGAATCTCCGAAACCGGCACAAATGGTGGTCAAACTGCGGTATCTCCGATTAGTATGGATGCTATTGAACAAATCCAAGTGGTAGTCGCTCCTTATGATGTTCGCTTAGGTGGATTTGCAGGAGGAGGGATCAACGCGGTAACAAGGAGTGGAACCAATCAATTTGAGGGTTCGATCTATGGCTTATATCGCAACCAAAACCTGGCGGGCAAAACACCGTTGGATTACGATCCTGCATTCTCAGATTCTCAAAAGGACTCAGTGGATGATACCCGTATAAAATTGAGAGATTTCAATAGTTATATTTTGGGCTTTAGAATTGGTGGCCCGATCATCAAGAATAAACTCTTTTTCTTTGCAAATGCGGAAATTCAAAGAGAAACAACGCCTTTGCCTGGATTGGATTTTGCAAATTATCTCGGCGCTTCAAGTGCAGAATCAATTGCGGCTTTAGAGAATAAACTAATCAATGAATACAACTACAACCCAGGTACTTATCTGGGTTCGGACCGCAAGACAATTGGCAATAAATTCCTTGCCAAGCTGGACTACAACCTCAACAGCAAGAACCGATTATCCTTAAGACACAGCTATTCTCAAAGTTCAAATGACATCATCTCCTTGAGTAGCAAGAGTGTCATCAATTATTCCAATGGAAATTACGTATTCCCCAATACTACCAATTCCACTGCTTTCGAGTGGAATACTATATTTAACAATCAATTGAGCAACAACCTCATACTTGGTTTTACCAATGTGAGAGACGACCGCGATCCTATTGGAGGTGATTTTCCAAGGGTGATCATCAAGGACGGTGCAGGAGGTACTATCAATTTGGGATCCGAAGAGTTTTCTACCGCGAATGAACTTAATCAAAATGTGTTTACGATTACTGACAACCTAACAATGTACAAAGGCAAACACACATTGACCTTGGGAACTCACAATGAGTTCTACAAGATGTACAATCTGTTTATTCGCCAAAATTACGGCACTTATACTTACGATTCTTTGGCAGGATTTATGCAAAATCTTAGACCTTCCAACTATACCCGTTCATATTCACTCTTAGAAAATGATATTACTGGTGATGGTTCAAAAGCAGCTGCAGAGTTTTCAGCTATGCAATTGGGTATCTACTTACAAGATGAAATAGCAATATCTGACCGCTTTAATTTATCGGTTGGCATTCGCGTGGATGTACCTTTGTTTTTAGACGATCCCAAAGAGGATGTGTATTTTAATACAATAGGTGTGGATAGTCTGAGCCAATATTGGGACTTGAAGGGAGCTCGTGCAGGTAAAATGCCAAAAGCAAGCTTGTTGTTTTCGCCAAGAATTGGATTTAACTACGACATCAAAGGAGATAGAAGCTTGATCCTAAGAGGAGGAGTTGGGATATTCACGAGCAGATTGCCATTTGTTTGGACTGGTGGAGCTTACACTAATAATGGAGTTCTTGTCGGCGGTGTGACTGTTGCGGGAAATAATATCCCTGCGGATTTTACATTTAATCCTGATCCATTCAATCAGCCCACAGCTGCTGATCTTGGCCAGACTCAGAAAATACCATCAGGTGAAATGGATATTTTTGCAAAAGATTTCAAATATCCGCAAGTAGCTAGAGGGAGCTTAGGACTAGATGTAAAACTTCCTGCCGAATTCACATTGACATTGGAAGGGATTTATTCTAAAATCCTAAATAATATCAATTATACCAATGTAAATTACAAGCCTACACCTGATTCATACACAACTGGTCCTGATGTCCGCGGTTATTACAAAAATCGCATTTTGCCAACAGTATATTCCAACAATATTTACTTGGCTGACAATACTAATGAAGGATATTCTTACAATCTGAGCGCATTGGTCCAGAAGCAATTCAGCAATGGATTCTATGCCAATATTGGATACACTTTTGGTCGCTCCAAAGTATTGAATGAAGCCACTTCTTCACAAAATGCTTCACAATGGCGATTTATGGAAAGTGTAAATGGAATGAATGATCTTGAATTGACCACTTCTGATTTTGATTTGGGTCATCGCATTATGGCCGCTGTATCCTATCAGTTCAAATACCTCAAGAACTTTGGAACGACCATATCTGTATTCTACAATGGCCTGTCAGGAACTCCTTTTTCTTATGTAATTCGAGGCAATCAAAATGGACTTGATTTGAGCAGCAGTTCTACGAATGCACTAGTGTTTGTTCCAACGGCTGATCAGCTGAACCAAATGTTATTCAAATCGGATGCTGACAAGAACAATTTCGATGCCTTCATTGAAGCTGATGATTATCTCAAAAATCGCAGAGGTCAATATGCTGAGAGAAACGGAGCTCGCATGCCTTTCTCACATGTATTAGATTTGAAGATTATACAAGATTTTTATATCCCTAAGAAAAATGGCGGGCGTCACAATTTTCAAATCACATTTGATGTGTTCAATTTCACAAATTTGATCAACAAAGAATGGGGGCGTAAATATTTTGTCAGCAATGACTTGTATTCTTTGCTAAATCTTGAAAATGCATCAGCGCTTGCAAGTGGTGCCGAGACTCAACCAAAATATTCTTTTGTAAAACCAAAGGCTACAGGAATCAATAACATTGATGATAGCGGGGTTGTATCCTCTAGATGGCAAGGGCAAATAGGAGTGAGGTATAGTTTCTAAAGCTAGAGTGCGATCAGAAGACCCCTATCTAAGGACTTCTCTTCTTCTTAAAAAAAATGTCGCAAGATGGGAACCAACTCCCACCTTGCGACATTGTATTTAATAGCTCCCATGAAGCTCCAAAGGAGCCAATCATTTAAAGCTCCTTGGAGCGACACGCCAATAGAAAAATAGCTCTGCAGGAGCGAAACGTTTAAAGCTCCATAGGAGCGACAGATTAATAGCTCCATAGGAGCGACAGGTTACTAGCTCCATAGGAGCGACACGTTAATAGCTCCATAGGAGCGAAAGATTACTAGCTCCATAGGCGCGACACGTTACTAGCTCCGTAGGAGCGACAGGTTAATAAAAAAAAGCAATTTAAATAGATAATTATGCCAAACACATATACCCAATTATACGTCCACGTTGTTTTCGCCGTAAGAGGCAGAGCTAATCTGATAAGCAATTTATTCAAAGAACGCTTATACCAATACATCACCGGTATCATAAGCAGCAAAAATCAAAAATTGATGATCATCAATGGAATGCCTGACCATATACACATATTAATGGGTCCAAAGCCAGATTGCAATCTATCGGCTCTAATCAGAGACATTAAAGCCAATTCCTCAAAATGGGTAAATGAAAATAGATTTACAAACCAAAAATTTGAATGGCAAACAGGTTTCAGCGCTTTCAGCGTTAGCCAGTCTAGAATTGATGGCATTGTCAATTATATTTTGCGTCAGGAGCAACATCACCAGGATAAATCTTTTACGCAGGAATGTGTTGAAAATCTGAATGAATATAAAGTGGCATTCGATCCAAATTTTCTAATGAAAGATTTTGGTGACATTCTTGCAGCGGAAAATGAATTGGTGGCCTAATATGATTGTGAGTCCAAATTAATTTCAATAGTCACGCCAACGTCAATTTCTGTGGTCAAAAACCCCAGATCGGCTGATCCAAACGCTTCAATTATTGATTGTTCTTTTATTGCTTTGCCAATATCACAATCTGTCCCAAGTGATAGGCATCGTGCTGTAGGATGCCTTGAATATGCTCATAGTAAGTCATTTCATTTGGTGGATAGATATCGTCAAATTGAATTTCTGTGAAATTGTCGAGGAATTCTGTCCACTTGATCTGGACTTCATTCAATTTCTGGAGCGTATGCTCCCAAGCAGCTTCTGATGAATCATCAATAAGTTCGAAATAGTTATTTGCTGGCGCACTAAGGATTTGGCCACTTACTCTGCGGAGCACTGCTTCTCTCCACTGAATGATATGATTGGTAATTTCCCATATTGTATTACAATTTGCTATTGGCCGTGAATAGGCTTTTTGGGCATTTATTTGGCTCAGAACGGACAAAATGGAAATGTCAAGCCAGGGGCTGCCGTCGTATAATTTATCGTACAGGCTTTTAATGCGTCGTATCTCTTTCATATTTTATTAGATGTAAATATTGCCTTCTAAGTACAATTTTGCCTTCCCACTTATTTCCACACGTTCACCGAGATTTTTGCCTTGTATGTAGCCTTTTCTTGCTGAAAGTTGAATAGCTGTAAGTTCTTTCTTGTTCAAGATCTCAGACCAATATGGAATCAATGTGGTGTGAGAAGAGCCGGTAGCAGGATCTTCATCTATTCCCGATTGAGGGCCAAAGAATCGCGATACAAAATCTACATTGTCACCTGCCGCTGTGGCGATCAAGCCTCGAAAATCTAGTTTAGCAATAACTGCTAGATTTGGTTTGAGATTTCTTATTTCGCTCTCATTTTGAAATACGAGCATGAGATCTGTTTTGCCCATAAATGCCAATTGCGGAATAGTCTCAAATGCCGCAAGTATTTCTTGAGACAATTCGATTGGAGCATAAATATCTCTCGGGAAATTCAATGTCAACATATCTCCATTCTGCCTCACACTCAAGTTGCCGCTGCGATGCGAATAGAATTCGATCCTATCGCTTTGATAATTCTCTTTGTTAAACAGCACATATGCCGATGCCAAGGTTGCATGACCGCATAGATCAACTTCTACAGTGGGTGTGAACCAACGAATATCATATTTGTCCCCGTTTTTTACATAAAATGCAGTCTCAGCCAGGTTGTTTTCCATTGCAATTTGCTGCATCAGTTCATCGCTCAGCCAGGCATCCAAAGGACAAACAGCGGCGGGATTGCCAGAAAATGAGTCTTCAGCGAAGGCATCGACTTGGTAAATTTTAATGGTCATTTGCATGTATTTTGAATTAATCGATCAAGCTGTAAAGTTAAATTACTTAATCTACTAATCAAAAAAGGTGTTGGGCGCTAGGTGTTAGGTGCTGGGAAACAGCCAAAATCGATTGATTCGAATTCCAAGTAGGAATTGGATACTTCAATCCCATCTAAATGCATTTTCACGATCACAAGGCGACTTTGGTGGCTTAGTAAAAAGACCGCTAGCATTCTCAGTTTAGAAATGCGATGCTCGCAGGCATTAGTCGAATTAGCCAATTTGCCGCTAAATCGCGTTTAGCGGCTGGAACTGTCTGACGACCGAAGGGAGGAGTTTTTCAGACGTAGCGATTTCGCGTATCAAATTGGCGTTAAGATTCGGGTAGCCGGATCGATGACGCCATTTTTTGTTACTTTTTTGTGGCTAGGACAAAAAAGTAAGGAGAGAAGAAAGAATCTGGAGAATCTGGAGTTTGGGAGAATCGGGTGGCTAATATTCGTTTTAACAGGGGCAACAGCTTATGTGCACTCTACAAAACAATATAATCTAGCGA
>JBDSUZ010000327.1:0-1884 GCA_039927395.1 Saprospiraceae bacterium | reverse complement strand
CTTTCCTAACTCTTCAAACTCTTGACATCCAGCATCTTTAATTACTTTCTAACCATTTCTTCACCTCCATCACTTCCTGCGCATTAATCGAATGTCCCAAACCCTTATATGTGTGCAATTCAGGACTAAGGCCCAGGCTCTTTAGATATTTTTCAGCATCAGTTGCATATTTGTATGCCACACGATTGTCCTGGTCTCCATGACCGATGAAGATCCTTAATTGTTTGAGTGGCGTGCTGACTTTGATTTCTTTTTTGGTCACCTCGAATATTCGTCCTCCGAGAGGAGCAATTCCTTTGAACATTTCCGGAGCGGTCAAGCCAACTGAATAGGCCATCATTCCTCCCTGACTAAAGCCGGATAAATACACTTGTTTGGGATCGGTTTTGAACTTAGCCAACACTTCCGCAACAAATTTTTTGACGAGGGCCACGCTTTTTTGCAAATCTGCTTCACTCTCTTTGATCGTGCTTCCCGATTCCGGCAGAGAAAACCATTCAAATGAATTGCCACCCAATGAATAAGGAGCCCGCACAGAAATGACCAGAAAGTTTTTAGGCAGTTGGGTTTCTAGCCCAAACAAGTCGCCCTCATTGCTTCCGTAACCATGCATCAGGATCAAGGTTGGCGTTTTCGCATCCAGCTTTGTTGGTTTGCGGACGACATATTTCAAGGACAAATCTTCGTAAACCTTGGATTGAGCCAGCGACATTTGGAGGCAGGAGAGACAGGCCAAAAGGCAGAGAATTGTTGATTTCACCTGAACAATTATGTGGGCTTCAAGATATGCATTCTATTTATTAGGAGATGAAGAAAAATTGTAGTACCTTGACTAAGTCAAAATTATCGTAGCATCAATAAATTAATATGAAAAACTTTCTACTCCTTTCTCTTGGCATTTTGCTTTGCTTTGATCCATTGTACACTTTTGCGCAGTATTATGAAAACAATCCTCCTTGCTGGTTTGGAACTGATGCTGAAACACTTTGTGCTAAATATGAAAAATCAAAAGTAGATATTACATATAATGGCACAGTCTTTACATCTGGTCTAATCTTACCTATCCCGATAAGTTACTCCGGCAAACACATTTTGATAAATGGCACTTTGGTTATCAATTCTACTATTCATGCACAGAGTTGCATATTTGAATTTACTCCAGGTTCTCAGCTAATTATTTATCCAGGCTCATCATTTACTGCGGATTATTCCAAATTTTTTAGTTGCACTGAAATGTGGAAGGGAATCAATGTTTCCAATACCGGTTCAATATCTCTTAATTACTGCCAGATTGAAGACGCGCAATACGCCTTAGAGACAAACGATTACGTTGGTGGGCCTTTGTCTAATATTTCTTTGCTTAACAATGTTTTTAATAGGAACTATGTTGGGATTATTCCTAGGCTACCGCACATTGTAGGTGCTTCGCAAAAGCTACTATTGTTCTCTTTATTTTTGGACAATGAATTTAAATGCGATGCCCAACTAAACAACCCATACAGTGGCCAGACACCTTTGCCATCTTCAGTATCTTTTGCTGGAATACAAATGGAGAATTGTTTAGCTATCGTAGGTACGGTTACGAATCCAATCAGGAACCATTTTAGCTGCATGCAATATGGTATTTATGCAGATTATAGCAAACTCAGTGTTGTTGGTTGTTCCTTTAGTATTATGGTTAGACCAAAGCCAGGTGAATCGGCTGGGATATATGCGTTCAATCAAAGTTATTTGGAAGTAAGTGAATGGTTTTCAGGGATGGAAAATTGTTCTTTTACTAATTGTGGGCTTGCGGGTATTTTGGCCGACGCTACGAGTTTCAGGTCGGATCGAAATACCTTTAATACCTCGCAATATTCTCAATCTAACGGGATTCTTAGTAGA
>JBDSUZ010000326.1:0-3554 GCA_039927395.1 Saprospiraceae bacterium | reverse complement strand
AACTGGGGGAAAACTTGCTTATTGGAATCTAATGGTGCCAAGAAGGATTTCTGAATACCTGCCTGAGAAGGTCAGCTATCAACAGGCCATTTCCGAGGCATTGACTGCTAAGGACAAAGGCTTTTTTTACGATCAATTCATAATCGATCAAGTGCAATGAGTGCAGATTTTCAACATACGGCGATTTTAGCAGGCGCATTTCTGATGATTTTTGCAATTGCGGAATTACTTTATCACAGGCTGAAGGTGGAAGCTGAATTTAGCCGCAAATTTGCCCACATCAGCACAGGATTATTGACTTTGCTTTTTCCAATTTTGTTGAGTTCGCATTGGTGGGTATTGTTGCTCTGTGCCAGTTTTGCCTTGATTTTGGTCCTTAGTCTTCGATATAAATTCTTTCCTTCAATCAATGCAATTGAACGCAAATCTCATGGCAGTTTGCTATTCCCATTGTCGGTGTACTGCGCATTTCTACTGTATGATTATGAAAAAGTAAAAAATGACGGGAACGTCGATGCGCTGATATATTTCTATTTGCCAATCCTAACTTTGGCCATCTGTGACCCTTTGGCTGCTTGGTTTGGTGGCAAATTTCCTTATGGACCTTTTTATATCCGCAAAGGATTGAAAACGCTATCTGGATCTTTCGCTTTTTTCATTAGCAGCATTTGCTTGTCTCTGCTTATACTCCATTATTTCCCCTTTGCTAATATTGCTGTTAATCCCTTCATTTTGGTTGTATTGATTGCATTTTGCGCCGCTGCTGTTGAGGGATTGAGTGGAGATGGAATTGATAATTTTACTATTCCGGTGACAGTTGCTGCCATTCTAGTGCTAGTATCATGACTGAAATAATCAAAGTGCTTTCAGGAGATGAGCAATTTTCATTGTTTCAAGATTTCAATGGCGATCTACCAATATCAATCGCTACTAGAGATATTGTCAGTTTAGACTTTCTGGATTCATGTTTTGTGCTTTTGCAAAATGGGAAACCTATAGCCAAGGCCGCGCTTTATGACAATCCACAACTGGAGTTTGATGGGCATGCATGTTTTAGCATTGGAAATTATGCCGCAATCGATGATCTGACCGCTGCAAAGATTTTATTAGAATATATTCTAAAGGAGGCTAAATCCAAGGGAGCAAGCTACATTATCGGCCCCATGAATGGCAGCACTTGGAACGATTATCGATTCAGTGAACACAACCGCTTCCCGAATTTCCTGATGGAGCCTTTTCAGCCTTTATATTATTTGGAGCAATTTGATAGCGTAGGATTTCAGCCTATTGCTAAATATTTTTCGAGTATTGATACCACCTTGATTTGTGATCAGCCGGCCATTTTAAGAAGGGAACAACAGCTTTTAGACAAGGGCCTTTCATTTCGACAAATCGATCTGGAGCATTTTGATGAGGACTTGGATAAATTGTTTGAATTCAATCAAATAGCATTTCGCGACAATTTCTTGTACACACCAATTGGCAAAGAATCTTTTAAAGAGAAATATGCCAACTTGAAATCATTTATCAAGCCTGAGTTCGTCATATTAGCTGAAGATGCGGAATCGAAATTGGTGGGATTTATTTTTGCTTTTCCTGACCTCCTAAATAAGAGTAGCAAATCATTGATCATCAAAACTGTGGCGAGACATCCTGATCAACAATGGGCAGGTCTGGGATATGTGCTGGGAAATCTGATTTATCGGCAGGCCTTGGAGTTAAATTTCCAATCCATAGTTCATGCCTTTATGTTTGAGCAAGGTCATTCGACTAAGATCACCAAAGATTTTTCGGGCACAAAGTACAAGCACTATGTGTTGCTTGGCAAAAACCTATAGAGGTATTGAGTGATTGTGAAAAAATGTAAATTGTGGAAATCAAATCTAATATAGTCGACCTGCTTTTTGACGCTGCGAAGTGCCATCCGGACCGCAATGCCATAATATATCGGGAGCAATGTATCACGTTCGCTAGACTTGCAAACGATGTCAACTCTACGGCAAATTATTTTCAAATTAAAGGTATCGGTAAAGGCGATAGAGTTCTGGTATTTGTTCCAATGAGTATTGATTTGTATCGTATTGTATTGGCTTTGTTTCGGATCGGAGCTGTTGCGGTTTTTCTGGATGAATGGGTGAGCAAGGAACGATTAGAGATATGTTGCAAAATTGCCAATTGCAAAGCCTTTGTAGCACCGTTCAAAATTAGAATGCTATCTATTTTTTCGAAGGAATTGCGACGAGTTCCAATAAAGTTGGGCTTATCATTTGATGAAAGTTCATATGGAGAAACATTTCCTTCTGTGGATATGAACGATACAGCTCTTGTGACTTTTACAACTGGAAGTACAGGTATTCCTAAGGCGGCCAAGAGAACTCATGGTTTCCTGCAAGCGCAATTTGCTGCTTTGGCAGATAAGGTGCGGATGAATGATGGAGAGGTTTCAATGCCCGTATTGCCCATCGTATTGCTGATAAATTTGGGAAATGGCACGACATCAGTGATCGCTGATTTCAAAGCAAGCAAACCTGATAGTTTGGAGCCAGATCGTATAATCAAGCAAATCCAAAAATATGGTGTTCATCAAATAATATCCTCCCCATTTTTTATTCAAGAGCTTTCCTCCTTTCTTTTGGATAATCAGCTTTCGTTGCCGAATGTCATAAAGATCATAACAGGAGGAGCACCGGTATTTCCAAATCAGGCAAAGCATTTATTACAAGCTTTTGATTCAGCGGAAATTGAGATCGTATACGGATCTACCGAATCGGAACCGATAAGTTCAATTAGCGCGAAGGATTTAGTAGCCTCGTCTGACAAGAATCAATTTTTGGGACTGAATACTGGCAGAGTAGATAATAGTGCCAATGTCAAGATCATCAGGATAGTCGATGCTCCTTTGGATTTTGGGTCAATGGATGAACTTCGGCAGTTTGAAGTGCCGCTCGGCGAAATAGGAGAGATCATCGTATCCGGCTATCATGTACTGCGTGAATACCTCCACAATCCCGAGGCAATCAAGCGAAATAAGATATTTATCGGCAATGATTGCTGGCACCGCACAGGCGATAGTGGATACCTCGATGCTGAGGGCAATTTGTTTTTGACTGGCCGCTCCAGCACTTTGATATACATGGATGATCAATTGATATCACCCTTCGTTTATGAAAATCATTTTCAAAAGATCGATGGGGTAGATTGTGGTACATTGATGCAATTGAAGGGTCAATTGTTTGCGATTATTCACCTGCAGGATAATGCTGACAAGGAAATGGTTACTGACAAAATAAATCAATTGCCTGCGGAGATTGATCGCATTCATTTCGTCAAGGAAATTCCTAAAGACAAAAGGCATCGTTCCAAGATCGAATATGAAAAACTGAGACAAATTGTAGATCAACTCGACTAAGTCTTGTTGCTGATCTACGACAAATTTTGCAAAAACAAAAAGCCGACTCTGACATTGTCAAAACCGGCTTTTATTTGGCATCTAGACCAATTATTATTTCAATTTGAAAGTGCTCTTGCCCACGATATATCCTTTATTGTAAACC
>JBDSUZ010000325.1:0-19740 GCA_039927395.1 Saprospiraceae bacterium | reverse complement strand
TTTGAATGCCATCCAAATGGATGCACGTCAACCAGATACGGCAGGGAAACCAGTAGATAACAGTCAGCAATTGAAGCCTCGTGCTGGTGATTGTACTCCAGCCAAGACTCAGATTGATCAAAATATCAATAATGTCCGTGCGCGTTTGACTACAGGTGGTGATGTATGGTGGGATTTGAGTGATGGCAAGTATGTCGTGCCCAATATTGACCCTGCTTCAGGCCTACCTGAAATTTCCTCCATTTTTGCCGCCAGTATCTGGATCGGTGGTTATGACTCGGGAGGGAATCTAAAATTGGCTGGTAACACATTCCGCTCATCAACTAGTGTTGACTGGTGGTCAGGTCCACTCAATCCTGCTGGAGGAACGACATCAAAAGATACCTGTGCCAAATGGGATAAATTCTTCACTGTATTGGGCAATGATATCAAGACTCATATCGCCAATTACAAGAATTCAGTGGCAGCTGGCCTTCCTTACGAAGCCAAAGACATACCTAAGGGCGTATTGGGATGGCCAGGAAAATTGAACCCTTACTTCAGATCAGTCTATGGATTTGATTTGCCAAAAACAACACAAGGATTGGCCGGTTTCTGGGATCAAGACGACTCTGATGATTATGATCCCACACAAGGAGATTATCCAATAATTGAAATTCGGGGCTGTCCAGAACCACAATATGGTGATGAAATGATCTTTTGGATTTACAATGATGCCGGTGGTATCCACAGTTCATCCAAAGGGACACCAATCCAAATGGAAGTTCAAGTTCAGTCCTTTGCCTATTCGACCAATGACGAATTGAACGACATGACATTTCAGCGTTACAAGCTGATCAACAGAGCTACTGATGATATCACTAAGATGTATTTTGCCATTTGGGTAGACCCAGATTTGGGTTGTGCCACAGATGATTATGTAGGTTGTGATACTTCTAGAAGTTTGATGTATGTGTACAATGATGACGTACAAGATGGTACGACTGGTTGTACTTGTACAGGCGGTACACCTACCTACTGCAATGATGTGCCGATATTAGGTGTAGATTATTTCAGAGGACCTTTGGATGAAAATGGAGAGGAGATTGGAATGTCTTCTTTTACATACTTCAACAACCCAGGCGTAAATAACCCTCTTGCAGCAACAGGTGACCCTGATATTGCAATTGAATTCTATCGTTACATGTCTGGCTTTTGGAAAGATGGTACGCCATTTACATTTGGAGGATCTGGCTACGGTGGAACTTTGCCTGTCAAATATGCAGTTACGGGAGCACCAAATGACGCCACTGACTGGTCAATGTGCACAGTTGCAGGATTCAAAGGCGGTGACCGTCGGACTGTTCAAGCATCTGGACCCTTCACATTGTTGCCAGGGGCAGTAAACGAACTAATCATAGGAGTGCCTTGGGTAGCAGATCAATTGTATCCTTGCCCTGACTTGTCAGAGTTGCAAGCTGCTGATGATATCGCACAAGCCTTATTTGATGACTGCTTTGATATCTTTGATGGTCCCGATGCGCCTAACTTGGACATCATCGAAATGGACAGATCGTTCATTTTTGTGTTGTCAAATGACTCTATAGGTTCCAACAATAAATTCCTTTCGTATTCAGAAGCAGTTCCAGGACAACCTGAGGGATTTGCTGACTCACTTTACGTGTTTGAGGGGTATAAGATCTTCCAATTGGCTGGTCCAATAGTAGGAACAAATGAATACAATAATCCTGATAAAGCCAGATTGGTTGCTCAGGTTGATGTTCAAAATACCGTTGGTATCATATACAACTGGAAAGGCATCAAGGATCCGAACCCACAGGAAGCAGATCTAATTTTCATACCTGAACAAAAAGTTGCTGGTAGCAATACAGGTATTAGAACAACTTTCAAGATTACCGAAGATGCGTTCTCTACAACTCAGGATCGCAAACTAGTTAATCATAAGAAATACTATTATGTTGCTGTAGCTTATGCTTACAATAACTATTTCAACTTTGATAAAGAGCAACCTTCGATATCACAAAAACTGCCATACAGAGAGGGAAGAAGGAATGTGCCAAAATCAGCCTACATCGGTATTCCTCGTCCAGTAGTTGACACTGATCTAAATTCTGAATTTGGTGACGGTGCCATTGTCACTCGTCTTGATGGCCAAGGTACAGGAGGGGCTAACCTTGATCTTGTTGCCGGCACACGTGAACAAATCGTTTTGGGCCAGATCAAAGACACATTGACTTACAAAGCTGGTAGAGGTCCACTTAGAGTAAATATCTACAATCCATTCGATGTTACTGATGGTACATTTGAATTGACATTTACAGATAGCAATCCTACAGATGGTATTTTAGATAATGATGCAAGATGGAGTCTTGTCAACGTATCTAATCCCGGCAAGGAAATATTGTCCAATGTCAGTATCTCAGGCTTGAACGAACAAGTTATTGGTAAGTATGGCTTCTCTATAATAATAGGCCAAATACCCGAGCCGGGTACTAACGCTACAAAATCTAATGGATTTGTCGCTAAATCTGTGGCCTATGCTGATGGAGACCAAAAATGGTTCAGAAGCTTTAATGATGTGGATCCACAAGTGCCTGTCGATCAGGTGCCTGTTGCAGGATTATTCAATTTTGTGAAAAATGGATCAGGGGAACCAGATCTTGATCTTGATCCTGCAGGTGGACTGACTCAGTTTGTGAAAGGTGGTGATAAAACAGAATTTATCCCTAACGTACTTTCCTATTCCACTGATGGTTCATCATTCGTTCCGTTCCTTTTGGCTGATTTCCGTTTTACGCCGACGCAACCGTATCTGTCGCCAGCACTGCTGGATGGTACCAATAACATGCAAAGTTTTGTTCGCAATTTTGCATCCTTAAAAAGCCTCAACAATGTGGACATTGTGATGACACCTAACAAAGACTTATGGTCGCGCTGTGTGGTTCTAGAAACTGCAAGCAAGTACTATCAGGCCAAAGGTCAAGGCGGTGCGGGTATGCTAGAATTGCGTAAAGCACCAAGTGTAAGTAAAGAAGACGCAAATAACGACGGATTGGCTGATCCAGATGGAAGTGCCGAAACTGGAATGGGATGGTTCCCAGGTTATGCGATCGATATTGAGTCCGGCAAACGTGTCAATATCATGTTTGGCGAAAATTCATTCTACAGCAGTGCATACGAAGAGTTCGTTGATAGTGTCAATGGACAGCCTGATAAGATCAGAGGAAATGACATGATGTTCAATCCAACTGATCAGTTGTTTATGTTGGATTTTGCAAGTGATCCTATGGGTCCTTTGTATATGGGTGGGCAGCATTTTATTTATGTAACTAATACTGAATACGATGCTTGTGTAGCAATCCGCAAGGATCTTGTACTCGCCAATCCGATCTTCCGCTCTAAAGCATATCGTCCAATTACATGGGCCGCAATGTCTATAGTAACTCCAGGCAAACAAATGAAGTCATATGCTGATGGATTGATTCCAACAGAAACAGTGGTAAGGCTGCGCGTCGACAATGCATATGCCAGCACAGCCACAACAGGAGTAAACAACGGAAATCCTAAATATCGATTCAAAATTGAGGGAAGAGCGGCTCAGGCATTGGATGCCAAAGGAGTCGAAACTCAGTTGGATCAGATTGGGATCGTTCCTAACCCTTATTACGCATATAGCCAATACGAAGCTTCCAGCTTCTCCAGTATCGTCAAGATTACCAATCTACCGGCCAAGTGTGTTGTTACGATTTACTCACTTGATGGTAAGTTTATCAGACAATACAAACGCAACGAAAGTAGATTGACAAATATTAACAAGGATTCGGGATTGTCGACCAATGATCCTGGATTACCTAACCTACTGATTGCTCCTGACCTTGAGTGGGATATGAAGAACTCCAAGGGAATTCCAGTTGCGAGTGGGGTCTATATGATACACGTCAATGCGGAAGGATTGGGCGAGAGAGTATTGAAATGGTTTAGTGTAAACCGTGCATTCGATACCAACGGTTTATAATTAGATTAATTCCCAAGGATGGTGAATTATTACGCGTGATTCACCATCCTTTATTTTGCATTTATAAAAGCACAGATTATGAATAAATACCTTTACGCTTGTCTCCTCGTATTGGTTTCAACAGGAATGGCATTTGCCGGTAATCCCGATCGTCAAGGTCAGGCCGGTGCATTTGAATTGGTTTTGAACCCATGGGCGCGCAGCGCTGGTTTGCATTCGATGAATACGTCCAGTGTTCGTGGATTAGAGGCCATGCGTCTCAATATAGCTGGCCTGAGTCGCATCAACAATACCGAAGTGGCTATTGGTCATATGATTTATTTGCAGGGGACTGGCATCAATATGAATGCCATCGGGCTTGCTCAAAGGATGTCAAAAAATGGCGTTCTTGGAATATCACTTTATGCCATGGATTTTGGTGAGATCAAAGTGACCAACGATGATCAACCAGAGGGAAGTGGAGCATATTTTTCTCCAAGCTTTTTTCACTTATCCATGGGCTATTCTCAGAAATTTGAGAATAAAGTCTCTGTCGGAGCGATGATCACCTTGATATCCGAATCAACAGCTGGAGTTAAGTCATTTGGCTTTGGCATCGATGCAGGAGTTCAGTATGTAGCTGGAGATCAAGATGAGTTTAAGTTTGGACTCTCGCTACGCAATGTGGGGTCCCCTATGAAATTTGGCGGCGATGGTTTGACCCATCAAGTTCCAGGCCCAGATCCAGGGAATCCTTATGAAATTACCGTAAGCAAACAAGCGGCTTCATTCGAACTTCCCTCTATGCTGAATATTGGACTTTCTTATGATTTCCTTTTTGGATCTAAGAATCGTCTGACAGCTCTGGGAAATTTTACCTCAAATGCATTCTCAAGAGACCAACTAGGCATCGGATTTGAATATTCCTTCAATGATATGTTTGCCCTGCGTGCTGCTTATAAAGCTGAGCTAGGCAAGATCGACTTGAATGAAATCGGCAAGAATATCGAGACTGGCTTATCAGCTGGGGTATCGCTAGATGTACCACTGAGCAAGAAAAATCAAAACATAATCGGAATCGATTATGCATATCGTGCTACTAATCCATTTAATGGCACTCATAACCTGTGTTTAAGGATATCTCTGTAAGATTTTTGGGCAAATGATTGCCATTTAGCTTATATTTGTCCTTCCAGAACGCTCTGAATGCATCAGGGCGTTCTTGTATTTTAGGCCATTTTGAAGCCTATGTTGTTTCTCCTCTTCCCCTGAATTATTAAGAATTACATCAGCGGAATATTGTTGACCCAAAAAATTGCATCATGTCAAATTACATTTACCTCACCCAAGAGGGATACGATAGAGTGAAGAGCGAACTTGAAGAAATGAAGACCACTGGGAGGTCAGATATTGCCAAAGCAATAGCCGAGGCTAGAGACAAAGGCGATCTATCTGAGAATGCTGAATACGATGCAGCAAAGAATGCCCAAGGCATGCTCGAAATGAAGATCAACGAAATGGAAAAGACACTGTCAAGTGCTCGTGTACTCGACGAAAGCCAATTGGACTCACACAAAGTGACAGTGCTGGCCAATGTCACCATCAAGAACAAAAAAACAGGTAAGCAGGTAACCTATAAATTGGTTTCTGAAGCCGAAGCCGATCTTAAGGCAAACAAGATATCTGTCAATTCACCAATAGGACACGGACTGCTCGGAAAGGAAGTCGGTGAAATGGCAACAATCACTACACCTGCAGGTGATATCGCATTTGAAATAGTCAAAATTTCATTGGAAGGATGAGCAGTATCTTCGTAAAGATCATAAATGGTGAAATCCCCGCTCATAAAATAGCGGAAGACGATCAATTTCTGGCCTTTCTCGATATTAGACCTTTGCAAAAAGGGCATACGCTGGTAATCCCTAAGATTGAAGTTGATGACATTTTTGACTTAGAAGATGAGCTCTTGGCGGGCTTGCACATTTTTGCCAAAAGGGTAGCCAAAGCAATACGTAAAACCATAGCGTGTAAGAAGATCGGTGTGGCCATCATAGGTTTGGAGGTCCCTCATGCCCACATACACCTGGTGCCTATCAATGCAGTGAGCGAGTTGAGCTTTAAGAATCCTCCCCTGGATCTCGAATATTCCGAATTTGCCCAAATTGCTGAATCTATTAGGGAAAATTTTGAATGAATTCAAATTTAGGTATCGATTTTGGATCTTATTTTCAGACCTTCAAAAGTCCTCGACGAAGCTAACTTTTGGCTGTATAGCATCGGAGAAAGTTCAAAAAATACTATTTTCGTCGACCGGGAAATTACCCTCCTAAAATTTTGTCCATGATGTTCAAAGCGATCCTTTTTCTGAGCATTTTCCTAGCCCCAGCCATGGGATTCAATCCGATATTTATGTCTGATACTCCAATTGGAACTTCCAGAGTTTCCCCTATTGTGGATGCAACAAACGAACGATCAAATTCTACCGCCGATAATCCTTTGCTTCAGGCTTGGAATGGCCCATACGGCGGATTCCCAGCATTTGACAAAGTAAAAGTTGATGATTTTATTCCAGCATTTGATATTGCTATCAAAACGGCACTCGCGGAAATCGAGAAAATTGCCACCAAAAACGAGGCTCCAACATTTGACAATACCTTGCTCGAACTCGAAAAATCAGGGCAAATGCTCGATCGCTTGATCGCCATCTATGGTGTGTGGAGCTCTACGATGAACAGTGAGGCATTTCAGCAGGTAGAAACTACTGTGGAACCGCAGCTTTCTGAATTCTACGACAAGGTCACTCAAAACAGCAATTTGTTTAAACGTATTGAAACAGTATACAAATCACCTGATTACAAGAGACTCAGTTCTGAGGCGCAACGCCTTACCTGGCTGAAATACTCCGATATGGTAAGAAATGGTGCCAAACTTGGCGCTAAAGAAAAGGCCAAATTGACGATTATTAATCAAAGACTGGCGGTGGTGTTTTCCGAATTTAGCCAACACCTTTTGTCTGATGAAAATGACAAAACGGTCATCATAAATGATGAAGCTGGACTAGCAGGTTTAACACTTGATCTGAGAAATGCCGCTAGAGAAGCTGCAAAGAATGATTCTCATTCTAAATGGATCATCAATAACACCCGTTCATCTGTTGACCCATTTCTAACATATGCCGACGATCGCGGATTGAGAGAAAAAGTATGGCGCATGTTTGTCAATCGCGGTGATAATGGCGATATGAACGACAACAATAAGATCATCGTCGAAATACTTAAACTAAGAGCTCAACGCGCCAAATTACTCGGATTTGAATCTCATGCACATTGGAGATTGCAAAACACAATGGCCAAGACTCCTGATAAAGCCATGAAGTTGATGATGGATGTTTGGAAGCCCGCCATCGCCAAAGTGAAAGTTGAAGTTGCAGATATGCAAGCTTTGGCAGACAAAGAAAATGACAAAGCAAAGAAAGCAAGATTCAAAATCGAAGCTTGGGACTACCGCTATTATGCTGAGAAGGTACGACTTGCAAAATATGACCTTGATCAAAATGTAGTGAAAGAGTATTTGCAGCTAAAGAATTTGCGCAACGGAATGTTTTGGGTTGCTGGCGAGCTTTTCAATTTCACATTTAATCAGGTTGAAAACGTTCCCGTTTACCACCCCGATGTTGAGGTATGGCAAGTCAAAGACAAGACCACTGGCAAGCAAGTCGGATTGTGGTATTTTGATCCATATGCCCGTTCTGGTAAGCGTTCAGGAGCTTGGATGAATGCCTATCGCAATCAACAACGAGTGACTGGTGATGTGACTACAATTGTGTCCAACAATTCAAACTTTGTCAGGGGTCTTCCAGGTGCGCCAGTATTGATATCATGGGATGATGCAACTACACTGTTTCACGAATTTGGACATGCGCTTCATGGCCTTTCCTCCAACGTTACTTATCCTTCGCTTTCGGGCACCAATGTCTACACAGATTATGTAGAATTTCCATCCCAACTTCTTGAGTATTGGCTATCAACTCCCGAAGTATTGCAAAAATACGCTTTGCACTACGAGACCAAAAAGCCGATTCCAGATAGTTTGGTGATGAGAATAAACAAGGCCTCCAAATTCAATGAAGGTTTTACTACCACGGAATATCTTTCTTCCGCTCTAATCGATATGAAATTGCATTTGGAAGCAGTCCCAACTACAGACCCAGATAAGTTTGAGAGAGAAACCCTCAAAGCCATGGGAATGCCTACGGAAATTGTAATGAGACACCGTACTCCTCAGTTTGGCCATATCTTCAGCAGTGACGGCTACTCGGCCGGATATTATAGCTATCTCTGGGCAGATGTATTGACTGCGGATGCTTATCAAGCATTTGTCGAAGGAACTGGCCCTTACGATAAGGAAGTAGCCAAGCGACTTGTCGACAATGTATTCTCAGTGGGCAACACCATCGATCCTGAAAAAGGATACAAGAAATTCAGAGGCAGAGATGCTAAGACCGATGCGCTGATGAAGAAGAGGGGATTGGATTAAGTTGGTAGGACTTCCTCGGATTTTCTGAAATTTCTATTTGCCGGTGTTAATTAGCATTTGGCCATGGTGAATGTATAACATTTGCCCCTTGGGAAATATGCCTTAAAGCTGCATTCTAGATTAAGTAGTCTAGTCTCCAGGCCTTTGCAGGGAGCAATTATAAGTTCTAGTTCGTTCTAACAGAAGAGCAAGAACTTATGATATATGAAATCTTTACACTACATTTTTATTTTCCTTCTCGTTGGAACCTTAAGTAATTCGTTGGAAGCTCGCCCTCCAAGCGGTAAGATCAAGCAACACAATCAAGAGCTAAAACCAAGATTGGGAGACTGTGCCGCTGCGAAGTCTCAGATTGATCAGAACATCAATAATGTACGTGCCCGACTGACCACGGGTGGCGACATATGGTGGAACTTATCAGAGGGACATTATATCGTACCAAATATAGACCCAGGTTCAGGGCTGCCGCAAGTATCCTCCATTTTTGCTTCAAGCATTTGGATAGGTGCTTACGATCTTGGTGGCAATCTCAAATTGGCCGCCAATACCTACCGGAGCGAAAATCATTTGGATTGGTGGCCTGGTCCATTAACCGTTGACGGGAAAACGGGAAAAGATACATGTGCTATTTGGGATCGATTCTTCAGTGTTTTAGGCGATGATATCCGCACACATATTGATAATTTTCGCAAGGCACGCTTGGCCGGAGAGCCATATAAGGTAGATGATATACCTAAGAGTGTATTGGGTTGGCCAGGCAAATCAAATCCACATTTCAAATCAGTTCACGGAGTAGATTTTCCTGGACTAAATAAAGGAATGGCAGCATATTGGGATGAGGACGATTCTGACGATTATGATCCCACAAAAGGTGATTATCCAATTATCGGAACTAACCTTTGTACTTCAGCTCTGTACGCTGATGAAATGATTTTTTGGGTCTACAACGATGTAGGGGGAAATCATAGTTCATCCAAAGGAGCACCAATTGGAATGGAGGTCCAGGCTCAGTCATTTGCATTCGCTACGAATGACGAGTTGAACAATATGACCTTTCAAAGGTATAAGTTGATCAACCGAGCATCCCAGGATCTTATCAAGACGTATTTTGCAATTTGGGTCGATCCCGACCTCGGTTGCGGTACGGATGATTTTGTCGGCTGCGATACCTCTAGGAATCTAATGTATGTGTACAATGAAGACGAAATAGATGGAAGTAGTGGTTGTGACTGTGAAGGTGGAATTCCAACTTATTGCAACGACGTTCCGATCTTAGGTATAGATATCCTCAGAGGGCCCTTGGACGAAATCGGAAATGAAATCAAAATGTCCTCTTTTACCTATTACAACAATTCATCTCTGGACGGACTTATCCATTTGACAGAACCAGAGCTTCCTATTGAATACTATCGCTATATGTCGGGGTTTTGGAAAGATGGCAGTCCACTTACTCAGGGCGGGTCCGGTTATGGCGGATCAATTACAACTAAGTATGCATTTCCAAATGAGCCGAATGAGGTCAATGCCTGGTCGATGTGCAATGTATCTGGCTTGAAGGGTGGTGATCGAAAAACAATTCAGGCCGCCGGTCCCTTTACCTTGCAATCAGGAGCGATAAGCGAGATGATCATTGGCGTTCCATGGGTTGCAGATCAATTATATCCCTGCCCTGATTTGAGTGAATTGCAGGCTGCAGATGATATAGCGCAGAACTTGTTTGACAATTGTTGGGGCAGTTTTGCTGGGCCTGATGCCCCCATTTTGGACATTATAGAGCTAGATCGTTCGCTGATTTTTGTCTTGAGCAATGATTCGATTTACTCCAATAATAAGTTTCTTAGTTACAATCAAAGAGTTCCAAATCAACCATCTGGCTTTTTGGATACAGTCTATCTTTTTGAAGGCTATAAGATCTTTCAATTGCAAGGCCATTTGGTTAATACTTACGAGTATGACAATCCCGACAAATCCAGACTGGTTGCACAAGTAGATTTGCAAAATAGTGTGGAGAAAATCTACAATTGGAAGGGCATCAAAGACCCTAATCCCCAGGAAGCATCGCTCATATTCGTTCCTGAAGAAAAGGTAAATGGAGCTAATACCGGTCTACGGTCGACATTCAAAATTACTGAAGATGCCTTTGCAACTACACAGGATCACAAACTAATCAACCATAAGAAGTACTATTATGTCGCGGTCGCCTATGCGCACAATAATTACCTCAATTTTGACCACGAGCATCCTCTTGGCTCTCAAAAAACGCCATACCTGGAAGGAAAAGGTGGAATACCAAACTCCGCCTATGTGGGTATACCCCGCCCGATAGTCGACACCGATCTCTATGCTGAATTTGGAGATGGCGCGATCATTACCAGACTGGATGGACAAGGAAGTGGCGGCGCTAATTTGGATTTAGCAGATGGTATTCGGGAACAGATAATTCTGGGTCAAATCAAAGACTCCTTGACTTATAAGGAAGGCAGGGGGCCGCTCAGAGTGCATATTTATAATCCTATTGACATCAGTGATGGTGAATTCGAATTAACATTTACTGATCAAGATATTTCTGACGGAGTATTGGATACAAATGCTCGATGGAACCTTGTCAATCTCTCCAAACCTGGGGAAACCATCTTGTCCCATCAAAGTATAGAGGGATTGAACGAGCAAGTAATGGGTAAATATGGATTTTCGATTATCATAAGCCAAATCGCAGAACCAGGTGCAAAGACAAGGAAATCGAATGGATTTGTCGCCAAATCGGTTGCTTATGCTGACAGTGATCAAAACTGGTTTCGGACATTTAATGATGTAGATCCGCAGCAACCTGTCGAGATAATACCTGCTGCAGGGCTGTTCAATTTTGTAAAAAATGGCGCATCTGAACCTGATCTCAACCTCGATCCCGATGCTGGTTTGACACAGTTCGTCAAAGGGGGAAAAAGTACCACTTTCATTCAGAATGTACTTTCATATTCTACAGATGGATCGTCATTTGTTCCATTCCTGCTTGCTGATTATCGCTATACACCAGGCCAACCTTATTTGTCGCCAGCCTTGTTGGATGGGACCTCAAACATGCAAAGTTTTGTAAGAAATTTTGGCTCTCTGGCTAAGCTCAATAACGTGGATATAGTAATGACTCCCAATAAGGCTTTATGGTCACGATGTGTGGTATTGGAAACAGCCAGCAGGTATTATGAAGGGAAAAGCCAAGGCGGAGCTCTGATGCTAGACTTGCGCAAACTGAAAGCAGACTCCATTGCACCTAGTGTCAGCAAAGAGGACGCAAATAACGATGGACTACCTGATCTTGATGGCGACACGCTCAGAGGTATGGGTTGGTTTCCTGGATATGCTATCGACGTCGAAACAGGTAAGCGACTCAATATAATGTTTGGCGAAAACTCGTTTTATGGCCCTGATTATCAAAATTATGTGGACAGCTTCAAAGGTCAGCCTGACAAAATAAGAGGACGTGATATGATGTATAATCCCAGCGATCAAATGTTTATGTTGGATCTTGTGTCTGATCCGATGGGTCCTTTGTATTTGGGTGGGCAACATTTTATCTATGTCAGCAACACCGGGTATGATAGTTGTTTTGCCATCCATAAAGATTTGATCAATAGCAGTCAGATATTGCGCACCAAAGCATATCGTTCCATCACATGGGCAGCTATGACCTTGATGGCTCCCGGCAAACAGATGAAATCTTATGCTGATGGATTGATTCCAACTGAGACCGTAGTGCGATTAAGAGTAGATAGCGAATATGCCAATTCGGGCATTTCGGGCATCAATAAGGGAAATCCGAAATATCGCTTTAAAATCGAGGGAAAGGCAGCAAAACCTATCGACAAGAAGCTGATCGATGTTCAATTGGACCAAATAGGGATCGTGCCAAATCCATACTACGCATATAGTCAATATGAAAATTCCGCATCATCATCGATTGTCAAAATCACAAATCTTCCTGCAAAATGCGTAGTCACAATTTATACACTTGACGGCAAGTTTATCAGGCAGTTCAAGCGAAATGAGATCCGAAACAGTTCGAATAATGTTTCGGGTATTCAAAGAAATGATCCGGGATTGTTAAATACACTGATTGCCCCTGATCTTGAATGGGATATGAAAAATGCCAGAGGAATCTCGGTGGCGAGCGGCATTTATATGATACATGTCAACGCGGAGGGTCTCGGCGAACGAGTATTGAAATGGTTTAATGTGAAGAGAGAATAGCTAATCACATTCAGGAAGATTTCTTCTCCGGATTTTCCGTCAGAAATGACTTCCAATCTTTATGCTTCTTGCCTTGAGTTGCCTCAAATCTGTTTTGAAAATGGTGACAAATCGCTGTCGCTAATGCATCAGTAGCATCGAGATGTCGAGAATCAAATGGCTGTTTTACGATAGTTTGTAGCATCGACGCAACTTGTTCTTTTGAGGCATTGCCATTGCCAGTGATTGATTGCTTGATTTTCTTAGGGCTATATTCCCATATCGACACACCACAATTCATAGCAGCGGCTATACAAACGCCCTGAGCTCTACCTAGCTTGAGCATAGACTGTACATTTTTGCTGTAAAACGGTGCTTCGATAGCCATTTCCTCTGGCTTGTACTCTCCAATCAGCAATTGGATACGTTCAAATATTTCTTTGAGCTTCTCTGGCTGATCGAGGCTGGCCTTCATTTTGAGAATGTCGAGACATTTGATCTCAATGTTGCCCTGCTCGATCTCTATCAGCGCGTATCCCATGATATTAGTGCCAGGATCTACTCCCAAAATGCGCTTAATCTTATTCATGGCATAAATTTATAATATGTTTTGCTATGATTGTTAAATATTTGATATATTTACTGGCATATTCCCCCATTTCCAGCAAGTTCCACATCTTAAATACGACATCTGTCGTTTATTATTAAGCACAGGAAATTTACATGATGAATAAGACATATCGCCGCATTTTTAATGGCATTTTGAAAGTAGGACTTTTCGCATTGGTCGGCATGTTTATTTACATGCAGGTTGCTGATGGAGATAAGTGGAACTCTACGCAATCGGCCTTTTTACAAGGGTTCAATGAGCAGAGATTACCTTGGCTATTGATCGCAATCTTGCTAATATTTGTCAATCTGGGCGTTGAGAGCTTTAAGTGGAAATTCCTGATGGCAAAGGTGCTTCCGATCACTTGGCTACGTGCCGTGGAGTCAGTATTAGCTGGTTTAGCGGCTGGCATGATTACACCTGGACGCATCGGTGATATGGGAGGTAGGGCACTGCTTTTTAGAAATAAAGTATCCTGGCGGGCTATTTATCCCGCAGTGATCAATAGTCTTTCGCTCAACTTATCCATTCTACTTTTTGGTTGCCTTGCTGCTGGTTATTTCCTAAGCACCGGCGCTTTGTTGAGTCAAGGTGGAATATTCTTATTTGCAATTGGTGGACTTACAGCATTTGGTATACTCTTCATGCTGTTTTTTCAACTTGATGATATTCTCAAAGCCTTGGCTCACCTCGAAATGCCAATTAGCTGGAAGAAGAAACTCCTAATTTGGGCAGGTGCCTTCGAAATGTTTGGCGGGCGGATCTTGCTGCGTGCATTATTTTACTCCTCCATTCGACTTTTGATTTTTACCTTCCAATTTTATTGCCTACTGGTATTCTTTCAAGGGTCGATACCAATGGTCCCTGCAATTGCCGCCATTTGGCTGATCTATCTTGTTCAAGTAGGGATTCCTATTCCGCCCGTGCTAGATGTGTTTGCCAGAGGAGGGATTGCGCTTTTCTTTCTCAAAAGTTTGCAGATAAATGAACTTGCAACCTTATCCGCGACGTTTAGTCTTTGGTTGTTGAATATCGTGTTGCCGGCATTAGTAGGTTACCTGATCCTTTTCAAAACGAAATATCAAAAATCCAGCTTGAATGCGCCGGTTTCCTCTTAGCCTTACTATTGTTTTAATACTGGGAATGTTCTTTTTGTCGATGATAGTCAACGATGAAAAAGCCTTACCATTGCAAGTGCCGATTGACCCATGTGCTGAGAAACAAAGGGCATTTATAGGAGGTGAGGTGATTACTTACGAGCTATTTTACAATTGGAATTTTGTCTGGGTGTCTGCTGGCTTGGTGACATTTACAGTGGAAGAAACTCCCGACCATTTTCACGTTATGGTGAGGGGCAAGACGCATGATTCCTACGAGTGGTTTTATAAAGTCAAGGATCGTTACGACACTTGGATTGACAAGAAGACACTGCTTCCAGTATTATACATTCGCGAAACCGATGAGGGCGGTTTCAAGGTATATGAGCGTGTCGAATTTGACCAGCAGAGGGGCAAAGCCACTTCTGTGAAAGGACAAAATAAAGCGACAGCCACACCGCAAATTGTGCCATTAAGCGGATGTATGCATGACATCGTGTCCATTATATATACCGCCCGCTCCCTTGATTATTCGACGATGAAAAGCGGTGAAAAAATCCCAATTCAGGTATATCTCGACCGCGAAATTTATCCGCTCAAAATGGCATTTAAGGGTAAAGATAGCCGCGTCAAAGTCAAAGCCCAAGGCATATTTAAGACGATTAAGCTCAGCCCTGAAGTCGTTTCAGGAACAGTCTTTGATGCCAACACGCAGTTGAATATCTGGGCGACCGATGATGGCAATAAGATGCCAGTGTTGATAGAATCGCCAATCTCTGTCGGCTCCATCAAAGCTGTATTGAAAAGCTATAAGGGACTCCAGTATCCTATGACTTCTAAGAACAACTAATACGATGCCATCTATGCTCCGGTATTTCCTCTACATATTAGTGATCATACTGGTCTTCGCATCGGGCTTTTTTCTTCGCAACAGCTTCTCTTCCTTTGGTCAGAAGGAAGCCAAAACTGAATCAGTTGTACTACTCGAGCAAATAAAGCAAGTATCAAAATGGGTATCGGTCGAAGGCTATTTCTCAGAGATATATGATTACAAGGATTACTACACCTTTGATTTCTTTCCATTTCAAAAGAAGGCGCTCATCAGAATAAAAGCCAAAGTATTGGTAGGTTTTGACCTTAATAATTGGAAGATCGACGCTGATATCAAGCAGCGACGTATCACAATCAGTCCGCTCCCCGAGCCACAAATACTTTCGATCGAGCACGATCTAGACTATTACGATATCACTGAGGGGACTTTCAATACTTTTTCAGCTGATGACTATAATAAGCTTAATGCGAAAGCAAAGGATTTCATCCGCAATAAGGCCGACCAAAGTGACTTGAAGAACAGGGCAAGATCTCAAGGCAAAAAAATGATAGAGCAAATACGGCAATTGGTGCAGGCTAGCGGATGGGAACTGAGTGTTTCTTCCTCACCTTTGAAGAATTAATAGAAACTGTTAATTAGAAATTCAATCCAAAATTCGGGCAAAAAAAATAGGGATTGAATATGATTCAACCCCTATCAATCAATTTTAGATTTCGATTTACTGCACTGTTAGTGTCAAGTCGATTGTATTTTTCAAGCCATCGCGATTGATGACAGTAAATAGGAACTTTTCAGTACCTGGAGTGTTGCGAGCAGTGATTTTGATGTCTCCTTCGAAAGCATCAGCCTCAGTTCCGGTCAAAGTTTGATTTAGTACGCTCACGTTTGCGCCGCCATCATAGCTTCTGGATACATCAAATGTCTTAAGTACATCCTTGTCCTCAGATTTTGAGGCACTGATACCTACGACAATAGTGTCGCCAAGTGCAACAATCTTACTGGCTGAAGTATAAATACCGCCTGTCTTGAATGCGATGTTTGGCAATTTGCCTTCGTCTTTTTCACAGCTTGAAGCGAAGAAAAGTACTCCGCAAAGGCAGAACATTGATAGAATGGATTTCATAGAGTTAGGTTTTTGTGTTGGTGAAGGTAAAAAATATTTGAAATGGGTTTTCAATTTGAAAATCTTTTGCGTATCGAAACTTGAACATTTAATCCCGGATTGGAGATGCCGTAGTATTTCAATCGGGACAAATGATCCACATACTGCCTGTTTGTAAGATTGCTAATAGCCAGATTAATATCAAAGTCGCCCTTTTCGCTCGGCATGATCAATCCGCAATAAAGATTTAACAATGTATAAGAAGGAGTTTTTGTTTCGAACTGTGCCGGTTTATTTTGAGCAGCAGCGATGTAGGCTTCTGGCTCGAAATAGTAATGTTGCTTTTTTCCTTTACTATTGAATTCAAGTCTAATTGAGTTGCGGTTAGTTAAAGGACTTATAAAAGGCAAATTTTCATCATTGCGCAGTTGACCTCTCAGCCAGTTTATGCTTGATTTTACTTTCAGGAAATTCAGTTTGCTTGGAGTCCATTCTCCCCTCAATTCCCAGCCATAAAGCTTGGCCGAAGCTTGGCGATAGCGAAAAACGGGAAAGCCAAAATAGCTCTCAGCAGTCGGAGCTAGGTATATGTAATTGCCAAAACTATTGATGAAAGTAGAGGCAGAAAAGGAGCCCTCTTTCTGAGTGCTTTTTGTGATGAATTCAGCCTTGATGTTCTTTTCAGTTTTGAGATTTGGATCACCGACTTCGTAGCGATACACGCCCTCATGCAATCCATTGGAAGCAATTTCAGCAAGATTTGCTGCGCGATATCCATTGGCGAGGTTGATACGGGCACTCCAATTATCCTTGATTCGCTTGCCAAAGCCGGCCATGAAACTGACGGAGCCTCTTTTTCTGCTAAATGGGCCTATCTCAGATCCAGGTTCGTTGAATGTATTGGTTTCAAAAGTGTGAATGCGCCTATATCCTGTTCCAATGCCCAGCTCAATCCTGGTACACTTTTTCGCTCTTGCCAGCATATATATACTCAGATTGCTCTCGTAGGTATTGGCATCGGGTATCAGGATGCGGCCGCCATAATTTGTGTTGTTGGAAAATGAATTTTGGTACGAGGCCTTGAAAAGCGCCGTTTTTCCGGCTTGTTTTTCCCAAAATACATTTCCCGAAAAGGAAAGCAAATGCATATTGAGGCTAATAGATCCTCCTCCTTCATCCTCTTGACGCAGGTTGGATTGTGCACCGAGATCTACCCTTAAAGTCGACTTTTTGAGCGGGATCTGATTTTGGACACTCAATAGATTTAGCAATACATTGTGATGTGGACCATTCATCGCTCTAGTCCATCTCGAATCGGCATCAAAGAAACTGTTGAGATCTTCCAGGATGAATCCAAATTGACTGTAAGATGATTGGAAATGAAATTCCTGAGTCCATTTATTGTGCTGCAGGCCGAGACCTGACTTTAGAAAATATCCGGATTGTCTGGAGTTGAGAATCCGATTTTCATGCGCATCTTGAATGTCAGCATTGTTTTCAAGACCAATGCGCAGTACAGCCCAGTTTTTGTCCCATTTGGGTGAATATGCAATGTCTCCCTTCAAACCCCGGCCATTAGCAGAGACTGTCAATCCTATTTCGCTGAAACCTTTGCCAATATCGCCCTCCTCTTCTTCTATCAATATGGCCCCTCCAATCGCTTCTGAGCCATAGAGGATCGAGGCAGGTCCTTTTATCACTTGGATTCCTGATATTCCAGGCATGCTGAGCCCAAGCCCATGTTCATCTTGCCATTGTTGATTATCAAATCGAATGCCTGAAAGCCCAATATACAAGCGATTTCCATAGAGACCTTGTATGACGGGTTTTGAAATGGATGGACCGGTGCTGATTTGGGATACTCCAGGGATTCGGGCGACTGCGTCGGAGAGTGAATTCGGTATTTTCTGATTGAGGAGTTTCAGATCGGGATTATCGGCGATTACTGTTGAATTGCGCTGGAAAAAATCTCTCGAACTCAACACGACAAGCTCCTTAAGTTCAACACTGGTATCTGGCGCTGCAATTACTTCCTGACCAAATGCCATTTGTGATGAAATGCAAGACAAGAGCAGAAGGGATAATGACAATATTTTCCGCATTGAAAAAGAGAAAATCGAACTCGAATATTTCATCTATCAAACTTAGCATTTTACTCAAACATTACGGTAGCTGGCCAGCGCTCATCTAATAGCTAGAGATCGAGGACATTCTAAATGCCAAAATATTTTTGAATACATTCATTGTCTAAAAAAAATACTATTTTTCCGTTGATAACTGTGCTTTCATGTGAAGTGATATCATTTTGACAGTATAATATTTGGCAATTACCAAATTTGGCGATTCCAGTGTTGAGATTGCGAGCCAGTAATTTTTCAAAAACGTTTGATTTTTTTATCCCCCTCGACGGCGGGTGTTAGTAAACCAACCATCAACAAATACACAGTATGACTGAAGCGAGAATAGGACATCCAAAAGGACTTTGGGTGTTATTTGGCACCGAAATGTGGGAAAGGTTCAATTTCTATGGCATGCGTGCCCTCTTGACCCTATTTATGGTGCATTCCTTGACCATGAAGGAAGCAGATGTAGCGCTCATCTATGGTGGGTTTTTGGGTTTGTGTTATCTCACTCCGATGTTGGGAGGATTTATTGCAGACAGATTTCTTGGCAATCGCAATTGTATCCTTATAGGTGGTACAATGATGGCTATCGGCCAGTTTTTGCTATTCCTGAGTGCCAGTACATTTGGTAGCAATCTGGGATTGGCTACCACATTGACTTGGTCAGCCTTGGGAATCATCATATTTGGAAATGGCTTTTTCAAGCCGAATATTTCCAGCATGGTGGGCAGTTTGTATCCTAAGCAGGAAAAATCAAAACTTGACTCTGCCTTCACCATCTTCTATATGGGTATCAATATCGGTGCATTTCTTGGCCAGTTGATCTGTCCATTATTGGGCGATGTGATTGATGGCAATAATGTCAGAGACCTTACCGCCTTCAGATGGGGCTTCCTTGCAGCATCTATAGCAATGGTTACCGGAACACTTGTATTCCTATTCTTGAAAGACAAATATGTCGTAACTCCGCAAGGAAGGGCGATAGGTGGATTGCCGAAGAATAATGTAAGTGAAGATTTTGAAGAAGGTGAATCACAGACTGCAGTATTCTCAAGCAAGTCTCTAATGTTGGCAATTGCTGCATTCCTGGCTCTATTCTTTGGCATCAGATATGGCATAGGAGGCGAAAATTTTGTTCAAAATACAATCTATCCCATCATCTATGCGAGCGGTATCACTTTGGCGGGTTTGATTATCTCTGATACCTCACTCACCAAAGTTG
>JBDSUZ010000324.1:0-11028 GCA_039927395.1 Saprospiraceae bacterium | reverse complement strand
CTGTGTATGGAAATATGTTGACGGGTATTCAGAAGCCAGAGGAGCTTATTCACAACATGGCATTTGCCAATCGATTTGAAAAGGAATATGGCATCAAGACCGAAACAGCGATGATTTCAGATGTGCCAGGAGCTAATTGGGGATATGTCACGGCACTTGCTCAAAATGAGATCAAGTATGTGTCGATGGGTCCTAATCATATGCCTCATATGCCTGATCTTGGCTATCAGGTAGGGAATACTCTGAAGACTTGGGGGGACATTCCATTTTATTGGAAATCTCCAAGCGGCAAGGAGAAAGTCCTATGCTGGATGTCACGTCATGGTTACTCTTGGTTTCACCCTTGGTTGCTTGGGACATTGGCAAATTCTAAAGGGACAGCGGTATTGAAATTTCTTGGAGAACTCGAGGAAGAAGGGTATCCGTACGATATGGTGCAGGTGCGATATACGCTAGGTGATAATGCCGGTCCTGATGCAAGCCTGCCTGATTTCGTCAAAAACTGGAACGAGACGCATATCACTCCCAAGTTTGTAATTGCCACCAACAAGGAAATGTTTGAGGCTTTTGAGAAGAAATATGCAGCGTTTATCCCTGAATTTTCAGGTGATTTTTCTCCTTATTGGGAAGATGGAACTACTTCGTCAGCATTTGAAACTGCACTGAATCGCAACAACTCAGAAAGGCTAGTTCAAGCGCAAGCACTATGGGCAATGCAAAAACAGGGCTTGTATCCAAAGTCCGTATTTGAGAAGGCTTGGCGAAATGTGGTCCTATTTTCAGAGCATACCTGGGGGTCTTATTCCAGCAAGTCTGATCCAGATGGACAACTGGCATTGGACCAATGGGCCGTAAAACAAAGATTTGCCTTAGATGCCGATTCATTAGTGGATGGCCTTATTGGTAGCATAATAAGCCCTTTGCAGAACGGTGCAAAATATGTTGACCTTGTCAACACTTTGTCATGGGAAAGAACTGAATTGGTCCGTTTACCTGACTATTGGGAGGGAAAGCAGATTGAGATACACGATCAGAATGATCTCGCGATTGAGGCACAAAGACTTACATCCGGCGAATGGGCATTTGTGGCGAAGAATATTCCTCCGCAATCGCAGCTTAGATATCGCATAAAAGTGAAGGAAAAGGTCGCAGCGAATTCAGAATCGAGGGCAGTAACAAGTGCATTTGGTGATCAGAATCTTAGGATGAAGATCGACCAAAAATCGGGGCTATTGACTAGTCTGAGGTACCGCGATGTACCGTTCAATATGATCGATAGTCTCGATCAATATGGATGGGATGGCTATTGGTATACAGGTATCAATGCACAAAATGCCAAAAAGGCTAAATCGCCCAAATGGTCAATGAGTGACAATGGTGCTGTCGTCCAAAAGTATATTACGAGCTCCGATGCTCCAGGCGCAAAGTCATTGATGCAGGAGATCACCTATATCCCGGCACTTGATGTCATTGAAATAGTGAATCGGGTGGATAAATCTAAGGTGCTTGCTGATGAGAATGTTAGATTTTCATTTCCCTTTAATGTTCCTGGAAGTACGATTCGCATGGATCAACAATGGGGCATGATGCAACCGGGAAAAGATCAACTGGCAGGAGCAAATCAGAATTTTCTGTGCGCTCAGCGATGGATTGACTTTAGCAATGAAGCAGGAGGTTTAACTTGGGTATCGCTTGATGCACCGATTGTTGAATTTAAGGAGATGCATGGGCAGATGTGGGCTTCAGATCTTAAGAAAAGACCATGGCTTGACACATTCCCGCATTCGACTAGATTGTTTTCGTGGGTGATGGACAATGTGTGGTTTGTCAATTACAAGGGCTATCAGGAGGGGAAAGTCAATTTCAGATATTTGGTCAAGCCTCATGGCAAATTTGATGTGGCAGCTGCCAATCGATTTGCAATAGAAGCAGCGCAGCCGCTATTGGTTGGCACAATTGCAGCAAATGCCAAGATCATTCCAACATACGAACTCGAGGGTGACGCTGCGATTATAACTAGTAGCTTCAAGCCAGCGGATGATGGTAATGGGTGGGTATTGCGCTTGTGGAATTGCAGCGATCGGTCGGCTACGTCGACGGTCAAATGGAGTGGAAAATCAGATTTACATCGCTATTATCTGAGTAATGCGAAGGAAATTTTGATAGAGCCAATCGATCCAAAGGTGGAATTATCAGCCTGGGAAACGAGGACTTTGCGGATTGTTGCAAAATAGGGCCCAAACGCTCATGGCAGATCCTCAGGGCTAAGAAGGATTGCCCCAGGATGCGACTTCAGAGGTTTTTCTCTTACAAATAGGACCTTTACAACTTCTTTGTTATCTGTCGCAGGGAAATTACTGATCTTCTGATCTAAAGCTCTTATAGCTTCGTCAATGGCGAGGTTTCGGGACCATTTGGCTTCCCCAAATAGAATAGATTTCTTGTCTTTGGAATCCGCAACGATTCCGATTTCCATGGATTTTCCATCTATTCCTTTTCCCCACCATCGTGAGGCAGCCGCCCAAGGCTTTCCACCGATTTCCAATTGGCTTATCGCTTTACGTGATAGATCTTCCCAATTCAACGCGGTATACATAGGAAGTCGGAATGAGATATCGGACCAGACTTTGTCGATCATTCCCAAACCAAGTCTGCTTCGGTTTGGCACGACGAAACCGAAGTAGAAGTGTAGGAAGGGATTGTCAATCTTGTATAGGCTCCTCTTGGAATTCAGAGCAGACTCTCCAAATGGAATTTCCCTTCTGATGTAGCCCAGATCGATGAGATTGCTAAGGATTCGTGTAAGCTGCGTGGGCGGTTTGCCTAGTTTGACAGCGATTTGGGAGAGGCGATAATTTTCTGTTGCCAATAGGCTCATGATCGAATATGTCTGGACAGAACTACGCATTTCGTCGAGAAATAGGCGTTCTGCTTCTTCGTGCAGCATTCCCAGTGGATCTAGTATCAGATTCTTAACAGCAACGGCGAATGAATCCTGCTGTTTCCGCATTTTCCAATAGTCTGGCATTCCTCCCCAAATTCCATACTCTTCAAGGGCGGAGCTGGCGTCAAGATCCAAATAGTCTTTTAAAGCGCCAAGGCCTTGCTCCTTGATTTCCAGTGATAGATCGATGCATTTGTAAAGGGGTGACAGAGGTTCGCTCAATTGCCTCATTGCCTGCAAGGAAGATCCACAGAGTATGATGTTTATATTTTTGAGGTGACCTGCATCGATAATCTGCTCTAATACATGCAGCAACTCTGAGTCATTCTTAAGTAGGTTGGGAAATTCATCGATAATGAGAGTAAATTTTTCCTTGCCATGAGCGCTAATGGAACTGAATATGCTGAGCCAATCATTCTCATTGGACCATGTTAGCGATGGAATACTCCTATTAAGCTCCACTTTGAATGCCGCAATCTGAAGTGGACTCTCCTGCTGATCTGCTTTGAAATAGATGGTGTTTTTGTCAACGCATTGTTGAATTAATTCAACTTTTCCGGCCCTGCGTGGACCAAATATGATCAACAACTGGCCTTTTCGTTTTTTGAGAGAGGCAGTTATTAGTTCAAGGTCCTGAGGATTGAAAGGCAGCATCTTTCAAAGGTAGATAATAATACTTCAGAAAGATAATGAAGTACATTCATTATGTATGATAAACATAATGTTGATAAAGCATACTATGTGTTGAGACGCAAAAATCCCCCGTCGATTGGATAGAAGCTTCCTGTTACAAATCGAGCTTCATCACTGCAGAGATAAAGTACCAAGGCTGCAATTTCTTCTGGCTCGCCCATTCTGCCAATTGGCTGAGACTTTGCCAGCTTTTCGAACATCATCTTTTCTTCACCTGGATAGTGCTTCTTAAGATAGTCGTCCACAAAGGGTGTATGCACACGACCTGGCCCGATCGCATTGCAGCGGATGCCTTGAGCCAGGAAATCTTTGGCGATTGAGTACGTCATAGATTGCACCGCTCCTTTGCTCATGCTATATGCAAATCGTTGTGCCAGCCCTACTTCGGCAGCTATCGATGACATATTTATAATTGCTCCGCCACCGGCTTCAATTAAATAGGGAATAGCAGATTGAACACAAAGGAATACGCTCTTGACATTGATTTGGTAAAGACGATCTAGGTCGGATTGGGAAGTACTTAGCACGTCTCCAATATGTGAAACGCCTGCGTTGTTGACAAGCAGGTCAATTCTACCAAACTGTGTCGCAATGTCTCGAAAAGTAGCTGTCACCTGCTCTGCTTCGGCCACATTGCAATTGAAAAACTGCAACTTGCCGCCGGTACTTTTGATTTGAGATTCTACTTGTTGAGCCGATTCAGGATCGATATCCAATAGAGCGACCGAGGCTCCAGCATTTGCCAGCACCTTGCATATCGCAGCACCAATACCTTTACCTCCCCCTGTTACTATGGCCGTCTTACCTGATAAATCAAACATTTGTATTCGATTGAAAAGCTCTAAAGATTTGTTTCTGCGTTCCTAGTTGTTCGATCGACAATTCGATAATATCTCCATCTTCAATGTACTGCGGAGGCTTCATCCCCAAACCGACTCCAGGCGGAGTGCCTGTAGTGATCAAGTCGCCAGCTTCCAAGGTCATAAACTGAGAAATATAGTGCACTAGGAATGCGGATTGAAAAATCATGGTCTTGGTATTTCCGTTCTGCATCAAATTGCCATTGCGATATAGTTGCATTTGGAGATTGTGGACATCATCGATTTCGTCCTTAGTCACCAGATAAGGCCCGACAGGACTAAAGCCAGGAGCAGACTTTCCTTTGACCCATTGACCGCCACGTTCAATCTGAAATGCTCGTTCCGATACGTCATGTACAACACAAAATCCTGCGATAGCATCCCAGGCCTCAGACTCATGGTCGAGATAAAGGAGGTCTCGATTGAGCACTATTCCCAATTCAACCTCCCAGTCCGTTTTGCTACTTCCTCTAGGTATGGGCACGTCATCATAGGGACCACTTAAGGTGTTGGTGGCTTTCATAAACAGGATTGGTTCTAGCGGCATTTGCATACCAGCTTCGGCGGCATGATCAGAATAGTTAAGTCCGACACACATGATCATGCCTGGCCTTGCAATAGGCGGGCCCCAACGTTGTTCTGCTTCAATCAAAGGAAATGCAGCGGCTTTCGAAATCAGTTCCTGCAATTTCAGCAGGCCATTATTTTGGAAGAAGGATCTGTTCCAGTCCTCAAAATGTGCGGAGCAATCCCAGCGCTGATCGTCGATCAAGACTCCTGGTTTTTCAATTCCTTTTTCGCCAAAGCGGATCAATTTCATCTCTATCTGAGTTTAAGATTCTCTTTTGCTACCTCCGATGGAAATGCCCAATCCACCATCTATTCTAATTGCCTGTCCGGTAATAAAGTTGGCATTTGGCCCAGCCAAAAATCCTACCAAGGCTGCTATGTCTTCAGGTTTGCCAATTTCGCCACCCAAATGCATGGCCATACACTCTTTCAAAACCGCTTCGGGGTCTGGAGAAAGCTGAATAGCCTCGCGAAGCATGGGCGTATCCACGGTCCCTGGACATACGGCTACTGCCCTAATCTCAGGGGCATAATCCACCGCGATACTGCGAGTAAGACCAAGTAGTGCGGTCTTTGAAGTGGTATAAGGCGCAACATTTTGCTGTGAAATAAATGCTTGTACGCTCGAAACATTTATGATCACACCCTTGCCGATTTGCTGCATGATGGGAATGAGATGTTTAGCGCACAAGAATGCTCCTTTGAGATTGACATTCATCACGAGGTCCCATTCTTTTTCACTTGTCTCGGCCACTTTGGAGTAACGTTGGATTCCAGCATTATTTACCAATATATCGACCCTCTGAAATCTTGCCATTGTCAATGCACTTGCTGCGGCGACATCAGATTCACTTGCTACGTTGCAATGTACATATTGAAAAGCTGCTTTTTGATCATCAGGAATAGGTTCAAAATCTGGAGTAATATCCCAAATAGCAACATTAGCTCCTGCATTAAGAAAGTACTGGGTACAGGCATGCCCAATACCTTTTACACCACCCGTTATTACGACCGTCTTGTCGCGAAAATAATCTTGATTCACATCTTTCATATGATCAGTTTCATCATGTTTTGTTCAATTGTCCGACAAGTGGAAACCCTGCAATATTGGACGGCATCTTGGTGATATGCCAACGCCCCAGATTTGTACAATATAGATCCTGCATCGACTCTCCACCAAACGCAATATTAGTTGGATTGCTTACTGTATGTGCTTCCCAATCATTTATTAAAGTACTCATTTTACGTTCAGGACTTACGACGTAAATGGCATTTGGAGCATAACAAGCAATGTAAAGATTGCCCATGGTATCAAACGCAATGCCATCTGGCACTTTTTCGTCCATCATGCAAAATAGCTCTCTCTCACCAGCGGAACCATCAGCCTCTATCTTGATTCTCTCTATGCCGGGAAGAAAAGAGCAGACTACATAAAGCCAGTTTCCGTCGGGAGACAATGCCATTCCGTTGGAAAAATTGAAGGGACCAGAATGCCATATTTCACCTTGACCGGCACTGTTCCATTTTAGGATTTTACCAGTAGTTTGCCTGAAAGCGCCACTCTCAGAGACATAAAGATTGCCGTAGGAATCAAATACAGGATAATTGGGAATGCTAATCGAGTGTCCTTCAACACCTTTGGCAAAGAGTTGGATCTGAGCTGTCGTTGGATTCATTTTCCATATGCAGTGATTCTTTAAGTCGCAGATAGCAAGCCAATCGGCATCAGGACTAAATGCTAGTCCGAGGATAAATCCGCCAGTATTTCCAAGTTCTGTTATCGTTTTGCCTTGGTCTGTAATCCTATATATCTGTCCAGCTTCACCACCTGCCCAGAGCGATCCATCAGGGTGAAATGCTAGTCCCTCGGGATGGTCAAGGCCATCGGCAAAGATTTCGCAGTCATTGATTGAGAGTTGTGCGTTCATGAACTAGATGTTTTTTCTTCTCCTTGCTCGGGGATCGATATCAAAGCGGAGACCCAAGTTGATTTCTTTTCTCTGGCTTTCAATTTTAGCCATTCCCCACGATCAATCGCATGTTGCGGATCGGCGGTCCATTTGGATGACCAAGGCTCCAATGCGATGGCATAGGCTTTGCCCCACCAAGGTGCTCCTTGAGTAGCGTATCTCTCTTGCCAAAACCATAGGCATTTGAACGTGTCAGCATCCCAGGTGACTTTATATTCAATTTGATTTTCGGCGTCGCGAATACTATACCAGGCATCATCCCCAAATCCGCTGAGATAAGCCAATTCACTGTATGGATTTTGATCTGATGCCTCGATCTCGTTTGCTTGAACCTTGATGCCTGATGGCGAAACTGCTTCGGGCCATTCAAATTTCTCCCCAGAGCTAAATTGCCTTTGTGTAGGCATAGAAGGCTCTGCTTCCATCCATTTGGCATTAGTTTTGACTGTGCCACCTTTGGCGAGAAATGGCAAACCAAATGCGATATGGTGTCCCCACATGATATCGAGATCTGCATCCGATTCGTTGGTCAATAGTTCAGTTATGTACAGCGTAGGATCGCCAATCTTCAATGTCAGTTCCTTTTCAATAAGTATGGGAAACCGCAAAGGTCTGGTCCAAAGTTTGAGGCAAACCTCATTCTTGTCTTGTTTGATTATGGCATATTCCCAAGGGATCAATGAAATTTCTCCGTGCTGGCCCAAGGAGGCTCCACGATAGTTCATCGGTGCAGAATTTGGCAAAATCTCCTGCCAACCGCCATAATAGTAATCTTCGAATTGTGTATTTGTACCTCTGTTTTGTGTGAAAATCTGCTGAGGGTTGATAATATCTTTATCGAGTCGCAACAACAGATTCAAGCCCAAAGGCTTGTAAATGAATTCAAAAATGTCTGAGCCCCTACCTGCAAGAATTCCCACTTTGATCCACTCGTTTTCCATGTAGACGACCGGCATTTCATTTAGCTTCCAGCTATCGGTGATGCTGCAGGACTTATCTGCTTGAAAGGATTTTGCCATATAAGCTATTTATGCTGAATTGCCTGAATTACCCCTTTCATATACCCAAGAGCATATGCTTTACCGGCGTGCCAAGGGGCGTTGCATGTCATTTCGGGTGTATGGTCTGGAATAAGCAGCCCTTCAAAATTGTTTTTTTGGAGGATTTTCAATACTCGGACCATATCGAGATCGCCTTCATCAACAAACACTTCCTGATAGAGAGGCACCTTACCTTTTACATTGCGAAAATGTATATACCCTATGCGATTGTTAGCAGAGTATTTGTCAAGCAAAGCGTACACATCCCCTTCTTCCATTTCCTGCAAGGTGCCAAGGCAAAACTCAAATCCGTTGGATGGGCTATCTGAAATACTTAGAAGCCGTTCGTACCGCTCGTGTGTGTAGAACAGCCGGGCGGTCTGTCGCATGATAGGTAGCGGCGGATCATCAGGATGAGCGACAAGTTTCACGCCATTTTCTTCCGCTATGGGAAGCATGATATTGAGGAAATTGCTGAGTCGTTCCCACATCTCCTCATAGCTGACGGCAGGCAAAAAGCCAGGTTCTGCCTCATTTTCATAAGTCATATTCCAGACCATTCCATTGGGAATCGGTGTTTGAATATCAACTGCTGCTGCATCGAATCGAACAGATCTCGGTGCACCACGACCCTCTTCAACACTGGTCCAACCCCAGACGCCTGCCAGACTGAAGTAGTATCCGATAATTGGAATACCGGCCTTACCGACATTGCGGATGGTCTGTTTGATATCTTCCAGCTGTTGTGCTTTTTTTGGTCCATCCAAAAGGATATCAGACCAATGCGCTGGATCAAAGTTCTCGATCGCTTCCAGCTTGAGACCGTGACTTTCGATCTGCTTGCGCAAAGTCAACAGTTGATCCAGAGACCAGAGCTTGCCTCCTTGATCGGTGTGCCCCCATCCCTGGAGATAATCTTTTGTTAGTGTTGGATTGTCACCGCCCTTGATGTAATCAACAAGTTGGGCGACGATATGCGTTGCGCCGGCTTGCTTGGCAAACCTGAAATTGCGATCATTTAAAAGGCTTTTGTATAAGCCCAAGCCTAATTTCATGTCAAGGATTTATGGCTGGAAATGTCAGGATATTCATTATCAAAAAGCGATAAAAATATCACAAGACTGTATCATTTCAGGTTCTAAATTTAGCCAATCTAAGCAAATTTTAGTATGTTTAAACATATTTAAAATCTTATGGAATTTCTGTCCAAAAGACCTCGAAATCTTGCCAAATGGCGCTGGCTATTTTTGGTAGGAAGTCTATCACTTGCATTTTTTTTGATCTTTGGGAGCTGCGAAGACCCTAAGGATGACTGGACTACGGTGCCGATCGACAACAACCCAAATGACACGACTGTTGTGCCAGTAGATACGGTCAATAATTGCTGGAAATTTCCCATTGTGACGGTCAGAGACCAATATTACAATCAACTATTTACAAGATTTGGTGGAGGCTGGACAGGTTCAGATGGAACCTTATCAATCCCCTTGCCCGACGGTAGTTTGCTATGGATTTTCGGAGATACATTTTTGGGAACGGTCAATCCAAATCGTTCAAGACCGCTAAGTGGTCTTGTCAATAATACATTTGCAATCCAAAAAGGAGATGATTTGACCACATTGTACGGAGGTACAGTACTTGCTCCTAAGGCATTTGTGACGCCGGTCGAAGCGGGATGGTGGTATTGGCCGGGGCATGGGCAGGTCAATGGTGATACACTTGAGGTCATTATGTATGCGATGCGCTCCAACGGAGGTACTATGTGGAGCTTTGAGTATGCGGCAGTGGATTTGTTGAAATTCAGCCTGCCTGACGTTAGTCTTATTAGCACTGAGCGTCTAGTTGAGAATCCAAAAGTCAACTGGGGTACCAGCGTCCTAGCCGTTGGCGATTATACTTACATCTATGGTGCAAGAAAATCTGGAGCTAATAAATTGCTAGCAGTTGCGCGGTGCCCAAAGGGAAGTCTTAGTCAAAAGTGGGAGTACTATACAGGAGCTGCTTGGTCAGATGATCCTGCCGCCGTAACGGGCTCTTTTCCCAAAGTGTCGGAGCAATTTACAGTGTTCAATAGAGGCAATAAATTTTACCTGATGACCCAAAATAATGCCTTGGGAAAAGAGATCTATTTGTACTCGGGTAATTCACCGGAGGGGATCTTTGATGGGGAAAAACTATTGTATTGCACGCCTGAAGCAAAGGGGAATATTTTTACTTACAATGCCTTTTATCATGAAGCGCTTAGCACAGACGATGAGCTTTGCATTTCGTATGATGTGAATAGTTTCGATTTTCAAGATGTGATTAAGAATGCTGACAATTACCGGCCATATTTCATCCGAGTTAAGGGTTGGAAATAGCAGATCAAAATAGAGAATTATGAAGCAAATATTAGCCATAATATTCTTCCTGATTGGGACTTTTGCAAGCAATTCAGTGCAAGGTCAGCACCAATTCAAGCTTGAAAATTTCACAGTGGAAGCGGCACCTGAATGGACAGATCTCTTTTATCGCAATAGTGGATGGTTTGGTGCTGATGGCATTTTTTCGATTGCACTCCATGCAAATGAGGGTCCATGCGATCCTAATCAGAAGTACATGTTGTATTTCAGCGACACATATATAGGTGAAGTAGAAGATGGAAAGCCTAAGCCTGGCTACAAAATGGTCAACAATTCGGTTGCCTATCTTTCGGGTTGTGAGCCAGACCCTGAAAAAATAACATTTCAATACAACCGAGACTCGGAGGGAACTCCAAGTAGTTATTTTGTTCCAAGTAATAGCAAGTCCAAGAAGGGACAATACTATTGGCTGGGTGACGGATTTGTCAACAAAGTCAATGGAGATACGATGTACATATTTGCCTATCATGTCGAAATGACGGGGCCAAATGTTTTTGATTTTGCGGAACCAGATGTGTCAATTCTTGTGATTCCGCCAGGCGAGCAACC
>JBDSUZ010000323.1:0-3453 GCA_039927395.1 Saprospiraceae bacterium | reverse complement strand
GGGATGAGAGGTATTTTGACATTTGGAAAATGGATACCAGCAGCTGGCAGCCAGTCATGTTTTATCAAAATGATTCGAGTTTGGATGCAACATTGATCAGCTCTACTGGTCGCTATGTTGTGCTCACAAAATCAATCACGACGGATAAGAATGAACTTTACTTATACGACCGCAACGCAAAGACCACCAAGCGATTAAGCAATGATAATGAAGCTACTTGGAACGCTGCAGCCATTGAGCAGAACGATAGTATCTTATACTATACTACCAATGATGGAAGCGAGTTTACTTACCTCGTTAAGTACAATATCAATTCCGGTAAAACCGAAAAGTTCTTTGAAGATAAATGGGATGTGCAAGGCATGAGTCTGAGCGAACATGAAAAATACCACACCATTTTTATCAATGATGATGGCAAGAATAAGGTGCTGTTGTTTGATCACGCCAGTAATCAATTGGTCAAGCTTCCTGCTATGGAGGACGGCGATGTGCAAGGGATTGTGATTTCAGATAGCGAACAAAATATGCTATTGTCGATTGGTAGCAGCACAAGTCCGGTCAATGTATTCAACTACAATGTCGCCACTAAGGAGTTCAAGCAATTGACAACTACATTAAATGCAGAGGTTGATCCCGCAGATTTGGCTACTGCAGAAGTGGTGAGATACAAGTCTTTCGACGGAAAGGAGATCCCAGCCATTTACTACAAGCCAATTCAAGCCAGCAAGGACCACAAGGTTGGTGCCCTCGTTTGGGTTCATGGTGGTCCTGGGGGCCAGAGCAGGGTAGGATTCAACAATAGTATACAGTTTCTCGTCAATCACGGATATGCTGTATTGGCGGTCAACAATAGAGGAAGCAGTGGATATGGCAAAACTTTCTTCAAGCTTGACAATCGAGACCATGGCAATGGTGATCTCAAGGATTGCATTTGGGCTAAGAAATGGTTGAATGAGCAAGAATATATAGACAGCAATGCAATTGCCATCATTGGTGGCAGCTATGGAGGAAATATGGTGCTAAATGCCCTTTGTCTGCATCCCGACGAGTTTAAAGCCGGGATTGACCTATTCGGAGTAGCCAATTGGATGGCAACTTTGAAGAATATACCAGCATATTGGGAGAGCTTCAAGAAGGCCCTCTACGAGGAAATGGGAGATCCTTACACTGCAGATAGTACGATGTTAATTGCAACTTCACCGATATTCAACTATCAGAAGATCACAAAACCACTTTTGGTATTTCAGGGTGTCAACGATGTCAGAGTGCTTCAGTCTGAAAGTGATGAGATCGTCGCTGGTGTTAAGAAAAATGGCGTTCCTGTTGAATATGTGCTGTACCCTGAAGAAGGGCACGGATTTGTCAAAAAGGAAAATCTGATCACTACAGACAACAAGACACTGGCATTTTTAGAAAAATATTTGAAAGCAAAATAGGGAAGAGGCTTAAAATATTTTGTCACTAGGCTTGTATTATAGTCTAAACAAATATATCTTTGCACTCCAATCATTAGAAAAGTAACATTCGCATGCTGATAATTGATGTAAAAGACGGAGAATCAATCGACCGCGCATTAAAGAAATACAAACGCAAGTTTGAGAAGGCCGGTATTCTGAAAGAATTGCGTTCCCGCAAGCATTTCACCAAGCCATCGATCAAAAAAAGAGCGGTGCGTCTTAAAGCAGCTTATATCCAACAGACTTACGGAGATCCGATCATTTGATCATTTTTTCTCCGATTATATAGCTTCAAATGTGTATCTTTAAAGGACCGTTCTTACGGTTTTGACCAAGGTATATGTTTGAAGCTTTTTTGAATTATCTACGTAGCGAAAAGAGATTTTCGCCCAATACAGTGCTCGCTTATCAAAGTGACCTGACCCAATTTCAATCTTATCTACTTGAGACTTATGCTACCGAAGATTGGGTAGAAGTCACTCATTTTCACATCCGCTCTTGGATGGTGTCGATGCTCGAGCTAGGGCTCAGTGCTCGCTCGATGAACCGCAAGCTATCTAGTCTTCACACCTTTTACCGCTTTCTACGCAAGAGATCATATCTGGATACTAATCCGCTCAATAAGATCAACGCGCCCAAATCAGGCAAGAAACTGCCAGCTTTTGTCCGTGAATCGGAAATGAAGCAATTGTTGGAGGCTGATTTATTTCCCAATGATTTCGAAGGGCTGCGTGATCATCTATTGCTCAATATGCTATACCAGACAGGTATGCGGAGAGCGGAGATTATTGCATTGAGGCAGCATGATATCATGTTGTCCGATCAGATGATCAGGATCACCGGTAAAGGATCTAAGGAACGCAGGATGCCAATCGGCAAGGATCTTATCACTGAGATTATTGCCTACAGGACTTTGTTGGATTCGGAGTTTTCGGGCACTTTGCCTGATTCATTCTTCGTTACTATTAAAGGTGCAGCTCTTTATCCGGGATTACTGCACAGAGTAGTTAATACATATCTTAGTATGGTTAGTACCGTCGATCAAAAAAGTCCGCACGTTATGCGGCACAGTTTCGCTACACATTTATCCGACAAAGGAGCAGACCTCAACGCCATCAAGGTATTGCTAGGTCACGCCAACCTTGCAGCAACACAGGTATACATGCACAACTCGATCGAAAAGTTAAAATCGGTTTATGCACAGGCGCATCCAAAGGCGGACAAAACAGAATGAGAAGATTTTTGTTAGAATACTTAAACAGGTAATTATGAAGATTCACACCGAAGCCGTACACTTTACAGCAGATCAGAAGCTACTGGATTTTATCGAACGCAAGATCACCAAACTGGGGACCTTTTTTGACAGGATTCTTGATGTTCAAGTTATCTTGAAATTAGAGAATATCGGACAGGTTCGCGACAAGGTTGCAGAGCTGATCGTACACATTCCTGGAGGGCAATTGATCGCCAAGGAAACCGACAAAACTTTTGAAGTTGCAATAGACGAAGCAACCGAATCCATACGTCGACAATTGATAAAAACGAAAGAATTACAGGCTTTAAATCGATAGCCAAGCTTAGTTCCGACATATATTTTGCTAAAGAGGGGCTTTTTGCCCCTCTTTTCATTAAATAGGGCTCTAAAAAAGTAAAAAGAAATTTTTGTTTTTGTCAAATAGCGCTATCTTTGCAATCGCTTTCGGATAAAGATCCAATTTTAGCTGAAAAAAGAGTCAAAAAGCCAGTGTAGCTCAGTTGGTAGAGCAGCTGATTTGTAATCAGCTGGTCGGGGGTTCGAGTCGACCTGCCTTCTTCCGCGTACCACAATGCGTTGAGGCGATTCGTAGGGACAAGACTCAGTGAAGGGCCTATACACGAGTATCCGTAAACCCTCGACGATAGGCGAATGTACATCTGGCGCACGCGCGAAGGCGGCTTTGTAGATGCGCGCGGTCGCGAAATGCGTGTCGCCAGTGCGTCAAGCACGTCGATCACG
>JBDSUZ010000322.1:0-19045 GCA_039927395.1 Saprospiraceae bacterium | reverse complement strand
GGTCGCATGTGGGAAATGCCTATCACGGCACGCAATATCGCATTGAAAATGCGAGAGGGGCAATCGTAGTGCCGAGCACGCACAACCCTTTTCTGTTTAGTTGTTTAGTCGCTTAGTTGTTTAGCCGAATCAATCGAGGATTTTCCAGCACCCAAGACCAAGCACCGAGGACCTTTTTCTATTTTTCTATTCTGCACTCATTTTGTTGTACCCGATCTATCCTTTGAAATGCTCCCGGCCAGCCATTTGGCTTAAGTCCCTTATCTTCACGATATTCATACACAGGAGCAGGTAGTTTGACTTATGATATGGGAAAAGGATTGAGTACAGAATATAACGCCATAAATCTACCCAGATCCATGACTGGCAATGGGTCAGTACTATTTGACTACACATTTGGTGGAGAGAAGATACTAAAGACAGGTGACGGCTCTGCCGGATATACGACTGTTAAATATTTGCAAGGTTTGGAGATTGTTGATAACAGAGTAGAATCCTATTACCATCCTGAGGGGCGGATTCGCTTTAATGGGCTTGAAGATCAAAAGGTTGAATTCACCTTGCGCGATCATCTTGGCAATTCTGTGGTGACATCTATAGAATTATCAATCACTCAAACGCCCCCAATTCCCTTAGCCTTGTCAACAATGATTGCAAATTATTGACTTGAAATTTTTGCATAAGATTTTTTGGGATGCGTCTCCACGGTATGTGGGCTGAGGAATAGGATTTGCGAGATTTGCGGACCCGAATTGCCCAGCTTTAGTAGCTCAAGAATCTCTTTTTCGCGGCGGGTGATACTTGGAAATTCTCTGACTTCTTTAGGACTGACCATATCCCTCAAAAGCAATTCTTTTACTTCGTGGCTTAGATATGCCTCACCTCCCAAACAAACGCTGCTTCAAATACCACAAAAATCCCTTCCACTTGCTCTTGTACACTCGGTCAAATATGACCTGTGATTGCTGCAAGGGAATACTTTCCTCAGTGCCTGAATAGTTCAAGTCAGCAGGCAATGAACCAGCCTTGATATGCAAATATTTGTTTACAGAATCAGTATGTGTCGATTCCATTCCAATACCGATATTAGTCACGAGATGTACACTGGGATTGATGCATTTGCCTTTGTGAAGCAATAGGGTATAAAACCATTGAAAATCCCAACTGTCGATTTTGTTGGAAAAGGCATTTCTGAATTTATCTGCCAAATAGTAAATTGAAAATGCATTGGAAACTATTTGCCCAATAGGCACAGCAAACTTTGGTTTGTTTGTGTCCTCATTTGATAGCGAATACTTATCCCATGCCCAGCGCCAGCTTGCCCAACCCCAAATGAATGCATATTGAGTGAAATAGTAATCATCTTTTTCCTTTAGATATTTGTCCGGTAAAAAATGATTTCCGCTGATCATAAATATGTCCTCTTTGTCGCGGTATTTATGCAGTAATTCTGAGCAATAAGTGAAAAAACTTGGTTCTGGCAGGCAATCGTCTTCGAGGATTATTCCCATTTCTTCGCGCTCAAAAAACCAGGTGATCGCTGAGCTAACTCCAAGTTTGCATCCTACATTGTCGTCGCGAAACCAAGTAAATACTTCGCAAGGCCAGTCAATTTCTTTACTAAGGTTCCGAACTTCAGCGCATGCTTTTGCTTCATCAGAACGGCCTGTGCGTGGCCCATCATTATGGAAATACAATTTGGATGGCCTGGCCTTTCTGATACTTTCAAGTACCCGGCGACTGTGATGAGGCCGGTTAAATGTTAGAAATAATACAGGTACATCCATACTGATCAGGCAAATGAATTGGCAGAATTAGGCAAGCAATTTCTCTACTTTTTCTTCTTTGGTTTCACAGGTGCCGCTTTGATTTCTGCTTTTGCTTTTACCGGTCTTGGACTTGGACCACCTTCAACAAGCGCAAGTCCTAATTCATTATTTTCATTGACCCTATCTTGCCAAAAAACTTGGTCAAAATGATTCCTACGCGAAATGAAATATCCAATCACTAGTAGTAGTAAAAGGATCGATCCAATTCGTGCGTATGTCAATCCTGAATAATAAGATTTTGGTTCAAATTTGAATTCCAAAACGTGTTTACCGGCAGGAACTTTTAGGCCACGGAGTAGATAATTGGTCTTGATAATTCCGCTAACTTCTTTTCCATCAACATATGCCTGCCATCCTTTGGCTTCAGGATAATATATTTCAGGGAAAATGGCCAATTGTTCTGTTTTAGCCTCGTAATTATATGTCAGGTGATCCGGTATATATTTGGTCATTTCGATATGATTGGCCGAATCAAATTGTATTTGCAAATTGCCCAATTTACTCTGCTCATCTGCTTGCAAATAAGCGACTTGCTTCGGATTGATATTTGCCAATGAATCGAGCTCCTCCTGGGCAGATTTGACTATCTGATAGGAGGGAACAAACCATGCATTACCTGCTGCAAGGTCATTCTTGATGATCTCAGGCTTATTAGCGTCAGTGATAAAATATTTGGTGTTGAGCATACTCACTACACCTGGATATTTGCCCGGATTGGTTAAGTATTTTTCAATTACTTCCTGATAGCGAATCAATTTGGCGGCGTGATATCCTCCAAGTGAAAGATGGAAATAGGAAGCCATTGCACTTTGGAATGGATTGCCCGAAACGTCAAGCACTCTGTAACCGAGTTCCTTATCAGTATTTATTTGAACATCTGCTGGTCTTGGTGGAACTTGGCCTGAAGGATTTTTTGGCTGATATTTTTCATCAGTTAGATATCTGCGATTGATTCCATTGATATCGGCAAATACCAAAGCAATGAGTATCGTCATCGGAATCCAGCCTTTGAGCCTACTACGCAAGCTAACCCACAGCAAGCCAAAGGCCGCTAGAATGAATAGAGCGGCTCGCATGATATCTGCCTGGCGAGCTGACGCACGATCCAATTGCACAGCGTCTAGCAGCGCCGGATAGGCCTTCATTGCTTCATCCTTTGGTCCTGAAAGTCCTGTCATTTGGCCAAATATGTACGCTAAAGCGACCAATCCAATGGATGCAATTCCTGTATACAAAAGGGCTTTACGTTTCTTATCTGCCGACATAGCAGGACTTAGCCAAGCCTGGAGTCCGATCATAGCTCCAAAAACCAGCACTACATAACCAACACTATATGTCAGCGTGACCGCTCGAAATTTGTTGAACATCGGAAAATAGTCGAACAGGAAATAGTTAATGGCGGGGAAATTTCGGCCCCAGCCCAATATGATCATAGCTAATAAAGCGCTGAGATTCCACCATCGCAGCGGACCTTGCAGACTAAATAGACTGAGAATGAATAGGAAAATCAAAACTGCACCAAAATAGAAGGCTCCTCCTGTAAATGGCTGATCGCCCCAATATTTGCTTGTAAATTGGACCAATGAATTGGGATCGACGCCCTGCACGCCTCTCAAAGCACCCAATGATTTGCTGTTTTCGTCCATCGCAAATACCTCAGAACTTGTTCCACCCAAATAGTCTGGTGCAAGTAGAGTAAAGGTTTCCAATTTGCCCATGCTCCAGCCAAATGCATATTCCTTTGTCAATCCTGCTGTCGCTTTCTCTGGATTTGAAACTAGTTCAGATTGACCGCGGATAGACTCCTGGCTGTATTCGTAAGTTGTCCAAAGTTTGACCAAATTGGTCAAAAAACCCAGACCAACCGCCAAAACGAGCAATCCAGTCGCTGCGGCCCATGTTTTGCCTTGTTTTTGCTTAAACATATCATATGCTTGAAACAAAACGAATAGCCCTATGAGCAGGAAGAAATAGTAGGTAACCTGAAAGTGATTGGCGGCCACCTGCATGCTTGTGAATATGGCAGTAAAGATGAAGCCTGCCCATAATTTGCCCCTGTACATCCAAATTATTGCCGCCAGGGTAGGAGCCAGCATGGCGAGCACCAATACTTTATTAACGTGGCCACCTTCGATCCAAAGGATATTAGTAGTGCCTATGGCAAATGAAATAGCACCGAACAGGCAAAGACGCCAATCGAGCTTCAAAGACAAACCTAGCAGATAAAATCCTAACCCACCGGCAAAAAACAATGGCCAGGGAATGGTGATCGTCATGCCGAGCATAAATATTTTCCAAAGCAGAAAACTACCTATAAAGTTGAAGGGATTACCTTCAGCACCATAGATCTGGTAAGCTGGCATCCCTGAAAAAGCGGCATTGGTCCACAATATTTGTCGTCCTTCCGTCACCTCATACTGACGGATTTCACGTGACATGCCTTCTGCTTGAGTCACATCAGACTGCGACAATACCTTTCCTTCGAATGCCGCTGGCGCGAAATAGAACATCGCAGCGAGCACTAGAATCAATATCGAGATCAAGTGAGGAAATAAAGCTTTTAATATTGGGCTCTTCATAAATGGTGGTTATTGCAGATTAGATTGACCGAATGCGTAAAAATAGCAGTTTATTCCATTTTATCCCAGATTGCTCTTTGAGGGATCATCCTTAGGACTCGATTGGCAGTTAATGGCATTTTATCTATCTTTTCAGCCACAATTGTCAACTAAACCCTCTGATGCAGCCTTTGATATCAATCATTACCGTGTGCTACAATGCAGGCGCTCTGCTGCAGAGGACCATTGACAGTGTAGTGCAACAGGGATATCCCAACATCGAATACATCGTCATCGACGGTGGCTCCGGTCTGTCCACTTTGGAAATAATCGAACGAAATAAAGCGCGGATCCAACAAGTCCTCATCGAAAAGGACAACGGGATCTACGACGCTATGAACAAGGGCCTGCGTATCGCCAAAGGCGATTTTGTTTGGTTCCTCAATGCCGGCGACTTGATTTATGCTCACGACACCACTGAGATTCTCGCCAAACTAATCGACGATCAGGTCGATATCGTTTATGGAGACACCATGTTGGTTGACGATCAATACAAAGAAGTTGGACTGCGATCAGTATTGACTGTCCATCCATTACCCGAAAATCTCGCTCTGCATTCCATGCGTTTCGGAATGGTCGTTTGTCATCAATCAATTTTGGTTCGCCGGTCCATCGCTCCGCAATATTTGCTTAACAACCTCAGTGCTGACATCGATTGGTTGATCAGGTCACTGCAAGCAGCAAATGGCAAAGTCGTCAACGCACACCTCATCATCTGCAATTATCTGATGGGCGGCATTTCAAAGCAAAAGCACCAACAATCTCTCAAAGATCGCTACGTCATTCTGAAGCATTTCTTCGGCTTTTGGCCAAATATTTGGAATCATTGTCTGATTGTCTTGAGGGCGATTTGGCATCGAATTGTTGGGAAGGTTAAATATTAGTGGATAGTGCATAATTCTAAGGCAGAAAATTCTTAAAGTTTTGATTCTGCTGTAAATACAAACGTACAAAGTGATAGGCCTCGACTCCGCTCGGCCACCGGATCTGTTGGTCATAGGAAGCGCGTGGAAATTCATTTGCGATTTTCCACGCGCTTTTCTTCAAAGATATAGCGGTCCCCGAGCGGAGTCGAGGGGCCTGCGTTGTGGTGGATGTCCAATCTCGTTTCGTGCCACTAATCGACGGAACCACTAATCATCTCATCAAATATATAGGAGGGGCAATCCCTTGTGGTTGCCCCTTTGAAAACGAATTTGATATTTGAATCTTTGACATTCTGAGAGCACTTTGAAGGACCTGAAGGACCCGAAGGACATTTGTAGAGTCGAATTGATAAATTTTGGCAATATGTTCCAGCACCCAGTGCCCAGCACCAAATTTTCCCACACCTCACACCCCACACCTGATGCCATTTCTGAACAGAGCGCAGCGATTTAAAAATTGGCTTTGGGCGTTAGGCGTTGGAAACAGCCGGTTGGACTCAACTAAACAACTCAACAACTAAGCAACTAAACAGAGCGAAGCGGCTTCATCAAATCATCAAATCATCAAATCATCGGAGCGAAGCGACTTGGTCAACTCATCGAATCATCTGTATTTCTTGCCCAATGATTGATATTCTGCCTTTTCCCATTCCTGAATGCTTATTTTTGCAGCCCGAATACAAATAAGCCCTTTATGGAATCATACGAGATACTTAAGATTGAAGAAGATGGCGCGGTTGCGATCGTCACAATCAATAGAGAAGCAGCGCTGAATGCGCTCAATGAGCAGACAATCGCTGAACTGGACGAATTTTTCCGACGGGATATACTGAAGAGAATGCATATCCGCGCTGTAATTCTTACTGGCTCGGGTAGCAAAGCATTTGTCGCAGGAGCAGATATCAAAGAATTTGTGGGCAAAGGACCTGAGGAAGGGTACGCGTTGTCGCATGCTGGACAAGTAGTCTTCAATGCGATCGAACAGCTACATGTGCCTGTCATCGCTGCAGTCAATGGATTCGCTCTTGGGGGCGGTTGTGAGTTGGCTATGGCCTGCCATATGCGTATTGCTGCAGATACAGCCAAGTTTGGTCAACCTGAAGTAAATCTGGGTTTGATACCTGGTTACGGTGCCACACAGAGGCTATCAAGTCTGATTGGCAGAGGTCGGGCAATGGAAATATTGCTGACCGGTGACATCGTCGATGCTGCAAATGCATATCGCATTGGTCTAGTCAACTGGTTGGTACCAGGCGAAGCATTGATAGCTAACTGCATGGCGATTGCGCATAAAATTGCAAGCAAGGCTCCATTGGCAATTAGCAAGATGATTCTATGTGTTAATGGATTCTTCGATAAGGATGTCGATGGCTATGAGCGCGAGATGGAACAATTTGGCGCGAGCTTTGCAACTGCTGATTTCAGAGAAGGAATCAACGCATTTGTGGAAAAAAGAAAGCCTTCCTTCATAGGAGAGTAATCCCAAGTCAATCAAAATGATCGAAACTGATATATTGATAATTGGTGCTGGTCCTGTGGGCCTGTTTGCTGTTTTTGAAGCAGGACTACTCAAAATGCGTTGTCATTTGGTAGATTCATTGGCTGAAGCAGGCGGTCAACTGACCGAGATTTATCCCAAAAAGCCTATTTACGATATTCCTGGATTTCCATCAGTTTTGGCAATGGATCTGGTAACTAACCTAATGAAGCAGATTGAGCCCTTCCATCCAGGCTTCACTTTGGGCGAACGTGCTGAGACATTAGAGCGCCGCGAGGATGAGAAATGGGTTTTGACAACCCACAAAGGCACTCAACTTGTAGCGCCAGTGATAGCTGTCGCAGCTGGTCTTGGATCTTTTGAGCCTCGCAAGCCGCCTATTTCCAATATCGCAGATTTCGAAGACAATGGCGTTGAATACATCATCAAAGACCCTGAACTATATCGAGGAAAGGAGATTGTCATCGCCGGGGGAGGAGACTCTGCCCTAGACTGGAGCATTTTGCTTTCCGACATTGCCTCCAAAGTTACTTTGGTGCACAGACGAACAGAATTCAGAGGAGCTCCCGACTCAGTTGAAAAGGTAATGCATCTGAGCCAAAATGGTAAACTGAATCTAATCACTGAATCACAGGTGACCGGATTGTCTGGCGATGGTCGATTGAGCTCAATTCAGATTGAGCATGATCACAAAGGAGTATTTCAACTTGCAGCAGATCATTTTATCCCATTATTTGGGCTCACCCCTAAACTAGGTCCGCTTGAAAATTGGGGCATGGACATCGAAAAAGGCGCGATCAAAGTCAACACATTAGACTACCAGAGTTCAGTGCAAGGCATCTTTGCTATCGGCGATATTAATACCTATCCTGGTAAACTTAAATTGATCCTATGTGGTTTTCATGAGGCTACGCTCATGTGCCAATCAGCTTTTAAGATTATCAATCCAGACAAGAAATTATCCTTCAAGTACACAACGGTCACAGGCATCGATGGCTTGTAAATTAGAGTAATGATACAGATTCACATCACTGATCGCGAAGGACAAATCCACACTGTGGATGCTGAGACCGGCATTGGCATGAATCTCATGGAACTCTGCAAGGCTTATGAATTGCCTGTAAAAGGCACATGTGGAGGCATGGCACTCTGTGCGAGCTGCCACGTTTACATCGAATCACAGATCGATCTTGATCAGCCTTCCGATGCTGAAATGGATATGCTGGATATGGCATTTTTTGTCAAAAGCAATTCCAGACTGGCATGTCAGCTTCCAATAATGGAAAATATGGATCAATTGCAGATCAGCCTCGCTCCGGAATCGGAGGACTGAAATACCAACTCAAACTAAAATTTGCAGGAAAAATTGGAATTAGCCACCAATCTCAATGCGCAACTGCTTGATCTGACTTGTCCAGAGAGCACGCTGATCTTTTGCATCTAACTCGTCGCAAAAATCGGTAATCTGCAAGATTGTCTCGTTGGTGATATCAGCATGGAACATACGATATTCAAGGTATTCTGTCTTGGGAGCATCTGTCCAGTGAAATCGCAAACGCTCTTCCTCAATGTCGTCAACCAACTCAGCAGTCTCGCTATATCCCTTCCAAGTGAAGGTAAATACTTCCTCCTCAACATCAGCCTTGTCGCAAAACCATCTAACCAGATTGGAAGGTTGGGTCAGGAATTGATAAAGTATAGCTGGTGATGCTTTGAAGAGAAATTCGAGTTCGATGCTTACACGTTTCATGTACGATTATGGATTATACCGGAAGATATTCTAGACGCTTGGAGGCGTCAACGGATATAAAGGATACCGCTTTTTATTTTCTGGAGCCGAAATAAATGGGAAAACTTTGACATTACCAACAACTTAACAAAATATTATGCATAATTGAACTATTCTTCTTGTTTTACCTTTTATAACTGAAAGGGTAATTTCAAGAATCTTCTGATTTTCAGCAATTTGAAAGGTTTGTAAAAAAACTTTATCTTTGCACCCGTTTTCGAACATTACAGCACGATTTTTGTGTTCAGTGTTCGCAGCACATCGTTCCTTTTGAAAAGCCCAAACGCACAGCATAGATGAGACAGTTAAAAATCACCAAATCGATTACCAACCGCGAAAGCCAGTCTTTAGAGAAGTATTTGCAGGAAATTGGAAAAGTAGACCTGCTTACTCCCGAAGAAGAAGTAGATCTGGCGCAACGGATCAAACAAGGTGATCAAGAAGCATTAGAAAGGCTAACAAAAGCAAACCTTCGTTTCGTAGTGTCTGTTGCCAAGCAGTACCAAAATCAAGGACTTTCACTAAGTGATTTGATTAACGAAGGAAATCTTGGATTGATCAAAGCCGCACAACGCTTTGACGAAACCCGTGGATTTAAATTCATTTCATACGCAGTATGGTGGATTCGTCAGTCAATCCTTCAAGCATTGGCAGAGCAATCAAGGATTGTTCGTCTTCCCTTGAATAAAGTTGGCTCACTCAACAAGATCAATCGCGCATTCTCCGAACTGGAGCAAGAATTCGAGCGCGAACCGACCGCTGATGAGTTGGCAGATTTGCTCGAAATACCTTCTGAAGAAGTTGAAACAACTCTTGGCGTAGCAGCTCGTCACGTATCCATGGATGCTCCCTTCGTCGAAGGTGAAGACAATTCATTGCTAGACGTATTGGAGAACAGTTCAACTCCATCAACAGATGATTCACTTGCCTACGTAGATTCACTTCGCAAGGAAATTGAAAGATCCCTAAGCACATTGACTGATCGTCAATGCGATGTCATCAAGTTATATTTTGGTATTGGTGTCGAACACCCAATGTCATTGGAAGATATTGGAGAGAAATTTGGCTTGACCCGCGAGAGAGTTCGTCAGATCAAGGACAAGGCGATCAACAAATTGCGTTCTGCCTCTAGATCTAAGCTGCTCAAGCATTATTTGGGCTCATAAGTAATTGTAGAATTAAGAACTTTTGCAGCGCAATGTCTTAGTGGCATTGCGCTGTTTTTTTTTGCTATTTTCGCAGTCTCAATATCATTCATTCTCATTCCAAATCAGACTTAATGGATAATCACACAAACCTGAAGGCGGACAAATACGATGCTTACCTCTCCGAATGGCGCGAACGCGAAAAAGAAGCCTTGGATTTACTAGTCATAGTTGGTGAATTGCGCTTTGACCGCTCTATTGAGTTGGTTCTCTTTCGCAAGGATATCTATGATGCTCGTCCGAGTGAAGTGCTGACTGATCTTCGCTTCTCAAGCCATTTCGCCGGTGAGGCGCTGACCATAGAGACTGCCTTGGAACTTGCCAAAGCAATCAAAGGAATTGAAAACCTGTCCCCAGCGATTATAGATCTGGGCACTCTGGGCATCGAATGGAACAAAAGCGACAAGAGCAGCGACATTAGCGATTTTGTTAGAGGCAAGCTTGGCTCAAATATTGGGGCTAATGTCGCTTTGAAACCAAAGGATATCGTTCTGTATGGCTTCGGTCGTATCGGACGTCTAGCCGCCAGACGCATCATCCAACAAACTGGGAAAGGCGAGCAACTGCGATTAAAAGCGATCGTAATTCGTCCGCAGATGAAGGACAAAAAGGAAGAAGCAACAAAAAGGGCAGCACTGTTGATCTCAGACTCAGTGCATGGCGAATTTAGAGGAACAGTGGAAGTTGCAGATGATGGCAATGCATTGATAATCAACGGAAATCATGTAGCACTGATTTATGCCAAAGCACCAGAAGAAATCGACTATCGTGAGTACGGAATAGAAGATGGAATAGTGATCGATAATACAGGAGTATGGCGCGACAAAGCAGGCCTTTCATGCCACCTGCGTCCTGGCATTTCCAAAGTGATACTAACTGCTCCAGCCAAAGATATTCCCAACATAGTGTACGGGGTCAATCACGAAAGTGTAGATCACGACAATGATGTCATACTATCAGCTGCTTCTTGCACTACAAATGCAATTGTACCTGTCATCAAGGTCATTCACGATCAATTTGGCATTGAAAAAGGTCATATCGAGACCATCCACGCATATACCAATGACCAGAATCTCCTGGACAATTTTCACAAAGGACCGAGGAGAGGAAGAAGTGCTGCGCAAAATTTAGTATTGACTACCACCGGAGCAGAAGCAGCCATCACTAAAGTTTTACCACATTTAGCAGGCAAATTCACAGGAAATTCAGTGCGTGTTCCAACACCCAACGTATCCTTGGCGATCCTCAATCTGACAGTTTCTAAAGCTGTGACGATGGAAGAAATTAACGAAGCTGTTCGCAACGCCTCTTATTTCGGCGGATTTGCAGAGCAGATTCAGTTTTCAACAGATACAGAGTATGTTTCATCCAATGCTGTAGGGACAACTACAACCTCTGTATTTGATGCTCCATCGACCATTGTGTCCAAGGACGGAAAATCTATTACGCTTTACGCTTGGTATGACAATGAGTATGGATACACTTGCCAGGTCATTCGTTTCGCAAAGCACGTTGCGCAAGTGCGTAGGTTCGCATTTTATTAGTCGATCCGCCTCACTGCCAGTTATTGAATCAAACTGGTTAAACCCCTTAATCGGTTTGACTTTTTTAAGCCTCTATGAATTCCAACAAAAAAACTACTGCCAATAATCCGATCATGATCTGGGTTCCGCTAATGTTAGCCGCGGCCGTTTCATTAGGCATATTTGCTGGTTGGAAACTGCAACAGAGTAATCGACAATCCTCTCTGATCAGCAAGATTGATTCTGAAGTTGTGATCACTCAAGGACGAATCGAAGAGATCCTGCGATATATCGACCTCAAATATGTCAATCAAACCAATCGCGATTCACTTGAGGCCAAGGTTGTCAACACGATCTTGAATGAGTTGGATCCATTTTCTGTCTATTTGCCAGCATCCAAAGTATCTGCGATCAAATCGATCACTGAAGCCAGCTACGAGGGACTGGGCATGGAGTGGGCGATCTATCAAGACACTCCCGTGGTGACCAGGGTAATAGCAGAAAGTCCCGCTGCCATGGCTGGAATTCAACCTGGAGACCAGTTGATCTCTGTCAATGACACCGCTTCTACTGGCGCCAATGCTTTGCCGATGATGCAGTATATGCGCGGGCCTTTGAATCACTCCGTAAGCCTTGAAGTACTGAAAATGGTCAACAATCAGACTAAAAAGCTGAAGCTGCACTATCAAATGATAAAAATCCCTGTGATTGATGCTGCCATGATGGTGGACGACAGCACGGGATACATCCGAATCAATAGATTTTCAACGCATACGTACGGGGCATTCATGGAGGCCTTGGAGCCCTTGATTGAGAAGCAAAAGATGAAGAATCTGATACTGGATTTGCGCCAAAATCCAGGTGGATTGTTGCAAGAAGCGGCCAATTTATTAAGTCAGATGTTTGAGGACAAGGGCAAATTGCTGGTTTACACTGAAGGTCGCTTTTATCGTCGCAATGAATATCGAAGTACAGGACATCCATTTTTCAGCATAGGTAAAATCGCAGTGTTGATTGACGAAGGAACAGCTTCAGCGAGTGAAGTGATTGCTGGTGCTATTCAAGACTACGATCGCGGTACTATCATTGGCCGAAATTCATACGGCAAAGGGTTGGTGCAAGAGCAATATCCATTGAGCAACGGAGCGGCCATTCGTTTGACTGTTGCTCGTTATTTTACACCTTCAGGACGACTGATTCAGCGCAATTTCAAGCACAAAGAAGATTACGACCTGTATTTCCAGACTCGATTGGCAAATGGAGATCTATTCAGACCCGATAGCAACCAGATCGAAAAAGCTAAGAAATATTATACCGCTCTTGGTCGGGAAGTTTATGAACTGGATGGTATCAGACCAGATATATTTGTTCCGCTAGATAGCATTTACATCAATCCGCTATTTAGAAGATCGATACAAGCAATGCCGGGATTCGTGTTGGATTACTATCTGCTGCACAAGAATACTTTGCCTCCAACTCACGATGCACTGATTAGTGATGCTAAACTGCGTGATGATTTATTCAAGGCATTTGAGACTCAAGTTAGTTCTGTCGGCGCGTTGCTCAAGAGCAAGCCAAGTCAGAAAGCAAAGCTTTCCAATGAACTTATAGCCAATCTGGCAGCTCAAATGTTTGGTAAATCTGCTTATTATCAAGCCCTTATGCCTGATGATGAAATGGTCAAGACCGCGCTAAAGCAATTCTAATTTCTGATAATGTCGAGTTCCTCATTGTCGCCTAATCTAGCGATGATAGATGGCTCATATTCACGTGTTTCCAATTGTCGGTGCATCACGATATAGTCTACGGCCTTCTTGATTACTGGATCGATGTCTTTAAATGAAGCTGGAAATTGAGATCCATGCAAATTGGCCGATGTCGTGACGATTGGCCTTCCCAATTCTTCTATCAATGCCTGGCAAAATGGATCAGAACAAATGCGAATGGCAATTTCATCAGCTTCATTCATTATCCCGTTTGCCACGCCTTTGCCATGTGGGTGAATCAATGTCAGTGGTCTTGTGTAAAATTCAAGGATGGTCTGAATCCGCGGATGAATCTCCAATGTGTAGGCCTTCGCCATTTCCAAACTGCTCGTTAAGATTACCAAGGGTCTGTCATCGGGTAGTTGTTTGATTTCCTTGAGTTTGCGCACGGCCTCCTCATTGGACGAATCGCAACTCAAACCCCAGATAGTGTCTGTTGGGCACAATATTACATCCCCAACTGAAAGGCGCTCTGCCACGTATCTTATATTATCTCTGAAGGCGTTGTTCATAGGCTTATCACAAAAAAATCGCTTACTTTAGCATAAGATAGCAAAGATGAAACTATTGCTTGCCATATCCTAGCGTTTAAAGAACCATATCTAAATGCCCTTTTCTACCAACTTATTGCCTTTATGGCTGATGATATTTGCGTCGATTTTCATAAGCACTGAATCTCAAGCCAAGCACATCGTAGGAGGTGATTTTACATTTCGCTGCACAGGCAATGGTAATGGCAACTCCAAGAATTACGAATTTACACTCACTATGTATCGCGACTGTGCGGGCGGTGGAGCTCCTTTTGACGGGACTATCAATATAGGTATATGGCGAGGCGGCGGCGCTAATTTCTCCTTGGTTGACACTCGCAGTGTTGGATTGGATACTCAAGGCAATATTCCCATTATTGACGATCCATGTGTTGACGAGCCCGATAACTTATGCGTACAGTATGGCGTGTATATATTTACGATCAACAATCTGCCAGTCATCAATGAGAGTTATTTGTTTACCTATCAGCGTTGTTGTAGGAACGAGACTATTGACAATATATTTACAAGTGAAGTAGGCGCAACCTTCCAGGTTGAAATGACGGCAGAGTCACAAATATTAAACAACAGTAGCCCTGTCTTCAAAACCTTTCCTCCTGTCCTGATATGTGCTAATTTCTTCTTAAATTTTGATCATTCTGCCGATGACGAGCAAGGTGATTCCTTGGTTTATTCATTTTGCTCCCCCTTGGTTGGCGGAGGTGTAGGCGGTGTCAATGGTGGCAATGCAAATGGTTGCAATGGTGTCACACCCAGCCCCAATAACAGTTGCCCGCCACCATATGACCCGGTGACTTTTATCGCACCGCTCTATAGTTATCTCAATCCCATTGCTAGCAATCCTATAGTGACTTTGGATAGCATTACCGGCCTACTTTCAGGGCGGCCAAATCTTGTTGGGCAATTTGTACTCGGAGTCTGTGTGGAAGAGTATCGTGGTGGAATCCTATTGTCGCGCTGTCGACGTGATTTTCAATTCAATGTGACGACATGTATATCTAATGTTGTCACCCAGGTAAATGCACCCAAATTGCCTGATGGCGAAACATTTTACATCAAAATATGCGGACTCGATCCGATCACTATCAAGAATACAAGCTTCCAGGAAAAGTTTATCCTTAGTAGTGAATGGGAATTTATGAGCAACGGAATGCCGGTGATCTTAAAATCCAAAAATCTCCAATATGCATTCCCAAGTACTGGTATTTACAATGGAACATTGATCTCCAATAAGGGTCTGGCTTGTGCGGACACTGCCAAGTTACAAATAGAAGTATTCCCTGGGATAAATGCGGATTTCGCCTTTAAGTACGATACTTGTGCGCCTGGCCCTGTATTTTTTACAGATGCATCTGTCGCTGATGCGGGGTCTGTCATTGGTTGGAAATGGAATTTTGCAGGAGAAGGGATAGATTCACTAGCCAATCCACAGTTTCTATTTGATAAGTCGGGTATGAAGTCAACTGAATTGATTGTCAAGGATATCAATGATTGCAGAGATACCACCAAGATTGATATTCCTTATTTTCCTCTACCCCGCATTTTGCTTGTCGATCCTGGCAAAGACCCTGCCTGCGCGCCCGCAGCAATAACATTTAACGATTTACCGCCGGAGGTAACCCAGGAATTCACAGTGCACTGGACATTTGGCGATGGAGAGGAAGGTACGGGTCTCAATCCTGTGCACGTGTACAAGGACACTGGTCTATATTCGGTATTTGTATCAGTTACCTCACCATTGGGCTGCAAATTGGAAGAAAATTTTGAGGATGTAATATGGATTAGGCCGACACCAACCGCTGATTTTAGCTACAATCCCGAGCAACCAAGCAATCTGCAACCTACTGTCAATTTTTACGATTTGTCAGATAACAGCGTGAGTTGGAGTTGGGATTTCGATAGCCATGGTTTCTCTTTGCACCAGAATCCCACGTATACCTTCATCGATACTGGACTCAAAGAGGTTACTTTAATTGTTACGCACCCACTTGGATGTCGTGATACCATCACCAAGATTATCGATGTTAGTCCACAGGTTCGCTATTTCCTGCCAAATGCATTTACACCGGATCAAAATGGTAATAATGATGAATTCATTGGTACAGGGGTCTTTGATGGTATGAAGAGTTTCTCGCTGACAATATTTAGTCGATGGGGTGATAAGGTATTCGAAACCAAAGATCCGCAAGTCGGTTGGAATGGTACACGTCTCAATTCAGGGCAGGATATTCCAACTGGAGTGTATGTTTACGTTGTCGATTACATAGGGCCTCGCGGAGATCGAACGCAGAAGCAGGGCTTTGCTACCTTGATCAGATAAGCTAGTTCCCCATGAATTATCTGCGTTGTCAGAGGCATTGTCAAAATATTTTGGCTTGCTCTAGATAGAATGGCAGAAAATTTTTATCTTTGCATCCTAATTGAAAGAAAATCCTAATCGAAGATGGACCAGATACTATTTGTCAACGAGCAATTACTCAAAAAACACGATTACCCTGCATTCCGTGCCGGTGATAATATTTCTGTCAATTATAAGATTGTTGAGGGAAACAAAGAGAGGATCCAGGCCTTCAAAGGTGACGTGATCCAAACTAAAGGCGAAGGTCTCAACAAGACATTTACAGTTCGCAAAATCTCCAATGGTGTAGGCGTTGAGCGTATATTCCCTTACTCTTCACCTAACATCGTTAGTATCGACCTACTCAAACGCGGTAAAGTGCGCAGAGCTAAATTGTTCTACCTACGTGAATTAGTGGGTAAAAAAGCTAGAATCAAAGAGCGCAAGCAATAATTGCTGCCAGAACCAATATACAGAAGGCCTTGAATTCAGTTTTGAGGCCTTTTTTAATTGCAGTTTTTTGGAGGGAAGAATTCCATATCAAAAGGTCATTTGAGCAATCAACTGACATAAAAATGCTATTTTCCGCATCACTCAAAGTCTTGTATGTCCTCCAATAGCCTACAATCCGTCATAAGCTTCGAGCAGCGGGATGGAAAATACATATTTCACACTGAACATATTTCCTTGCAGCTGACCTCGCTGCAGCAAGGAGGAATCAGATCGCAGTATGCTCGAAAGCATGAAATGTTTTCCGATTTTTCCTATTCTGTCATCGATCGCGAGGGCATGCCTTTTGTTTCATACACAGAGCATCCAACTTACATTGCGCTTCAGACTGAGCATTTTGAATTGAGAGTGCATCAAGACCAATTGCGCCTCAGTATGTACACTTTGGATGGGGATTTAATCCATGACGATGAAGCAAAATTTGGAGTTCGCTGGGAGGGAAATCAAGTCACACAATACAAAGCGCTACAGCCAAATGAAATATTTCTAGGACTTGGCGAGAAAGGAAAAGATCTCAACCGTGCCGGGAATCAGTTCGTCCATTGGAACACCGATGCCGTTGGATATGGACCTGACACAGATCCACTTTATGCATCAGTACCCTTCTATATTGGAATACATTCTGATTTGCCGTATGGCATTTTCCTAGACAATACTTCCAAGTCAGTCTTCAATTTTGGGGCTTCAAATACCCGGTTTTCATTCAATTCTGCTGAAGAAGGTCTCTTAGATAGCTACTTCTTTTATACTGGTGATATTGAAGGCATTTTGCGGTCGTATACGGCCTTAACCGGAAGAATTGAGCTGCCTCCACTTTGGTCCCTGGGATTTCAACAATGTAGGTACTCATATTACCCTGATTCGAGTTTGCTGCATTTGGCCAGAGAATTTCGCCAAAAGCAAATACCGGCTGATGTACTTTACCTCGATATCCACTACATGGATGCCTTCAAGGTATTTACTTGGGATCAGAAGCAGTTTCAAAATCCTAAAGAACTTGTCGATTCGCTAGCTGAACTTGGCTTTAAGCTCGTGCTGATTTATGATCCAGGCATTAAGATCGACGCTGATTATTTACCTCATACTACTGGTGTAGCTCAAGATTTATTTCTAAAATATCCTGATGGCGAGAATTATACAGGCTCAGTTTGGCCTGGGCCATGCCATTTTCCCGATTTTACAAAGCCTCAAACACGAGAATGGTGGGGAGATTGGATGAGGCAAAATGTGGAGGAAGGAGTTGCAGGATTTTGGGTAGATATGAATGAACCGGCTGTATGGGATCAAGCATTTCCCGACATAGTTCGATTTGATATGGATGGGAGAGGAGGATCGCATCGTTCAGGACACAATATCTATGGACATCAAATGGCATTAAGCACCAAGCAAGGGGCTTTGAAACATCGACCAAATGAACGTCCATTTGTCGTTACTAGAGCGGCATTTGCGGGCACGCAGCGCCATGCGGCGATTTGGACTGGTGACAATGGAGCTGCTGATGAGCATCTGTTCCTTGGTGTGCGGCTGGTTGGCAGTCTAGGGCTGAGCGGAATGGCATTTTCGGGATTCGATATCGGAGGATTTGCGGGTGAAGCGCATCCTGCGCTTTTTGCTCGTTGGGTTGCATTAGGCACCTTCATGCCCTTTTGCCGTGCACATTCGATGATCAATACTCGCGATGCTGAACCCTGGTCATTTGGCGAAGCAGTCGAAGAAATATCGCGCAATTATCTATCGCTCAGGTATCGACTTTTGCCCCATTTCTATAGTTTATTCCATGAAGCCTCGCGCAGTGGCCTGCCAATTGTTCGCATGTTGCCTTTGCGCTATTGGAAGGACAAAAATGTCTACCAAAAGGAATTTCAAAACCAGTTTTGTCTTGGCGACCAACTGCTGATTTGTCCGGTCGATAGCATTCAGAAGTACACAAAAATCTATCTGCCAGAAGGCCAATGGTACGATTTGTTAGATGACAATTTATTTGCCGGGTCACAAACGCATCTTGTCGAACTCTTGATTGACAAGATCCCAATCTTCGTCAAAGCAGGCAGCATTTTGCCACTTCAAGGATTAGTTCAATATACCGCTCAGGCTCCCGAAGGCCCACTAGAACTTCATCTCTACGCAGGGTCAGCGAGCTCTGAATGGATCTGGTACGAAGATCAGGGCGATGGCTTTGAATATCAAAGTGGTGATTTCTTCGAGCGTAAGGTCATCCTCGATTCAGCGGCAAGAAAGGTAGTTATTGAAAAATCCAGCGGAAATCGAGCTTCAAAATATAGCCACATTCGATTCTATTTCCATGGTTTCAAACAATTAAATCATCCAAATATGCAAGTGCGGGCCTATTCCTTTATTCCACCGCTATCATTATTCGACCCATTTGATCTACCACGTGATCCCAAGGAGCGTATATTGGATTTGGAGTACGTTGAAATTGAAAATGGAGGGGAGAGGATTGAGATGAGGTTTTAGGTTGAGAGTGTAGAGTT
>JBDSUZ010000321.1:0-2072 GCA_039927395.1 Saprospiraceae bacterium | reverse complement strand
CCAGCTTTAGCTGGAGGACCAATTTCCCCTCCAATAAATATATATCAGCTGTCTATTTAAGCGCTTTGCCTAAAGTAGCATTGTGCAACCTTTGCAGGAATGGCGATGCAAATACGAAATCCTGTAGGATCTCATTGGTACTTTCAAGGACTTCCTCTTTGTTGCCCTGCCAAGCCAGATTTCCTTCATGCAGCAAAGCGATGCTGTCACCAATCTCCATTACGGAGTTCATGTCATGCGTATTGATTACGGTGGTGATATTGTTCTCCACTGTGATGCCTTGGATCAATTCATCGATCAATATAGATGTCTTGGGGTCCAAGCCCGAATTGGGCTCATCACAGAAGAGATATTTGGGCTCCAACACGATTGCTCTGGCTATCCCAACCCTTTTCTGCATACCTCCACTCAATTCCGAAGGATACTTCGCGTTATTGCCCTCCAAGTTGACCCTATCTAGGCAATAGTTGACCCGGTCAAGCTTTTCCTTTTTGGTCTTGGTAGTAAACATATCCAAAGGGAATCGAATGTTTGCCTCTACAGTCATCGAATCAAACAAAGCTGATCCTTGAAATAGCATACCAATCTGCATACGCAGTTTTCTCACTTCGTATTTGTCCAGACTAAAGAAATCCTGATCATTGTACAAAACCTGACCTGCAGTGGGTTTTATCAAACCTACCAGTATTTTGAGCAATACGGTCTTTCCCGCACCACTACTTCCTATGATCAGATTGCATTTGCCGGGATTGAAATCCAAGCTAATGCCCTTTAATACCTCTAGATCGTCAAAGGATTTTTGTATATCGACTGCTTTGATCATTAGGCGGTAAGTAATAAGGCGATGACATAATCGGCGATCAATATGAGGATGTCGCTATAAACTACAGCACTTGTGGAAGCTTTGCCCAACTCGATACTGCCTCCCTTGACAAAATATCCCTGATAACAGGAAATGGTGGTCAGTAGGTAAGCAAATACAAAGGATTTGACCAACATCATGGTCAGATTGTATGGCACAAAGAATGAGCGCAAACCTCTCACATATTCCTCATGGGCTAGCAAACCAGTAGGTACTGAGGATAAATAACCACCAAGGATAGAAATGAATGAGGCCACAATAACCAACAATGGGATCATGGTCATTGCTGCGAGTAACCTCGGCAGTATGATATAACTAGCCGTATTGACTCCCATGATCTCCATGGCATCGATATGCTCCTTCTGCCGCATACCTCCTATCTCGGCTGCCATATTGGAGCCGACCTTGCCAGCTAATACCAAACAAGAGAATGTCGGAGCCAATTCGATGATAGACAAATCCCTTACGATGTATCCGATATAATATCTAGGAACGAGCGAGCCATCAAGCTGATAGGCAAATTGCAAAGCAGACACTGCACCGATAAATACCGAAATCAATGTAATGATCACGAGTGAGCCAATTCCGATGTCGTACATCTGCCGAATGGTCTCTTTCCAAAACATGCTTGCCTTCTCGGGTTTCGTGAAGACATTTCCCATCATGACGAGATATTTGCCAATATGGCTGAAAATCCACCTAAATATGACCATGAAATGTTTGCGTGTTATTTTACCTGCCTGGTATGGACAAAATTAGCCGAAATTTCCCAAATCGGGGATCAAATCCTTCGAGAGCGCTCAAAGCCCCTTTTTCGATTGTTTTGATTTACCTTTCCATTGCAATTAACATATTGCGGCATCAAAAGTTGAACCCATGAGATATATCGTGATTACAGGCGCCACTAAAGGCATCGGCCGAGCAGTCGCTGAAGAATTTGCCAAAGCAGGAAATCACCTGTTTATCTGTTCCCGCAATCGACAGGACCTTCAATCTACTGCTGAAGCTTTGAGGCTGCTGAATGCTAATACGACAGTAGATTATCTAGTGTCTGACCTCAGCAAACAGGATGAAGTCGCAAAATTTGCTTCAGAAATTAAGGAACATTTCCCTTACCTCGATATACTAGTCAACAACGCTGGACTCTTCATATCGGGAAATATTGTCAATGAAGCCGAGGGCGCTCTTGAGGCAATGTTACAGGTAAATC
>JBDSUZ010000320.1:0-5333 GCA_039927395.1 Saprospiraceae bacterium | reverse complement strand
GATTCAGTTAGATGTGCAATGAAATTTCGATCCATAGTCTCATCAACAGCTACTGCTATAGCAAACCAGCGCCACAAGGGCAATTTGGAACGCCATTGATCAACAAAAAGAATCCAATCCGCTTCGTTACCTTGATTATTGAAAGCAACAGAACCCCTTTGTTGGGCGGCATCAATACTGCGAGACCCTAAAAAGCGGCAAAACAAGTCCATCCCCGTCCTCGCCTCTTCGGCATTGTCAAAGACCATATTGACCTCAATCCAGTCGCTCTGAACTTCATCAAGCATAGTATTAAAGTCGATGTCTTGGCCTGCTTTGAATATGATTTTGATTGATTCCGCCCCTTGTGCTAGCGCTTGTAGTATAGTAGCATTCAGTTCAGAATTGTCTGCTCCAAATGGCGCTCCGATCAACCAATCGTTGGAACTCTCGCCTGATGGCATTAAATCCATGCCCTCTGGGCGATCAGCATAAAATGGCTCCAATTGCTGTTGGGCTATTGATTGAACTAGCGAATTGTAGTCCTTGCCTTTCAATTCACGCTCAATTCCAGCTCTCCATTGGAGCGCATCGGCTTTGTCAAACATGTCAAATAATCCGGCCATTGTGCATCTACTAATTGAGAGGTCAAAGGTAAGTACAAAGTCCTGCAGGAGCACAAAACATTTGAAAAGACTGAACCTTTTGTCGGGAAAGGTAGTTATCTTTGCGACTGATTGAATCCATATTCAGTCTAATTAAACATAAGCGACAATGGCTCAGAAGAGAATATATTTAGATAATAATGCAACTACGCCCTGTGACCCAAGAGTCATTGACGCGATGTTGCCTTATTTCTTCGAAAAACACGGCAATGCAGCCAGCAGAAACCACCCATTTGGCTGGGAAGCTGAGGAAGGAGTGGACTATGCTCGCGAGCAAATCGCCAATCTATTGCAAGTAGATTCAAAAGAGATCATATTCACCTCAGGAGCTACTGAATCAGATAATCTAGCGCTCAAAGGTGTATTCGAAATGTATCGCCAAAAAGGCAATCACATCATCACAGTCACAACCGAGCACAAAGCAGTGCTTGATACATGCGACAGGCTAGAAAGTCAAGGCGCCGAAATCACTTATCTGAAAGTAGCCAACGACGGTTTGATTGATCTTGCTGAGTTGGAAGCCGCCATCAAATCAAATACCATCATGGTATCTGTAATGTGGGCAAACAACGAAACGGGTGTGATACAACCAATGAAGGAAATCGGAGATATCTGCAAGAAAAAAGGTATCCTTTTCATGAGTGACGCCACTCAAGCTGTAGGCAAAATTCCAACTTATCCTAAAGAAATGGGAATACACTTGATGGCTTTCACCGCGCACAAAATGTACGGCCCAAAAGGCGTTGGAGCACTATATGTATCGCGCAAAAACCCTAGAGTCAAAGTCACAGCCCAAATGGACGGCGGTGGACACGAAAGAGGTATGCGCAGCGGCACATTGAATGTACCCGGCATAGTTGGTTTTGGCAAAGCCGCCGAAATCTGCCAAAAGGAAATGCAAACTGAAGCCGCCCGCTTGAGCAAATTGCGTGACCGTCTGCAAAAAACACTACAAGACCGCTTGGAAGAAGTATATATCAACGGCAATGAGGAGCATAGAATGCCTCATGTGACCAATATCTCTTTCAAACATGTGGAAGGCGAAGGTCTGATGATGACATTCAACCAAAATATCGGCTTGTCCTCAGGATCTGCCTGCACTTCAGCCTCACTCGAACCCTCATACGTGTTGGTCGCTCTGGGATTGGGTGATGATTTGGCACACTCTTCGCTTCGATTTAGTCTTGGAAGATTCACTACTGATGAAGATATCGACTACACGATCGAAGCCATCGCTGAAGGCGCTAATCATATGCGTGATCTGAGCCCGATATGGGAAATGTACAAGGAGGGCGTAGACCTCAGCAATGTGGAATGGTCATCACATTAATGTGAAACCATCCCAATCAAAAAACTGTTATCACTTTACAATAGCAAGAAAAAAAACCAATCATGGCTTATTCTGAAAAATTACTGGAGCATTTCAAGCACCCAAAAAATGTGGGTACGATGGACAAAAGCAGCAAGAACGTAGGCACAGGCCTAGTTGGCGCTCCTGAATGTGGTGACGTTATGAGACTTCAAATCGAAGTTGACTCTGATAGCGGCATGATCACAGATGCTAAGTTCAAGACATTTGGCTGCGGATCTGCAATAGCTTCATCATCATTGGCTACTGAATGGCTCAAAGGCAAATCCCTTGACGATGCCATGAAGATCGATAATATGGCGATCGTAGAAGAGTTGGCATTGCCTCCGGTTAAGATCCACTGCTCTGTATTGGCTGAAGATGCCATCAAAGCTGCCATATTAGACTATCAAACAAAAAATGGCATCGTCGCTACAGCTACTGCTGAAGCTCATGCCTAAAATTGTTTCGACATGCTATTTGTAAGCGATCAAGCTAAAACTAAAATCGAGGAGATCAGGGTAAATCAAGACCTGAGTCCTGAGCATTTCGTAAGGGTATCCGTCACTAGTGGCGGTTGCTCTGGTCTGTCCTATAAAATGGATTTTGATGATGAAATGAAGCCCAACGATCAGGTATTTGACGACAATGGCGAACGTATTGTCACTGATCTAAAGAGCTTCTTGTATCTCTGCAACACCACCTTGCAATTCTCTGGTGGTCTTGATGGCAAAGGTTTTTTCTTTGAAAATCCTAATGCATCAAGGACTTGCGGCTGTGGAGAAAGTTTTGCAGTGTAAGCTCTCAAAGTAACGATACCACGAGAACTTGGCAATATCACAGCACTATCTGTCTGTCACCACCACGTCTCCCGGCTAATCGGAAAAGCTTCATCTGATTAATGAGCTTTTCTCATTTCAAATTCTCATTTTTTCTTTTTTACTTTCTCCTTTGTAAAAAGGTCTGCCGTGTATTTTTCGTATAACTCAAATAGATATACCATGCGGTTTGCCACGCTCGTGAATGAGTGCGGTCTGTAAGCCAAGTCAACTGCTTTATCTAGGTCGTTATGCGCTTTTACCAGTGCAGGGGGCATCGTCAAAGGGTCGTATAGGTCGGCAAGAGAACTGTTGGGAAATTGCAGTCTTGCATCTAGGACTTTTTGTGCAGCAGTTTGGATTGTTTGTGTTTGTTTTTCACTTGGATTTTCGGGCCAAGGAAAATTATTATAAACAATGGTATTTGAATAACTATAATCACTTTTCATTCGTCCGCAAATACTTTTCATCCACGTCATATGCATTTTTGATGTAATTATTCCAAAATGATACAAGGTGGCATTTGGTAAATTAAACAATTTGTCACCGCAAATTATATCCTTAGAACAGAAGGCGATAGGAATATATTCTCTGAACTCTGAAGACACCTTTGGAATAGCAAGATAGTCAGAATCAGGGTGCCGTTCTTCCGCGAATAAAGATGGAAACTTTGCGGCTTTGACAGTTTGTGATCTTTTGCTCTTTTCTCTAAATGCTTTAACTTTCTGTATTCTTTGATAAATAGAATCCATTTTTTTCACTTCCGATAAATCAGCATTCTTTAGCCAAATACAATATCTCGGAATATTGTTTAAGAATTCTCTGCCCATTAAGAATGGTTTTATGAAAATTGCTACTTCGGGATACTTATTTAGTAGAAAATCTCTTTCGTCTTGATTCAGCAATAAATTACCATCGTCAATTGCATCACTGCCTCTATTTAACTCAGGCACATTGCAAATAGGAGACGAACGCTTCTGAATAAAAACGTCTTTAGCATCTACTAGATACCCGTTAATATTTTTTGCTTTTATCTCATGCGGCTCTCCTTTTATATTTTCATACTCATAGATAATTTTATAGTTTGAGTCGTAATTAGCAAAACCAATTATTACAACATGGACCGCTGCATTTCCTTTGGCTTCGTTTCTCCAATTAAAAGTTCGATGAGCAAAATGAATTGTAATTTTGTAATGATAATAAAGCAAGTTCCATAAAATACCGACTTGCTCGCCTTGAGTAATTGAATTTGTTGATACAAAAGCAACTTTTGTTCTTGTATTCTGAATTAGTTGTGCTGCCTTGACATACCATGCAGTAACATAATCTAAAACACCTGCACCTTTTACACCAACAAATATTTTCTCCATATCTAATCTTTGCAAACTGTTCTGCCATGCATATCCGATAAAGGGTGGATTACCCAAAATGTAGTCAAAGGAAGTTTTAACAGAAATTCGCTCAGTTGTGGCTTTTCGTTCGTCTATAATCGTTAAGTTCTTAGTTCTAACATTTACCGACTGGTATTCTACAGACGGCTCTTTAAGAATTAGTGTTGTTTGCTCCGCATCAATTTCAATTTCTTGCATTCTGAGTAGATCGCCCCATTCTATTTGCAGAGCATTTCCGTGAACGATCTTAGCCGCCTTCTTAAGCGGTAAACGAGCAAAGTATTGTCCAAACTCGTAGCTGATCTGCATATTCATTTGATGGTCAATCAGCCACATAGCAACTTCAGAAATGCGGGCAGGGAATTCTTCATATTCAATTCCATACATCATATCGACGTCAAGCCATATGATGTCTCTAATGTCAGATACTGTTTGGCCAGATTTATGAGTTGCACGTAGCACTTCCAGTTCAAGCAATCTTAATTCTCGATAAGTAATAACCAAGAAGTTACCGCAACCGCAAGCTGGGTCAAGGAATTTGAGCGAGCTTAACTTTTTGTGAAATTCAGGGAGTCTATTCTTGTTGTCTTTGATGCCTTCAAATTCCTTCCATAGTTCATCCAGAAAAAGTGGTTTGATCAACTTTAGAATATTCGTTTCGCTTGTATAATGTGCTCCCAGGTTTCTGCGCTCTTTGGGATTCATTACGCTTTGAAACATGGAGCCGAATATTGCCGGCGATATTTTGCTCCAGTCTATGTAACAGCAGTTCAGCAGAGCTTGGCGCATTTTGCTATCGAAACTTGCAGTTGGCAGGTTTTCTTCAAAAAGTTTTCCGTTTACATAAGGAAAATCTGCAAGTTGCTCGTCAAGATTCTTGTATCGGAATTCTTTGGAGGTATTAAGCACTTGAAATAGTTCTTGCAGTTTTGATGCAAGGTCGCTGCCGTCTTCGGCTGTTCGTTGTTCCAGATAATCCTGGAATTGTTGTTTGTTGAAAATCGTTGTATCCTCAGCAAACAAAAGGAATAGTATACGAACCAAGTAGACTTCCAAAGGATGACCAGTGTACCCAATTTCTTCAAGTCTGTCGTGGAGTTTGCCCATCAACTCGGCCGCTTTTATGTTAGCC